>CBFHTF010000029.1:0-24216 GCA_965658685.1 Luminiphilus sp.
GTGCACTCGTCACTGGCCAATGTGGTGATAGGCGAAGCGCTGGCAGACGGATGGATACCAGCACTTGCGGACCACACTCTGTGTCGCTCCGAGGTACGCTTCGGGCAGGGTTCACGTATCGACTTTTTGTTATCGGGTGGACGTGTGCCTATTTACGTGGAAGTGAAAGCGGTCACCCTGCTACTTGATGGGCGGTTGGGCGCTTTCCCGGATGCTGTTAGCAGTAGGGCACAAAAACATGTCCATGAACTCGAGCAGGTGGTGAGCGATGGCGCCCGTGGCGCTCTGGTATTCTGCGTTCTTCGCGAGGGCATTGAGCGTGTTGCGCCCGCGGATCTCATTGATCCTGACTACGGTGTAGCCTTGCGTCGAGCCGTGCAGGCAGGGGTAGAGGTCTATGCTGTGGCAACGTCGATCACGCCGACAGCAATTAATGTTTCAGGCTTGTTACCGGTCGAGTTAAGTTTGGATGTCGGCGACTTTTCGGTTTGATGGAATATGGTTGAGCTCTGGCGCTACTTTTATAAAAAAGGGTTAGCTGCGTTGATTGGTGAAGTGGCAGGTGGCACTTCATGAAATCGACGGGTAAACCAGTTTTGCTAAGTCCATTACCGTATCGGCGCGCCTTCGGGTTTGATGCCGAGGGGTTAGAAGATACGGGCCCTTGGGGATTGCTCGATAAAAATACTGCCAGCGCTTTTCAGCGGCTACGCCGGCGTGCGGCTGCCAGTGGTTTCGACTTGCGAGTTGCCTCTGGGTTTCGTGATTATCAGCGTCAGTGGCACATCGTTAATAGCAAACTGCTGGGGGTGCGTACCGTGAGGCATGAGCGCGGCCACATGTTACAGCGACGGGATTTTTCGGATGAGCAATGGCTGCACGCTGTTTTGCGTTTTTCGGCGTTGCCCGGTACCTCGCGACATCACTGGGGTACTGATCTTGATGTCTATGATGGGGCTACAGTTGACGCCGATTATCAACTTGCCTTGACACCAGCCGAGTATGCGCCCGAAGGACCGTTTGGGCCATTAACCGATTGGCTCAGCGAGCGTATTGCTGCCGATGATGCCGAGGGCTTTTTTCGGCCCTATGAAGATGACATGGGTGGCGTTGCACCCGAGCCGTGGCATATCAGCTATCGTCCAAGTACCGCTAATTTGCGCGCCGCACTGAGGCCTGAATTGCTGGCGGATCTGTGGCGTGGTCAGTTGCCGCAGGTATTACTGCAACCGAGTACATTGGCAAATAACGACCAGATGCCTGGGCCCCTTGCGCTGGTGGATACCTTGGTAGCGCATTTGCCGGCTCTGTTAGAGCGCTACGTGGTTGCCTGATACGCAGGGGCATGTATGCAAATAGGCATCGTCCGTGCATTTCTTAAGCCTAGTCAGGATGATGAAAATTGGGGAGCTTTGGGTATTTCACGCCGGCGCTGCGTCTTACCATGCTTGAGCGGTGCTTGGTGAGAAACAAAGCACCTTAAAAAAAGGCCTTCTACACAAAAAAAGGGCCTGGTGGCCCTTTGTGATGCGATGCTTTGGCAGCAATTTACTTAATTTTGTTGCTCAAACAGGTGTCCGTAATGGTTGTTGTAGTCAGCGCGGGCTGCGGCAATCACTTCCAAGGCTTCTTCGCGGCCATAAACATAATCAACTTTGATATCGACGTTCTTGCCAGGAATCATTTTGTAGGTGGAGAAGTAGTGTTGCAGACGCTCAGTCTTGATCGGAGGCAGATCAGCGATATCTTCAACGCCGCCCCACATATTGTCACCGTCGAGAACAGCGATGATTTTATCATCGGCATCGCCACCGTCGATCATCTGAATACCACCAACAACACGCGCACCGAGAAGAATGTCGGCGCGATCGATAAGGCGCTCAGAAAAGACGCAAATATCCAGCGGGTCGCCATCGGCGATATCTGCATGGGCACAACGTTTAGCCACTTCCTCTGCACAATAGGTACGAGGAATGAAGCCGTAAAGCGCCGGCGGCGTAGCGGTGGTACGCTGAGGACGGTCAACAACCAAAAAGCCCGTAGTTTTATCGAGCTCGTATTTCACGGTGTCGCCAGGTAGCATCTCAATGTAAGCCTGCACGATGCCTTCGTCCGCCCCCTCTGGGATGGGTTCTAGGCCGTGCCAGGGATGTCGGCGGAATGCAGAAAATTCTTCGTCGCGGTACATGGGGAGTCTCCTGTGATGTTTGGGTCAGACGTGAATCAGCGGCAAGTTTACGTGAGCCCGGCGCAGTCAGCTATCGCGCAAGCAGATGGCGAGCATTCAGTCGGCGTGATTTGCCAATAAACCGGGTACTCTTTGCCGATGTGGTGTTTTGCAGACTTCGCTCTAATTTAATACGCGATCTCCGTTAGCCGCGTTTTCAAATTGCAAAGTCTGTATCGAGTCGTTTGGGGACCGACTCCTTTTTGAGCGTGGTGTAAATGGGCATGCCGTTCTTGTACGCGGGGTATGCCTCACCTTTAATGAGCGGCTCAAAATAACGACGCGCCGTGGGTGTAATGCCAAAGCCATCGCGTGAAATGAAGCTTTTGGGCATTTTCTTTTCTCGATTCGCGATGCGACTGAGGGGGGCTTCACCAACACTCCACCGGTAGCGCTCGCCAGTACCCCGAACGATAGTAGGCATCACGGCGTTCTTGCCAGCAATGGCCATTTCCACTGCTGCTTCCCCTACCGCATAGGCCTGTTCAACATCCGTCTGGCTGGCAATATGGCGCGCTGCTCGCTGAAGATAGTCGGCAACCGCCCAATGGTACTTGAAGCCGAGTTGGCTATTCACCAAGTTGGCGAGCATGGGTGCTACACCACCAAGCTGCGCATGACCAAACGCATCTTTCAGGCCACTGTCACTCAGAAAGCGACCGTCAGCAGTTTGTGCACCCTCTGAGGCAACAACGACACAATAGCCCTTGTCAGCAACCGTCTGTTGCACTTTGGCTAGAAAACGAGTTTCGTCGAAGGCCACTTCGGGAAAGAGAATGACATGGGGTGCGTCACCATTTTGCTCGGCCGCCAAGCCCGCCGCACCAGCAATCCACCCGGCATGACGACCCATAACTTCTAAAATGAACACTTTGGTTGATGTTTCGCACATTGACGCTACATCGAGCGCCGCTTCGCGAGTGGAAATGGCAATGTACTTAGCTACCGAACCAAAGCCTGGACAGTTATCGGTAACGGGCAAGTCATTATCAATGGTTTTAGGGACATGTATTGCCTGCAGGTCATAGCCTAGTTTTTGTGATAGCTGTGAGACCTTCAGGCAGGTATCCGCTGAGTCACCGCCACCGTTATAGAAAAAGTAGCGGATATTATGAGCGCGGAAAACATCGATAAGGCGCTCGTACTCGGCGCGGTTTTCTTCCAGGCTGCGCAGTTTATAGCGGCAGGAACCAAATGCGCCCGAGGGCGTGGTCATGAGGCCCCGGATAGCTTTTTTAGATTCTTTGCTGGTGTCGATCAGATCTTCCCGCAAGGCCCCAATGATGCCATTTCGACCAGCAAACACTTTTCCAATATGGCGCTTGTGTTTGGCTGCAGTCTCGATGACGCCACAGGCAGATGCATTGATAACGGGGGTGACGCCGCCTGATTGGGCGTAAAAGGCGTTTGCTTTTGGCATAACTTCCTTCTGTTGTATCGCTGGCGAGTATTTGCTGATCTTTGCCATGATAAGCTTACTACAGACAGTTGGAGTGTTTCTTGTCTCAGCACATTCATATCCTCGGTATTTGCGGCACTTTTATGGGTGGTCTTGCGTTGTTGGCGCGAGATCTCGGCTATCGCGTGTCGGGAGCCGATGAAAATGTCTATCCACCCATGAGCACACAACTCGCTAAATCGGGTGTTGAAGTGGTGTCGGGTTATGACCCCCGGCAGCTAGATCCGGCACCCGATGTGTTGATCATCGGTAATGCGATGTCTAGGGGGAATCCGGTGGTAGAGGCCGCTTTAAATAGAGGTATTCCCTACACATCCGGGCCTCAATGGTTGGGTGAGCAACTCTTAAGTAAGCGATGGGTGCTGGCAGTATCGGGCACTCACGGTAAAACAACTACGGCGAGTATGTTGGCCTGTATCTTGGATTACGCCGGCATGGCGCCAGGCTTTTTAATCGGGGGTGTGCCCCTCAATTTCAACGTATCTGCTCGACTCGGTGCTAGTGATTTTTTTGTCATAGAAGCCGATGAATATGACACGGCTTTTTTTGATAAGCGGTCAAAATTCATCCATTACCGGCCACGCACCTTGGTGATCGGCAATATCGAGTTCGATCACGCAGATATATTTCCCAACCTCGCTGCTATCGAAACCCAATTTCACCATTTAGTGCGCTGTGTCCCCTCTGAAGGGATGATTGTTTGTCCAAAGAGCGAGCCCGTAGAGCGCGTACTTGCACGCGGTGTATGGACGCCCGTGCAGTATCTCGGCCAGGCTGATCCATCGCGATCTGCGTCTACGGGGTCGCACTGGCACTATCGACTGGTTAGCGCGAGTGGCGAGCAGTTCAAGCTGGCAAGTCCAACAGGTCAATCTTACGGGTGTTCCTGGTCTTTGTTGGGTGAGCACAATGTGGCTAATGCCTGTGCAGCCGTTGCAGCTGCGCATCATGTGGGTGTGCCGGTCGAGGTGGCGTGTGAGGCGCTTGCGGGTTTTGTGGGCGTTAAGCGGCGTTTGGAATTACGTGGTGAGCCTGCTGGTGTGCGTGTATATGACGATTTTGCGCACCATCCCACAGCTATCCAAAGTACTCTGGAAGGGTTGCGGGCATCATTGCCCAATGGCCGCTTGATTGCTGTGATAGAGCCTCGCTCAAACACCATGCGCAGTGGCCTCCATGGCCAACGCCTAGCCGAATCCACCGCCGCCGCTGACGCGGTGTTTTGGTATCAACCTCCCGGTCTGGATTGGTCAATTGAGCGTATGGTGACACAGGGCAGCTCGTCAGCGAATGTTGTATCCGATATCGATACGTTAGTGAGTACGGTGGCTGCTGCAGTGCAGACGGGCGACTCTGTGGTCATTATGAGTAATGGTGGTTTCGGTGGTTTTCATGAGCGCTTACTCGCGGCGCTCGAGACTTCAGTGGCCTAGCGTTCTGCGGCAATATTTTTCAGGAATACGTCATGTTTGATGTTTATCGTCGGGTGGTTTTGCAGCGCCCCTTGGTCATTGTGGGTCTGTTGTTGGTGCTGGCGTCAGCCGCAGTCACCCGTCTCGACGATCTCCGTCTCGATGCATCATCCGATGCGCTACTGTTGCAGGGTGATCCCGATCTGGCGTTTTTCCGCGAAATCAGCGAGCGCTACGCATCGGCGGAATTTTTGGTGCTCACATGGCAGCCTAAAGGGAACACCTCTCTGCTTTCCGATGAGTCGCTGAATGCACTGGCGACGATGGTTGACCAACTCCGGGCCTTGAGTGGCGTTGCCGATGTGACCAGCGTGCTCGATGTGCCATTGCTGCAGAGCCCGCCGTTGTCCCTTACCGATTTGGCGCAAGCAGAGCAGTTACCCACGTTACGCGACCCGGCGGTTAGTCGAGAACTTGCCCTCGACGAGTTCACGATGAGCCCAATCTACCGCAATCTGTTGATGGGTGAGGCGGGCGATGTGATGGCGGTGCAAGTGAGTCTAGAGGACGACGCTTCACTGCAAGCTGTGCTGAGTGAGCGCGAGTCCCTGCGACAACTGCGCGCAGAAGCAGGTTTAACTACAGAGCAGGCTACACAGCTGTCAGCCCTAGAAGCGCGTTATGACCAATTGCAGCGTCAAGCAAGTGGCAGACGTGATCGACTGGTCGCTGAGGTGCGTGCAATTGCCGATAGTTATCGCGGCAACGTCGATATTTTTGTCGGTGGTGTACCCATGATTGCCGCCGATATGATTGCCTTTGTGCAATCGGATTTGGTGATTTTCGGTACCGCCATTGTATTCATCATGATGCTGGTGCTGGGACTGATATTTCGTGATTGGCGATGGGTGCTTGCCCCCATTCTGAATTGCGTTGTCACCGCTACTCTCATGCTGGGTCTATTGGCTTGGCTCGATTGGCGCATGACCGTCATTTCATCGAATTTCGTGGCAGTGCTGCTGATTGTGACCTTGTCTCTATCCGTGCATTTGGTGGTGCGTTACCGAGAGCTTGAGCACAACCAACCCGATATGCCTCGCCCCCAGCGTGCTGGAGAGGCCGCCCGTTTAATGGTTGTTCCCTGTTTTTACACTGCACTGACGACCATCGTGGCTTTCGCCTCGTTGCTGGTTGCAGGTATTCAGCCGGTGATTGATTTTGGGATGATGATGACCGTGGGCATTATCGTTGGGTTTCTGTGCACCTTCACTTTGGTGCCCGCATTGATGTCGATATTGCCCGAGCCCGCGCGCGCACTGCGCCTAGCGGCTGACGGCTCCTTTACCGGTCACTTGGCTACGGTGGTAGAACAGAAAGGGGGCTGGGTGTTAGGTGTCACTATAGCGCTTGCTATTGCAACAGTCGTCGGTATCACCCAGCTTAAGGTCGAGAACCGTTTTATTGATTACTTCAAGCCATCCACAGAGATTTACCAAGGTATGGAGCTGCTCGATGCCCGGTTAGGTGGCACCATCCCCTTGGATATTGTGCTGCAGCCACCAGGCGACAGCGAGTCATTTGAATCGTCCTCCGTGGTATCAAGTGCTGCCGCTGCCACAGATGATGCAAGCTCGGTGGACGATGAAGACGCTCTAGCTGACGACGGCTTTGGCGTTGATGTGCTTGCCGACGACGCTTTTGGCGATGATCCTTTTGGCAGTGACCCGTTTGGAGGTGATCCCTTTGGCTCCACCGGTAGCAGCAGTCCCAGCTACTGGTTTACCCCCCGTGGTCGAGCGGTGCTCGATGAGGTACATGAGCGGGTAGCAGCTCACGCTGAGACCGGCAAAGTGCTGTCGCTGTCTACCGCCTTTTCAGTCATGGATGAGTTATACGGCGCCAAATTGGGTCCTGTGGAATTAGCGTTAGTGCAAAACAGCATGCCCGACGTGGTGAATGCATCGCTGGTGGCACCTTATTTTGATGCCGAGAGCGATCAGGCGCGCCTATCTGTTCGGGTAATGGAGACGTCTAAAACGTTGCGGCGCGATCAGTTCCTGCGGGATTTGCGCAGCGAGCTTACTGAAGAGGTTGGCTTGGCGCCCGAGCAGCTACGCTTTACTTCGTTGCTGGTGTTGTACAACAACGTATTGCAGAGCTTATTTACATCACAAATTTTGACCCTAGGAGCTGTATTCCTGGCTATCGGTTTAATGTTTTGGGTGTTGTTTCGATCGTTGGCGCTGGCGCTACTGTGTTTGGCGCCCAACTTGCTGGCGGCATCTATGGTGTTGGGGATTATGGGATTGGCGGGCATACCCCTCGACATCATGACGATTACCATTGCTGCCATTGTGGTGGGCATCGGAGTCGATGACTGCATTCATTACGTTCATCGTTTTAAAGCCGAGTTCAGCGTCGACGGCAACTACCACGCGGCAATGCACCGCAGCCACGGCAGTATTGGTCGCGCCATGTACTACACCACACTCACAATTATGGTGGGGTTTTCATTGCTCACTTTGTCGAACTTTACTCCTAGCCTGT
Source organism: Luminiphilus sp. (assembly GCA_965658685.1). GTDB lineage: Bacteria > Pseudomonadota > Gammaproteobacteria > Pseudomonadales > Halieaceae > Luminiphilus. Next base: position 7,646 of record CBFHTF010000029.1, read on the forward strand.
ACTTTGGTGTGCTTACCGACGTGGCTATGGCCGCGGCAGTGGCAGGCGCTCTGTTGTTGTTGCCAAAATTGATTCTGGCATTCAAGCCGTTTGGGGCCGATATGACTGCATCAACCCTATCCACTAACGCCAGCGACAATTGAGCCATCAGACTGACAAGGCACGAAGATGAAGCTGCGAAGGCTTAACAAGTGTGTCACTAGCACCCTGTGGGCGTTGTGCCATGCAGTGCCGTGAGGGGTGTGGTGCCTGTTGCATTGCTCCGGCTATTACTCAGCCCTTTTATGGCATGCCTCAGGGAAAACCCGCTGGTATCCGCTGCGTTCACCTAAACAGTGCGTTAGGCTGTGATTTGTTTAACGATCCCCGGCGGCCTGGTGTGTGTGGCGCATTTCAGCCTGAACCTCTGTTTTGTGGCAGCCACAGAGATGAGGCACTAGTGATTTTGGCTCATTTAGAGTCTGAGAGCGCGCCCACTGAATTGCTGTTAGAGGCCATTTAATGACTGAACTTCCGTTGTTCCCTTTGTCCACCGTGCTGGTGCCTCATGGCCAGATGGGGTTGCAAATCTTCGAGCAGCGCTACCTCGATATGGTTGCTGATTGCATGCGCAATGGTGCCGGCTTTGGTGTCGTATGGCTCCGACGTGGATCGGAAGTATCGCGTCGGCCCCTCGACACTCCTGACATTGGCGATTATGGCACGCATGCACGCATCATCGATTTCGATCAGCTGCCCAATGGATTGCTCGGTATCACTATTGCTGGTTATGAGCGCTTCGATGTGGTTGACGTTTGGCGTGAGTCCAATGGCCTCGTTAAAGCAAGCGTAGAGTTGGCCGAGCCATTGCCCGCCAGCCCCATGCTCGATAGTTGGCAGTCGATGGTGGCGGTACTTAAGGGGTTGGAAGTCCATCCTCACGTACAAAAGATGGGTCTCGATATTGACTACACCGATGCCTGGGCCGTGGCGTTCAGCTTGGTACAGCTGCTCCCTCTCGATGAGTCCGTGAAGTACGAGTTACTGGGTATTAGCAGTATCGACAGCTTGGTTCGTGAACTAGATATCTTGCTAAATCAAATCAGCGGCGAAGATTAGGTCGCAGCTGTTTGGCTTGAGTAGCAAGCGGTGGATGTTAGCGCTGCTGTTGTTGTAGTGTCGTTTTCAGCGGCATCGTTTGTATTAACGATCATCACTGTCACTCGATTGGGTTTGCCAATCCCATCCGCCGAGACTTTGCCAGCGATTGACGATGTGACAGAACAGCTCGGCAGTTTTTTCCGCGTCGTAGGCTGCCGAGTGTGCCTCGCGGTTATCAAAAGTAATACCCGCTCGTTTACAGGCTTCTGCCAACACCGTATGTCCTACAGCTAAACCCGCAAGCGTTGCGGTATCAAAGTGTGAGAAGGGATGGAATGGATTGCGTTTTATGTCGCAACGCAAACTTGCCGCGTTGAGAAAACCTGCATCAAAATGCGCGTTATGGCCCACGAGAATCGCTCGATTGCAGCCATGATCACGTACTGCCTTACGCACCACACCAAATAGCTCACCGAGGGCAATCGCTTCAGGTACGGCGTCGCGCAGTGGGCTGTCAGGGTCAATGCCTGTGAACTCTAGTGCGGCGGGCTCTAAATTGGCGCCTTCGAAAGGGTCTACGTTGTAGCTCACGGTTTCTCCCACCATGAGTGTTCCCGATTCATCCATGGTGAGTAATGTTGCTGCAATTTCTAGTACGGCATCGGTCTGTGCATTGAAGCCGCCGGTTTCCATATCAATCACCACCGGTAGGAAGCCCCGGAATCGTGCCTTTAGCAGTTGCTCGGTAGTCTCGGTCACGATTGCAAACGCCAATTGAGTGTTTCGCCAGCACGCAGAGGTACCAGCGAACTTGGACCAAACGCTAGTAGCTCAGGCACAGTTTGGGGTTCGCGTAAAAGTGTCACGGTTTCGGTATTGCGCGGCAGCCCATAGAAATCGGCACCATGGTGGCTGGCAAAGCCTTCAAGTTTGTTTAGGCACTGCTCTTCATCAAAAACCTCAGCGTACATCTCCAAAGCTGCGTGTGCGGTATAGCAGCCGGCACAGCCACAGGGGTTCTCTTTTGCATGGCGTGCATGTGGCGCTGAATCGGTACCCAAAAAGAAGCGTGGATTGCCGGATGTTGCCGCTTGGCGCAGTGCGATTTGATGGACGTTGCGTTTTAAAATTGGCAGGCAGAAATAATGAGGTCGTATACCACCTACCAGCATGTGATTTCGGTTGTAGAGCAGGTGGTGTGCTGTGATAGTGGCTGCGACCCCGGGGCGTGCCTCCGTAACAAAGGCTACCGCTTCGGCGGTGGTGATGTGTTCGAATACAACGCGAAGCGAACTGAAGTGATCAACCAGTGGTTGCAGGTGCTGGTCAATAAAGCGTTTTTCGCGATCGAAAATATCCACTTCAGGATTGGTGACTTCCCCATGAATTAAAAGGGGTAGGTTATGCTGCTGCATAGCCTCGAGCGTGGGATATAAAGCTTCCAGAGAGTTGACCCCTGCCGCCGAGTTGGTGGTGGCGCCAGCGGGGTAGAGTTTGACGCCATGAACATAGGGGCTCTCAGCCGCTTTGCTTATTTCGTCTGCCGATGTGGTATCTGTGAGGTACAGTGTCATCAAGGGTTCAAATGTGGGGCCGTCGGGGCTTAGGGCCGCCAATATGCGTTCCCTGTAGGCGTGGGCATCGGCGACTGTCACCACCGGTGGCACTAGATTGGGCATGACAATTGCTCGGTGTGCCCAGCGTGCCATGTCGTTGACTGTGCGCGGTAGCGCATCGTCGTCGCGCAAGTGCACATGCCAGTCATCTGGGCGGGTGAGGGTAATGCTGTCCATGGTATTGATCCTCTTCACTGACCGTCAGTCTAACAGGCTGCAACTGGGCAAGGTCTCTGTCGCGTCGTAAACTATGCGTCTTACTTTCATTTTTTACGGAAAACGGTTCTATGTCGTCGATTAACAAAGTCGTGTTGGCCTACTCAGGTGGTCTCGATACCTCGGTCATCGTTCGCTGGTTACAGGAAACCTATCAGTGCGAAGTGGTCACTTTCACGGCTGATATCGGTCAGGGCGAAGAGGTGGCGCCAGCGCGTGCCAAAGCCGAGGCGCTGGGTGTTAAGGAAATTTACATTGACGATCTGCGTGAAGAGTTCGTGCGGGATTTTGTTTTTCCTATGTTCCGCGCTAATACGGTCTACGAAGGCGAATATCTATTAGGTACCTCGATTGCACGTCCGCTGATTGCCAAGCGGTTGGTTGAAATTGCCAATGAGACCGGGGCCGATGCTATCTCACACGGAGCCACCGGCAAGGGTAACGATCAAATACGCTTTGAACTGGGCGCTTATGCACTAAAACCCGGTATTCAGGTGATTGCCCCATGGCGGGAGTGGAGTCTGACGTCTCGGGAATCGCTAATGGCCTATTGTCAGCAGCATGCCATCCCTGTCGATTTTGCTGGTGCTAAGAAAAAGTCACCTTATTCAATGGACGCTAATTTGCTGCACATCTCCTACGAGGGCGGTATTTTGGAAGATCCTTGGGCAGAGGCTGAAGAGGACATGTGGCGCTGGAGCGTGAGTCCAGAGGCTGCTCCAGACCAAGCTGAAGAGCTGACCCTGCATTATGTGTGTGGCGATATTGTAGCCATCGATGGCCAAAATATGTCACCGGCGGAAGTCCTCACGGCGTTGAACAAACGGGGTGGCGCACACGGCATTGGCCGTGCCGATTTGGTCGAGAACCGCTACGTAGGTATGAAGAGTCGCGGCTGTTACGAGACGCCCGGGGGCACTATCATGCTTAAGGCGCATCGAGCGATTGAGTCGCTAACCCTCGATCGCGAAGCTGCACATTTGAAAGATGAGCTAATGCCGCGCTACGCCAAGTTGATTTATAACGGCTATTGGTGGTCACCTGAGCGGCGTATGCTGCAAGCAGCTATCGATGACAGCCAAATGCATGTTAACGGCGAGGTGCGGGTGAGGCTGTATAAAGGCAATGTCATTGTCACTGGTCGGCGTTCTGAAGATTCCCTGTTTGATGAGAGTGTGGCCACCTTTGAGGAAGATCAGGGTGCCTACAATCAGAAGGACGCCGAGGGCTTTATTAAACTCAATGCGCTGCGATTGCGTATTGCTGCAGGGAAGGGGCGCCGCCAGTAGCTATTTGCTTATAGGAGGCCAGCGATTGCTTGAGTCATTCGCGGCCTATCTGATATTACCGCCAATTAGTGAGTATGCATGAATAATAGCAATGAGCATGCAGAGGGGGCCGGTCACGTACACGGTGCCGTAAGCCATCACGATGTCATTATTGTGGGAGCTGGCTTGTCGGGTGTAGGCACTGCGGTGCATTTACGCCGCGACTGCCCTGACCGCGATGTGGTGTTGCTCGAGCGACGTCAGGCGATCGGTGGCACTTGGGATTTGTTTCGATACCCAGGTGTTCGCTCCGACAGCGATATGTACACGTTGGGGTACGACTTCAAGCCTTGGGTCGCTCGTAAATCGATCGCTGATGGCCCCTCTATTCGCGACTACGTGAATGAAACTGCCGATGAATATGGCATTCGCGAACGTATTCGATTTGGTCATCAGCTTGTTGCCGCTAATTGGTCATCGGCGCAAGCTCGCTGGTATCTGACCGTGGCAGTTGATGGCGAAACCCGTTACATGAGTTGTGATTTTTTGCTCATGTGCTCCGGCTACTATAGCTATGATCGGGGTTATGAGCCCGACTTCCCCGGTAAAGAGCGTTTTAAAGGTGATTGGATTCATCCTCAGTTCTGGCCGGAAGCCTTGGACTACATCGGTAAGCGGGTGGTGGTGATTGGTTCTGGAGCCACAGCTGTAACCTTGGTACCTAGCATGGCGCCGGCGGCGGCTAGTGTTACGATGTTGCAGCGCTCGCCCACTTACGTCATTACAGCGCCAGAAGTAAGTCTTTTTGCGCAATGTGCCCAGGCGGTTTTGCCTGCACAGCTAGCCTATGATCTGGTGCGCTGGCGAAATGTTTTGTTTCAGCAGTGGCTTTACGGGTTAAGTCGAGTGGCTCCCAAGTTCATGCGCTGGATGTTATTACGCAAAGTGCGCAAGATGCTGGGTGATCGTTTAGACGTCGATAAGCATTTCAGCCCCCACTATGACCCTTGGGACCAGCGTCTTTGCGCTGTGCCCGATGACGATTTGTTCAAGGCGATTCAATCGGGCAAGGCCACCGTCGTTACTGACGCCATAGACAGCATTTCCGAAACGGGCATTACTCTACAGTCTGGCCATGAGCTAGAGGCTGATGTGATTGTGTCAGCCACGGGCCTTGAGTTGGTTATCTTGGGCGGTGCGGAATTTACCCTCGACGGTGAACCCATCGACTTCGCAAACAGTTGGACCTACAAGGGCATGATGTGTTCGGACATCCCCAACATGGTCCACACATTTGGCTACATTAACGCTTCCTGGACCTTGCGTGCTGACCTTATTGCTCGATGGAGTTGTCGACTGCTGAATTATATGCGGCAACATGATGTTGATACGGTAGTGCCGCGTATCGCCCCAGAGGTGGCGGCGACCATGCCACGGCGATTGTGGATTGATGACTTCTCTGCAGGATATATGCAGCGAGCGCTGCCTCGTTTCCCCAAACAGGGCGATCGAGCACCTTGGGTCAATCCTCAGCACTATCGCAGCGACCGAACCCTGTTCCGTGACGAGCCCATCGATGATGGTTCGCTGGTATTTAGCCGCGAACGTACCAGTTAGTGATTGATGACGATGGAATTACAAGAGACCTCAGTGTATTGCCCGTACTGCGGTGAGCCTATTTCGGTGCTCCTCAACCCAGAGGATGTAGGACTGGATTACATCGAAGATTGCCAAGTGTGCTGCCGACCTATTGAGTTCAGCATTTTCGAAATGGGTAATGGCGCCCTGGAGGCCTCAGTGCGTTCTGATAGTGAGTAGCACTTAGCAGTATGATTTTTAATCGTAAAAAGCGATTAAGTTAATTCAATCAATTTGTTTTACCGCAGAGCTAGTAGGATCTACACTTCACCTGTGTCGTATCAACACAAATCGCAGGAGATTTGTTTATGTCTGTAACAAAAGTACCCAATGTTGTTTTTAAAACCCGTGTCCGCGACGAGTCGGTTGACGGGCCCAACCCTTTCCGTTGGGAAGACAAGTGCTCGGCTGATTTGTTTGGTGGTAAGCGCGTTGTTGTGTTTTCGTTGCCCGGTGCCTTTACACCTACTTGCTCTTCTAATCACTTACCGCGTTACGACGATCTGTACGAGGAATTTCGTAAAGAGGGTATCGATGACATCATATGTGTGTCAGTGAATGATGCTTTCGTCATGTTCAAGTGGGGCAAAGAGCTGGGTAACCGCAACATCTTTTTGTTGCCCGACGGTAACGGCGAGTTCACACGTAAGATGGGTATGCTGGTCGATAAATCGAATTTAGGGTTCGGTATGCGCAGTTGGCGTTACTCCATGGTGGTTAACGACGGTACCATTGAAAAGATGTTCGTTGAGCCCGGTCTTGATGATAACTGCCCGTCAGATCCGTTCGAAGTGTCTGACGCTGATACCCTTTTGGCGTGGTTACGTGGCGTCAACCTCGAGACGGTACAGGTCTCTGAGCCTGTAAAAGCCTTCGAGGGTTAATGAAAATCCCGTGATCGCACGTTGAGTTCTGCCAGTGCATGGCTATGGTCATAGAGAGCACCGGCAATTACGTGCATCACGCCTTCACGGTTCTCGAGAGTACCTTTAACGAGGATCAGCTGTGCCGTCATAAGGACCTCGCGGAAATGGTCCTGAACCTTGGGCCAAACTACGACGTTATGGTTTCCGGTCTCGTCTTCGAGAGTCAGAAAGATGACCCCGGAGGCGGTGCCCGGCCGCTGGCGACAGGTGACTAAACCTGCAATACGCACGAATCGATTGCTGCCTAGCGCATGTAAGTCGCTTTGACGCCGGCATTGATTGAACGGCGCTGTGTGTCGCAATAACGCCAAGGGATGCTCCCGTAGGCTGACCCCCGTGCTTTGATAATCGGCTAGTACGTTATCAACCGAAGTGGGTGCTTGAATGAGTTGTGCGCCGCTGTTATCGGGGGTTGATTGTTCTGCCCGTAATAGTGGCTTGTCGGGCTCCAAGGCCATCACTTGCCACTGACTTTGATGGCGGTCACCGCTGAGGCTGATAAGAGCATCTGCCGCCGCTAAGGTTTCCAGATCTTGTCGTTGCAATCCAGCTCGTTGACGTAGGTCGGCAATGCTGTGAAAAGGTCGTTGTTGGCGGGCTGTCACGATGCGCTGTGCTGTGACCTGATTCAAACCGCGAATTAAGCGAAAACCCAAACGAATGGGTGCTTGTCCCTGGTGGGGCTGTTCGAGTAATTGGTGATCCCAATAACTTTGTTGGATGTCGATGGGTAGTACGGTTACGCCGTGTCGTTTCGCGTCCTGTAACAGTTGAGATGGGCTGTAAAACCCCATGGGTTGACTGTTGAGTAGACCCACATAAAACGCGGCTGGGTGATGGCATTTGAGCCAAGCGGATACATAAGCTAACAGCGCGAAGCTCGCTGAATGAGACTCGGGAAATCCGTACCCTCCAAAGCCTTTAATTTGATCAAATAGACGCTCGGCAAATTCCGCGCTGTAACCTCGTTGGAGCATGCCCTGTTTTAACTTGTGCTCGAAGCTTAAGAGTTTGCTGTCTTTGCCCCAGTTGGTAATGGCGCGTCGTAGGGCATCGGCTTCACCGCCACTAAAGCCTGCGGCGACCATCGCTAAACGGATGACTTGCTCTTGGAAAATGGGCACACCTAAAGTGCGCTCAAGCACAGAGCGGATGGCATCATTAGGGTAGCTGATTGGTTCGAGTCCGTGCTTGCGTCGCAAATAGGGATGCACCATGTCACCTTGAATAGGCCCAGGTCTTACGATGGCTATCTCAATCACTAAATCATAAAAACAAGCGGGCTTGAGGCGAGGTAGCATCGACATTTGTGCTCGAGACTCAATTTGAAAAACCCCCATGGCATCCGCTTTTTGCAGCATCCTGTAGGTGGCTGGATCTTCCCGTGGAATACTTTGCAAAGTGTTGATATTTGGCTGGTCGCGCTGCACTAGCGCCAATGTTTTACGAATGGCCGACAGCATCCCCAGTGCCAGCACATCAACTTTTAACAGTCCTAAGGCTTCAATGTCGTTTTTATCCCATTGAATAACCGTTCGTTCGGGCATGCTTGCATTTTCCACAGGGACCAAGTTTGACAGAGGCCCACGGCTAATCACGAAGCCACCCACGTGCTGAGATAAATGTCTTGGAAAGCCCAGCAGTGTTTGTACCAGGCTTAGAAACAGTTGTGCTTGGTATCCGGGCATGCCGATACCCTGTTGTTCAAAGCGTTGTTGTAGCTCGCGCTCTCGATTCCACCATGCCAGCGATTGCGCCAGATCGTCGACAATAACCGGATCGAACCCCAGTGCTTTACCAACATCACGAACAGCGCTGCGCGAGCGATAGGTAATGACGGTGGCGGCCAGTGCTGCTCGGCGTCGACCGTATTTCTGGTAGATGTATTGAATGACCTCCTCTCGCCGCTCGTGCTCAAAGTCCACGTCAATATCGGGGGGTTCATCCCGCTCTCTTGAAATGAAACGCTCAAATAGCAGGGAGATCTGCTCCGGGTTAACCTCAGTGATGTGTAAGCAGTAGCACACTACGGAGTTGGCGGCCGAGCCTCTACCCTGACATAAAATGCCGCGTTCCTTGGCGAAGCGCACGACATCGTAGACGGTCAGAAAATAATATTCGTAGCGTAGCTCGGTAATGAGATCGAGCTCGGTGTGGATACGTGTTTCTATGGCTGTGGGAATGCCCTGAGGCCAGCGTTGAGCGGCCCCTCTGGCGACTTGCTGGCGTAAATAGCTATTGGCGTCGTAGCCTTCGGGAATGACCTCTTCTGGGTATTCATAACGCAGTTCATCTAAGCTGAATTGACACTGCTGAGCGATACGCAGGGTTTCGCTGGTTAGCGAAGGTGGGTACAGGGGTAATAGCTTGTTGAGTCGCCGTAGATGCTGCTGGCTATTGGCTAGTCGTCTTTGCCCCAAGCGCTCGACGGTGGTGTGATGACGCAGCGCCGTTAAGACATCGTGCAGCGGTTTACGGCTGGCGCAATGCATTTGGACATCGCCACAGGCCACCATGGGTAAATTAAGAGATTGAGCTAATTGCCAGCGGTGTTTAAAGCGTCGTACCTCATCATTACCCAGTAGTCGCGATATGCCGACCCAAACACGCCCTTTGCACAATCGTGCCAATTGCTGACCGTAGCCGAGTTGCTGTTCATCGTCACTAGGCAGCCAGATGATAAAGCAGCGCTTTAGATGAAACGCAATATCGGGTAGACGAGTAGTGTATTCCCCTTTAGCGCTACGGCGTCGAGATCGACTAATAAGACCGGATAATTCAGCATAAGCATCGCGATTGGGCGCGAGAGCTATGAGTCGCAAGCCTTCACTTAAATTGAATTCGCTGCCAACAATGAGCTTGAGCTGGTGCTCCTTAGCAGCAACATGAGCTTTGACAATGCCTGCTAAAGAGCACTCGTCGGTAATAGCTAAAGCGCTATAACGGCATTCGGCAGCACGTTGTACCAGCTCCTCTGGATGTGACGCTCCTCGTAAAAAACTGTAATTGCTCAGGCAGTGAAGTTCAGCGTAAGACATATCTAAAGACAAATTACTGTATATATGCACAGTAATTTGTCTTTGGTTGTTCCGCAACAGTGGCTTTTCACACTATCGGATGGGCTGTTGTTATCGAGGTCTTGCATTGTGCATAGGAGCCCATCAGGCTATCGGCCCTAATTCGAGGAATAGAGTATGGTTTTCGTGTTGCGTGGCACCTTAAGCTTTTGCTTGATGTTATTGCTGGTAGGTTGTACTGGCATACCTGATGGTGTTAAGCCGGTCACTGGGTTTGATAAAGAGCGTTACTTAGGTCGCTGGCACGAGATTGCCCGACTTGATCACAGCTTCGAACGGGGTCTAACTGATATTACTGCCGAGTACAGCCTGCGAGATGATGGCAAGATTCGGGTTATCAACAGTGGCACTCGCATCGACAGTGGCGAGCGAGATGTCGCTGAGGGGAAGGCTGTGTTTGTCGGTGCCGATAATGTTGCGCATTTGAAGGTGTCTTTTTTTGGTCCCTTCTACGGTAGTTATGTGGTGTTCGAGCTGGGCGACAACTATGACTATGCCTTTGTGGCCGGTCCAACCACCGATTACCTCTGGCTTTTGGCCCGAGAGCCCAGCGTTGATGATGCGGTGAAGCAGCGTTTCGTGGCGCGGGCCGACGCCCTGGGCTTCGATACTAGCGATCTCATTTGGGCTGAGTAAATACGGGCGGAGTGAGGGGGTGGTCTTGAGTAACTATCGTCGTTTGAGCGGCTTGCCTATTCGCGGCGGCGGATCTCTGGTAGCTGATCAAATTGTACGCTCGGCTCAGCTCTGTGATTTTGCACACTCCGATTACGATGTGTTGTTATCCCATCGCGTTCAGACCATTGTCGATTTGCGTAGTGCTCACGAGCGGCAGCGATATCCTAGCGCCTGGTTAAACCATCAGCCCTTGTCCGTTATCTACGCGCCAATTCGTCGAGACTTGCGTGCTAGCGATGCTTATCGCCAGCGATTACGCGAGAACCTCAGCACGCAGGGCGCCATTAACACCATGAAAGCGATTTACGGAGATTACCCAAGCGTGGCCATGGAGAGCCTCATCCAGCTCTGTCATGCGATATTGGCCCGTCGTGGTCCGGTGCTTGTACATTGTGCGGCAGGAAAAGATCGAACCGGATTTGTCATTGCTATGCTGCTTGAGGCTGTGGGTGTCGAGCGCGACGCGATTATTGAGGATTATTTGTTATCGAACGATCATGCATCTGGCGATATTGAGCAGCAGCGACAGCGTCTGAAAGTGCATTTTCAATTGCCGGAAAACGTGTCACCCCCAGATGGTGTTGTCACCGCGCTCATGGGGGTGAGTGTCGAGTATCTTGAAGCCGCGTACGCAGCCATACACCATCAGTTTGTCAGCGTTGACAAGTATTTGGCTGCGACGGGAATCACGTCTAAGAAGCGTGAGCAGTTAAAATATGTACTGTCTTGTCGTTAGCGTTGCTTTACGACTCAGATGTTAACAACTGCCACTCATCTTTACCGTTTCGGCGCTGATAGCGATAAGTGATTTCGGCACCCTCGGGCAGTGCGCGAATTTGATCGAGTTCACTGGCTTTAAAGCGAATGCTCGCTCTAGCCTTGCCGCGCTTCATTCGACAGGGAGCATTATCGCCAGCGGCTATGTCGCGGAAGGTCACGCGAATTTGACCACTTGATGTGTCGTTAACGTGCCCGGTGAGTATGCACTCGCGGGTAACATCGGCATTAGCTGCACCGCTCGCAATGAGGGTGCTTAGTAGACAGGCTTTTACTATTTTCATCGTTAGTCTCCTTGCGCTTCACAGCGCGTTAATCGCTTCACAGCGTGAATGAATCCCTAGCAACGCAATTTCATTTTGGTGTGTAGGGCTTCTAACACCCAACTGTAGGCACTGGCTTAGCTCAATACCAGCGGCTTCACACATTTGTAACATAAATGAAACAAAACTGTCACACAAGTGTTTTGTTGAAATGTAAATAACTGATTTTATTGGTTTTTTATTTTCAAGTGTATTTATGCCATGACACCATGAACATACCAGCGTCGATTGTGTCGGTCTTGAAACAGCCACAGGGGCTGTCCTTGTGGGTCGGTTGCAATGTAATAGTCGCGGCTAATTGGGCGTTGCCACCAGTTATCCTCAATGCGTTCAGGGCCGTGGCGCAAAGTCAGAGGACCATTCCAAAACAGTTGGCCTTGTTCTTGGCGGACCGGCTGGGGTTCAGCCATAAGCCAAAAGGGTCGCTGTGCTACTGGGCCTACGCCACGGCTACCAGACCCAAGTTCACTGCTACTGTGGTGATGGTGTTCGGGTACGTGGCTATCTCGAAGGCCAATATGCTGTACCGCCAATAAACCCAGGCGATTTTTGAGTCGATCGAGTAATGCCTGATGGGGTTCTCTTGTGCGTTCTACGGAAAAAAGGTCGGATGCAATAGGTGCCGGTTCTTCAAAATCACTAACGCGTAAAGCGAGTCCCTCAATATTGTCAGCAAGTGAGCATTGAGTCAGCTGTAATGCCGTGAGCTCTTGCCAGCGTTTGGGGTCATTGTAAGCACCCGTGGCTCGAACCTTAAAACTTTGCGAGGTGCCTTTGGCGCGCAATAACTGCCACTCAATACATTGGGTTTCTTTTTGAATGTTGTATAAGAACTGGCACAAGCTATCGAGTAATTGGCTGATGGCGGGCAGCAATTCGTCGGTTTGGCGAATGTCGAAACCAAACCAAAGAGCGTCATAAAATTCGTTCGGAGGCTGATAGTTAGTACTTACTTGATCGTGCATGGTGGTCAGGGTTTCTAACCAGCGCACAAAAGAAGCGCCACAGCGCTTAGCGAGCGACGATGGCGGTAGTGCTAGTAACGCCTCAAACCGCTCGATGCCGGCACGTTGCAGGCGTGTAACCGTTTTGCTGTGATCTTCTCGGTGGTCGTGATTTATCAAGCTAAGAGGTAAAGTTGCCGCTCGCTGCGCCGCTGTCATGTGGCTGTCGAGTGCTATATCGGGGTCTGTTAAAAATGTCATGAGCCAGGCCCCAGTGCGGCTGTAAGCAACGCCCATTTGCGTAGTAAAGCCACGTTGTGTAAGGGCTGATTTCGCTTTATAAGTAATAGAGTCGACATTGCCATATAGCCGCAGGCAGCATCCAATTTCTAGCTGCAAGCAGTCGTTATTCCATGATTCGATTGTGGGGCTAATGCTGTAGGCCCAGAGCTGTAAGCGCTCAAGCGTTGTTTTTTCTCGGTGGGGATCGCGTTGTAGCAGCAGCAATGTGGTGTCGCCGATGAGGGTTCTAACGCTTGCACTACTAAAACCTATGCGCACACCAGCAACCATGGCTGTGGTATTGGCTGCAACAACACGCTGCTGCTCGACAACAACTACCGGCTGTTCATGGCTATCTTCGCTGTTACAGGCAATAGTATTGGGCTGGCAATCGAGCGCCAGTTGTGGGAAGCGAATGCAAAGCCAAAGAGACATACTGCATTATACTGTTTTTTTATACAGTATGTCCTCTGGGGTTGGCAGATTTGCAGCGCTTAGACAGCTGTCTAGCGGTTACCATTGCTGCCGGCATCTCACTACAATAATACCGAGGCTTTTATGACTGATATTACAAATAAAGTGGTTTGGGTAACGGGTGCTTCGTCAGGTATCGGTGAGGCACTCGCAAAGGTAGCGAGCGAGCGTGGCGCGAAGGTGATTCTATCCGGCCGCCGTGTTGAGGCGCTCGAGGGGGTCGCGTGTACTCTGCCTGGTAAGTCACTCGTTTTACCCTTCGAGGCTACCGATTACGGGGTTTTATCCGAGTGTGTTGAAAGGGCTTGGAACTGGTCAGGTGGTGTTGATGTGCTTGTCAATAACGCGGGCATCAGTCAGCGAAGTTTGGCCCTTGATACTCAACCAGACGTTTACCGTGAACTCATTGATATTGATTTAATTGCACCGATCTGGCTCACGCAGCTGCAGTTGGGCCGTATGGTGAAAGCGGGTGGCGGTCATATTGTGGCCATCAGCTCGGTGGCGGGACGTATTGGAGCGCCGTTGCGTACCGCTTATTGTGCCGCAAAACATGGATTGATTGGTTATATGGATGCACTTCGCGCCGAGGTCGAGTGCCTTCATAACATTAAAGTGACTAATATTCTGCCAGGGTCAGTTGCAACCAATGTGTCACGCAATGCCATTACTGGCGACGGATCTCGTCGAGGGCGCTCAGATGAAGTGATCGATGCCGGTGATGACCCGATGGTCTGTGCACAAGCTATTTTTGATGCAGTAAGCGCCGATAACCCAGAGTTGATCTTCGCGAAAGATCAAGAGTTGGCGCTTGCGCAGTTACGTCATGCTGACCCAGACACATTTTTTTCGACTATTGCACAATATGGTGCACAAGTTGCGACTGCAACTCGCGAAGAAGCAGACCGCACATAATTATTGCCACCTATGGCTCATTAAGGAGGATTCGTTGACAACATTCCACTGTAGGCGTTTAGCGCTTTGTTTAGTTTTCGCCGCGCTTGCGGCTTGCTCTAAGCCCACTGAAAACCTTGCTACTCAAACCATCCAGAATGTTGAAAGCAATATCGCTGAACAGTCTTCAGCGGAGCAGGCGCGTTTACAACGCTTTTTTGAGAAGTCGTATGCACAAGATATGCAGCGATATCCATTTACTGCCAGTTATCGCGGCATCAAAGATCAGCATGATCAGTGGAACTCTTATGCCGAGGATTTTCAGGAGGAAACACGTGCCATTAGTGAGGCACGGCTAGCGTTTTTAAGCACTATTGACACCGATCAGCTTGATGACGATAGCCAGCTGTCTTTGTCACTCTATCGTCGCGACCTCGAACGTCGACTAATGCTCGATGATTTTCGCCATCAGGATTACGTTATCCATCAGTTCTGGGGCCCCCACACCACAGTGCCTAGCAGTCTCATCAACATTCATCAGGTGACTGATGTGGCGGATGCCGAGGCTTATATTGGTCGTATCCGCAACGTTTCGCTATTTTTCGACGAGGTCATTGAGCAGCTGAACATTCGAACCGAAGCGGGTTTGGCCCTGGTCGACTGGATGTATCCGCAAATTCTTGAGTCGGCGAGGAATGTAATTACCGGTGCTCCCTTCGATACTGTTGGAGATGATGCTGTCGACGATTCGGCTATCTGGGCGGACTTTCAAGAGAAAGTGGCGGCTCTCGATATTGAGCCAGCACAGCAAGCCCAATTATTAGATGCCGCCAACACAGCCCTTATCGAGCGGCTTCAACCAGCGTATCAGCGGTTAATAGCCGCCATTGAGGCTCAGGCCGAAATTGCAGCCAGCGACGACGGTATCTGGCGCTTTGAAAACGGTGATGCCTATTACCAGACATTGCTCAATTGGTTTACCACTACAGAGCTTACCGCCGATGAGATTCATTCCTTAGGACTCTCCAATGTGTCGCGTTTGCAAGAGGAAATGCGAGCAGTTATGGCAGATGTGGGTTTTGAGGGTGACTTGCAGGCATTTTTTGCCGACGTTCGTGACAATCAAGAGCTGCGATACCCCAATACTGACGAGGGCCGGGAGCAATATTTGGCCGATGCACGCAGTGCTATCGATGCGATGAGCGCCAAATTACCTGATTATTTTGGTTTGTTACCTAAAGCCCCATTGATTGTTAAGCGTGTTGAGCCTTTCCGAGAGCGTAGTGCTGGCAAGGCGTTCTATCAGAGTCCGCCACCCGACGGGTCTCGCCCGGGTATTTATTACGCGAACCTCTATGACATGAGTGCTATGCCTCGCACTGACCTTGAGGCTCTGGCATTCCACGAAGGGGTGCCTGGTCACCACCTGCAATTATCGATATCTGCTGAACTTGAGGCGGTGCCTGACTTTCAGCGTTATCTGCGGTTTACCGCTTTTTCAGAGGGCTGGGGCTTGTACTCGGAATACCTAGCGAAAGAAATGGGTTTTTATCAAGACCCATACGCTGAGTTTGGTCGGCTTGCCATGGAGTTGTGGCGAGCAGCTCGACTGGTCGTGGATACTGGCTTGCACTCGAAGCGCTGGACGCGGGAGGAGGCTATCGATTACTTGCTGCAGAACACCCCAAATGCCGAGTGGGATTGTGTGAAGGCGATTGAGCGCTATATCGCTATGCCAGGTCAGGCTACTGCCTACATGATCGGTAAAATACGTATTCTGGAGTTGCGTGATATGGCTCAACAGCAACTGGGTGAGGCGTTCGATATCCGAGAATTCCACGACACGGTGCTAGCGAGTGGTCCGGTACCACTTGATGTATTAGCTGCAAACGTTGAGCGCATGATTGCCAAGAAGCAAGCGAGCTCTGCCTTATCTCGTTAGGGTTTGTCCGTGACCACTAAAATTAACCCGGCTGTAAATTAATGCCGGGTTTTTATGCTTGCTGGCACCACCTTTGGCGCTATCTTTATCTTGAGCGCTCTCCAATTCAGGCGGCATTTGCCGGTGAGCCGATTGGGCAGGATCGTTGGGATGATCTGTCGCCGGCGTATCAAGATAAATCATTGCGCTTCATAGCTGCCGATTTAGAAGCGATAGCCAATTTTGATGATGCGCTGTTAAGTCCCAGCTTGCGTTTGTCGAAGAGGGTGTTCATCCGGGATCACCAGCATCAGCTTGTTTGGCAGCAGTTTCGCGATGAACATTACTTGGTGGAGCCCTTGTGGGGAGCACAGGCACCCATCACGGCTGCATTGGCTAGCGGTCCGTTACCTTTGGATCTGCTGGAAGCCAATATCAAAACCTACATCGCGGAAAA
>CBFHTF010000030.1:0-23972 GCA_965658685.1 Luminiphilus sp.
AGAAGCTGTGCGCCAGCTGAAGCTGGAATTGGGTGCTAGCCACGCCATGCTCATGCACCTGACATTGGTGCCCTATATTCCAACGGCGGGTGAAATTAAAACCAATCCCACCCAGCACTCGGTGAAGGAGCTGCGCTCTATTGGTTTACAGCCCGACGTTCTCTTGTGTCGCTGCTCCACAGATGTCGATGCCGGCGCCAGACGCAAAATATCCCTGTTTACCAACGTGGAAGAGCGTGCCGTCATTCCACTGCTCGATGCCGACTCCATTTATCGGATTCCCCGTAACCTGAATGACAATGGTCTCGATGACTTCATTCTCGAGCGCTTTGGTCTTAGCTGCCCGCCCGCCGATTTGTCGGAGTGGGATGACGTAGTGCAGCGTGAGTTCAGCGATCGTAGCGGTATGGTGAAAATCGGTATGGTCGGTAAGTACATTGACCTTACCGATGCCTATAAGTCATTGAATGAAGCTCTCGGTCATGCGGGTCTGCAAACCCTAGCCAAGGTCGATATTGAGTACATCGATGCCGAAGACATCGAAACCGAGGGCACCCATTTACTGGCGCACCTCGACGCCATTTTAGTGCCCGGTGGTTTTGGCGACAGGGGCGTCGACGGCAAGATTGCGGCGGTGCGTTATGCCCGTGAAAACCAAGTGCCGTTTTTGGGCATTTGCCTTGGCATGCACATGGCCATGATTGAATACGCGCGAAACGTCTGTGGACTGACAGCCGCACATTCGACAGAAATGCAGCCCAGCACGCCGCATCCCATTGTGGCGCTCATTACCGAGTGGCAAGACGCTGACGGTCGCAAAGAGAAGCGCGATGAAAACTCCGACATGGGTGGCACCATGCGATTGGGAGCACAAACTTGCCATCTGGTGCCCGATAGTTTGGCTGCTAACGTGTACGGGGCCAGCGAGATCCGCGAGCGCCACCGTCACCGCTACGAGGTAAACAACAATTACCTCGACCGTATTCGTAACGCCGGCATGCATATCTCGGGCTGGTCCCACGATCATGAACTGGTGGAAATGGTGGAGCTCCCCGATCACCCCTGGTTCTTGGCGTGCCAGTTTCACCCCGAGTTCACGTCGCGCCCCCGTGGCGGTCATCCGCTCTTTACCGGTTACATCCAGGCAGCTCTGAAACATGCCGAGCAGGGCGGGCAGTAAGCCTTGCTAAGCAACCAACCAGCGGCCATCGACATCAATTGTGGCGATCTGTGCATTGGCAATCGCCAACCCATGGTGCTGTTGGGTGGCGTCAATGTCATTGAAAGTGAGCAGTTTGCCGTCGATGTGGCAGGTCACTACGTGGAGGTCTGCCGGGCACTCGATATGCCCTATGTTTTCAAAGCCAGCTTTGATAAGGCCAATCGCTCGTCTATTCACTCCTACCGAGGCCCAGGTCTCGATGACGGATTAAAAGCACTGGCGGCGGTGAAAGCCCACTACGGTATTCCGGTGGTCACTGATATCCACGCCCCCGAGCAGGCGGAACCGGTGGCTGCGGTTTGCGATATTCTGCAGTTGCCTGCCTTTCTTGCTCGTCAAACCGATTTGGTTCAGGCCATGGCAGCCACAGGCGCTGTCATCAACATTAAGAAGCCCCAGTTCTTAAGCCCCGAACAAATGGCAAACGTGGTCGATAAATTCCGAGAATGCGGCAATGAGCGCTTGCTGCTATGCGAGCGGGGCAGCAATTTTGGCTACGATAACCTAGTGGTGGATATGCTCGGTTTTGGTGTTATGCGCCAAGTTACCGGAGGGCTACCCCTCATATTCGATGTAACCCATGCGCTTCAACGACGTAACCCGGGCGATAAAGCGTCGGGCGGGCGCCGGCACCAGGTGCTCGACTTAGCCCGCGCAGGCATGGCCACAGGGCTAGCTGGGCTTTTTCTGGAAGCGCACCCAAACCCCGATAAAGCCCTGTGCGATGGCCCAAGCGCCTTGCCCCTTGCTTTGCTTAAACCCTTCCTCGAGCAGGTGCAGGCGGTGGATAGGCTTGTAAAAGCCCAGCCTGCGCTGGAAATTCCCTGAAATGTCGTGTCCTAAGGAGACTGGAAAGTGACTGACATCGTAGACGTACGCGCCTTTGAAGTATTGGATTCTCGCGGTAACCCCACGGTTATGGCGGAGGTGACTTTAGCTGACAACACCGTAGGGTCGGCCTGTGCACCTTCGGGGGCCTCTACCGGCAGTCGTGAGGCCCTAGAGCTGCGCGATGGCGATGCGGCGCGTTACTTGGGTAAAGGCGTGTTGACTGCCGTGGCCAACGTTAATGGTCCTATTCGCGATTTGTTGCTCAATCAAAATGCCGCCGAGCAGCGTCATATCGATCAGCTCATGATTGACGCCGATGGCACGGACAACAAGGCTAAGTTTGGCGCCAATGCCATACTGGCGGTGTCTCTCGCCTGTGCCAAAGCGGCGGCTGCATCCGCTGGCATCCCTCTGTATCAGCACATTGCAACACTGGCGGGGAACGCGCATCTCTCCATGCCAGTGCCCATGATGAATATTTTAAACGGCGGTGAACACGCCGATAACAACGTGGATATTCAAGAGTTTATGATTCAGCCCGTGGCGGCGAAGACCTTTGCCGAGGCTTTGCGTATTGGCGCTGAGATTTTTCATCACCTAAAGAAAGTGCTCACCGAGCGTGGTCTTGCCACCGCCGTGGGCGACGAAGGCGGCTTTGCGCCCAATTTGCCCTCCAATGCGGCGGCGCTCGACGTCATCGCCGAAGCGGTGGGTCGCGCGGGGTATCAGTTGGGCACCGACATTACGCTTGCCCTCGATTGCGCCGCCAGCGAGTTTTACAAAGATGGCGTGTACGACCTGAAAGGAGAGGGTCGGCAGTTCTCCAATGCAGAGTTCGCCGATTACTTGGCGGCGCTGTGCGATGACCACCCCATTATCTCCATAGAAGACGGTCTGGATGAGAGTGACTGGGATGGTTGGTCTATCCTCACCCAGAAGTTGGGCGATCGGGTGCAGCTGGTGGGCGATGATTTGTTTGTGACCAATACCGATATCTTAAAGCGGGGTATTGATCAGGGTGTTGCCAACTCCATTTTGATTAAGTTCAACCAAATTGGCTCCCTCTCGGAGACCCTCGATGCCATCGCAATGGCAGCAGGCGCCGGCTACACCGCGGTTATCTCCCATCGCTCGGGTGAAACTGAAGATGCCACCATTGCCGATTTGGCGGTGGGTACCGGTGCTGGCCAGATTAAGACGGGTTCTTTGTGCCGCTCCGATCGCGTTGCCAAGTACAACCGTTTGCTGCGCATTGAAGCGGGGTTAGGCCCCACGGCACCCTATCGCGGCCGTGCGGAATTTAAACAGGGCTGATGCATGCGGTGGCTCCCGGCGGGGCTTATTGTTTTATTACTGCTGTTGCAGTACCGGCTCTGGTTGGCCGAGGGCGGTTTGGCCGAGGTGGTACGGTTGCGCGAGCGCATTGAATCTGAGCGCCAGCGCAATGACGTGTTAGAAGCGCGTAACCAATCTCTGGAGCAGCAGGTATTGGAACTGCAGTCGGGTAACCGGGTCATTGAACAACGGGCGAGGGAAGACTTGGGGCTTATTAAAGACGGGGAAATTTACTACCAGTTCCCCAGTGATCAGGAGACACAACAGAGGCAATGAGCAGTTTGTGGGCTGTTGTACCCGCCGCCGGTAGCGGACGGCGGATGGCTTCCGAAGTTCCCAAGCAATACCTAACGGTGGCCGGTGAAGCGCTTCTAGAGCATACCTTGCGGGCGCTCTTGGCCTGCCCCGACGTGAGGGGCTTGGTGGTGGCACTGGACCCCAGTGATCGCCGTGCCGATGGCTTGCCCAGTTTGGCAGACCCTAGGGTAATGCGAGCAACTGGCGGGGCAGAGCGCGCCGATTCAGTATTGGCGGGTTTGAATACATTGGCCGACATTGCACCGGGCAACGACTGGGTGCTGGTGCACGATGCGGCGCGTCCTTGCTTGCCGGTGGTCGATTTGAAACGTCTTATCGATACGGCAAAGCGCCACGAGGGGGGTGCTATTCTGGCGCAGCCTTGTAGCGATACCATCAAGCAAGTGGATGAGCAGGGCAAGGTCATTACCACCCTCGATAGAAGCACTCTGTGGCGTGCTCAAACCCCCCAGATCTTCCCCTTACATGCGCTGCGCGATGCCTTAGCGGCAGCGCTTAATGAGGGCGCCCACATTACCGACGAGGCAAGTGCCATGGAGCGCGCTGGTTATTCGGTGGCTGTGGTTGAAGGACCGGCCTGCAATATTAAAGTGACCGTCCCCGCCGACTTGGCGGTAGCGGAGGCCTACTTGGCAGCACAAGGAAAGCGCCTATCATGATGCGTATTGGCCATGGTTTTGACGTACATGCCTTTGGTCCGGGTAGCCATGTGACCTTGGGCGGCGTAGCCATTCCTTGTAATCAGGGCTTGGTGGCTCACTCCGACGGCGATGTGGTGCTGCACGCGCTCTGCGATGCCTTACTGGGCGCTGCCGCACTTGGGGATATTGGCACCCATTTCCCCGACACCGACCCGCAATTTAAAGGAGCCGACAGTCGAGAGTTATTGCGCTCGGTGGTTATCAAAGTGAAAGCGCTGGGCTGGACGGCGGGTAATGTCGATGTGACCGTGGTGGCACAAAAGCCGAGACTTGCGGCGCACATTGCCACCATGAAGGCCCGCATTGCCGAAGACCTCGGCGTTGACAGTGGCGCAGTCAATGTAAAGGCCACCACCACAGAGCGTTTGGGTTATGTGGGGCGCGAAGAGGGTATAGCCTGCCACGTCGTGGTGTTATTACAAACGCTTGAGCAGGGTGGGCCCTAAGATCATGGATCGACAAGGCATTGGCATGACGTCCATGCGTACCCGCGAGCGGCTAATACAGCGGTTAATGGACCGGGGCATTACCAACTACGACGTTCTTCAGGTAATTCGCACAACCCCCAGGCATTTGTTTGTTGACGAAGCCCTGGCGCACCGAGCTTATGAAGACACGGCGCTACCGATTGGCTGGAATCAGACTATTTCCCAACCCTATACCGTGGCGCGCATGACCGAGCTGGCATTGGCGGCGGGTAAGCCCGCTAAGGTGCTGGAAATTGGCAGTGGCTCGGGGTATCAAACCGCGGTGCTGGCGCCCCTGGTTGGCGAGGTCTACGCCATGGAGCGCATTAAAGGCCTACTCGATAAATCACGTCAGCGTATTCGCGATTTACGACTGCGTAACGTGCAGCTGCGCTTTGCCGATGGTCTCGACGGCTGGGCCGACAAAGGCCCGTTCGATGTCATTCTGGGCGCCGCTGCACCCGAGCAAATACCGGGCGTGCTCGTTGAGCAATTGGCCATGAATGGCCGGCTTATTTTGCCGGTGGGCGGTGACGAGCAAACCCTTACCATGGTTACCCGCACTGCGGCCGGCCTTGAAACCACCGCCGTTGAGCCAGTACGGTTTGTGCCTATGTTGGCCGGTACCGAACGGGATTAAGCCCATGTCAAACCCCTTATCAGC
Organism: Luminiphilus sp.; assembly: GCA_965658685.1. Taxonomy (GTDB): domain Bacteria; phylum Pseudomonadota; class Gammaproteobacteria; order Pseudomonadales; family Halieaceae; genus Luminiphilus. Next base: position 5,539 of record CBFHTF010000030.1, read on the forward strand.
ACGGCGCGGTTTGGGTATTTTTTTTCGCGGTGTGGCCATGGGCGCAGCCGACGTGGTGCCCGGGGTCTCGGGGGGCACGATTGCCCTTATCACCGGTATATACGATCGCCTGCTGGCAGCTATTGCCCGCGCCGACGTTCATGCTTTGGGCTTAGTGTTGCGCGGTGATGTCAAAGGGGCGTGGCATCACATGGACGGCGCATTTTTACTGACGCTGCTGGCCGGCATAGGGTCATCGGTGCTTTTGTTGGCAAAGCTGATTCACTGGTTGCTGGCCCATTATCCGCTGCCCTTGTGGTCTTTCTTCTTCGGTTTGGTATTAGCCAGTGCATGGCTTTTACGCAGACAGGAAGTGAGTGACACAACGCCCAGAGAATGGCTGGCCGTAGGGCTTGGGGTGCTTCTGGCCGCTGCCATTGGCTTGGCACCCGCCACCAGTTTTTTGCCAGGGCCGCTGGGTTTGTTTCTGGCTGGTGCGCTTGCCATCTGCGCCATGATTTTACCGGGTATTTCGGGCAGTTTTATTTTGCTGCTTATTGGCATGTACACGCCGGTTATTACCGCATTGAGTACATTTAATATAGTGGCCATCGCAGTGTTTGTGGCGGGCTGTGCCTGCGGGCTGTTGGCATTCACTCGGTGTCTGAATTGGGTGTTGGGCCGCTATCGGCGAGCGCTCATGGCGCTGCTGTCAGGCTTTTTGTTGGGCTCGTTGGTCACCCTGTGGCCGTGGCAAATGGTGGTTGCTACCACCATCGATCGGCACGGTGATGAGCGCGTTATACAGAGCCATCCTGTAATGCCCGCCCAGTTTGCTGCGCAAGGAAATGACGCGCAGTTGTGGCAATGTTTGGCGGCAGGTTTGTTAGGCTTGGGTCTTATTGTAATCACTCAGCGTCGCGGTGCTGTTGCGCGAGCAATCGAGGAGCATCCTTAACATGCAGCGGCAACGGTGGGCACCCATTCAGAATTTACTGACACCCATCCAGAACCTACTAAAAAGTGCGCCCTTTGGCCTGCTTGTGTTAGTGGGTTGCGCCGATAACCCGCCAGCCCCCATTGAAGATAGAAATGCCAGCGTCTCCCGCCGAGCATCGGTAGCCTCGGAGTTGCCCAAAGCCGCTTATGGCAGCCCCACCTATGGGGAGCCCTTGGTGATGGGTGAGCCCTACAAAGTACAAAAAGGCGACACGCTCTATGCCATTGCCTTTCGGCTGGGCGCCGATTTTCGGACATTAGCGGCGCTTAATCACATTCCAAAGCCATACACCATTTTTCCGGGGCAGCTTTTAAAAACAGCAGCCGATAGGCAGGTGGCGAAAACCCCTGAGCCCACGCAAACGGCCAAAGCAATATCCGATGCAAGCCCATCGTCGAGCGCTGTCAAAGCTGCTAGTGCTCCCAGTAAAACCGCGGTAGTGACATCAGCAGCTGCAAAGACAGCAACAGCGGCAACAAAGAGCCCCCCTACGGCCGTTGCCAAGGCCTCTGTTGCCGCGCCAACGAAGGCATCGAGCCCATCGACGTCACAACAAAGTCGTTCATCCGTCACAAAATCGTCACCCACGACAGGTACAGCAGCAACGGTAAAGCTTGGGCCCGTTACCCGCTGGCGCTGGCCTAGCGGCGGTAAAGTGGTGCGCAACTACCAGTCTAATTTCCATAAAGGTGTGGATATTGCTGGTAAGCGTGGCGATCCGGTGCAGGCAGTGGCCGATGGTCAGGTGGTGTATGCGGGCACAGGCGTGAAGGGTTACGGCGCGCTGTTGATCGTGAAGCACAACGACGAGTTTTTAAGCGCCTACGGCCATAACGATGCGATCTTGGTGGCCGAAGGCGAGGGCGTACGAGCCGGTCAGCAAATTGCCCAGAAAGGTAGCAGCGGTACCGATACCGTGAAGCTGCATTTTGAAATACGACGACAGGGGAAACCTGTGGATCCCCTGAAGCTTTTGCCGTCGCGCTAGGCTCGTGGGTAACCACCAGCGCTGCGGCTTAGCGGAATCACAGTGCCAAGCCTTTCAACGTTGGGAGCAATACCGTCACTATAATGGCGCCTAGCATCCATGTGTGGACTGCTAGAGTTCGCTCTTGTCGAGCAAAACGAGCATCGATTCGGGCATCCTGTTCAGCAAAGCGAGCATCGACTCGAGCGTCCTGTTCAGCAAAACGGGCATCGAGTTGAGCTCGCTGCTTTTCTAGCGCCAGATCAAGGTGCTCTTTAGTCACCAAATTATCAACGTAGAAACCGAATGCTTCTGCCATAAGCTCCGCCTGCGTATCTGCCTGAGGCTCGGGCACGCCCACATCGCGAAGTCGGCGGGCGTACTTGAGCGAGTCGAACTGGACTGCTGTCACTATAACGCTCCCTAGATGTGATTCAAGTGAAGGCTTAGTGTGTGGCTATGGCACGAGCATGTCGCCAGCAAAAACACGCTGAACTCATCAGCTGGCGAAAAAAACCCTGTGGCGATTTTCTGCCCTCATCGGCGCCAAACCAAAAAAAGTGGGGCAGCCGTCACAAAATCGTCACTCTCGACGGGTACAACAATAACCATAGTTTTTAGTCGCTTAAACCGCTGGCTCAGTAGCGGCAAAGTGGTGCGCAACGACCGGTCCAGGCTCCACAAGGGAGTTTATATGGCTGGTAAACGCGGCGACCCAGTTCAGTCCGTGGCCGACGGCCAGATGGGAACCGATACATGGCAGCAGCCGATACTGAATTGCTCAGCGATGTTGAGCTCGGGGGCTACACTTTCGACGACGCCGAGTCAGAGCTCGGTGAGGCCTCCCCACAGGATAACGACGACCTCTACGATGCCTCGTCAGCTTTGACTGCCGCCAGCGCCCTTGCGAAGACACATTCCTTCCAGAAAGCCTCCCCTCAGACAAAGCCCCGTGTGAATGCCGCCAGCTTAGATTCCGTTCAACTCTATTTAAATGAGATTGGGCTGTTACCTTTACTCAGCGCTGATGAAGAGAAGTACTACGCCCGACGGGTGCACCTCGGCGATGCCAAGGCGCGCTGTCGAATGATTGAATGCAACCTACGCCTAGTGGTGAAAATTGCCAGGCGCTATAGCAACCGAGGATTAACCCTGCTCGATTTAATTGAAGAGGGTAATTTGGGGCTCATGCGCGCTGTCGAGAAGTTCGACCCCGAGCGAGGCTTTCGTTTCTCTACGTATGCCACGTGGTGGATACGTCAAAGCATTGAGCGTGCACTGATGAATCAGGCTCGCACCATTCGCGTTCCTGTTCACATGATGAAAGAGCTGAATGGGTGCTTGCGGACAGCGCGGGAGCTGCGCCAACGCCTAGATCGAGAACCCAATGTCGCTGAAATAGCTGAAGTATTAGGGCGAGACGCAGCTGATGTTGAGCGCGTCATGAAACTGAATGAGCGGGTAACGTCGGTCGATGTGCCCATGGCTCACGATTCCGAGCGTAGTGTGCTCGAGACACTTAGCGATGATGACGACGCCAATCCCGCTGAACAATTGCAGCAAAACGATCTGGCTCAACACGTAGACAGCTGGTTGTACTACTTAAAACCCCGACAGCAAGATATCTTGGCACGACGCTTTGGGCTACGCGGGCACGATCCGGCAACGCTTGAAGAGGTGGGGCAGGCCGTAGGCCTAACCCGAGAACGAGTCAGGCAAATTCAACTAGAGGCCCTGAAACAATTGCGGGGCCTCATCGAAAAACAGGGGTTAGACCGAGAGATACTGTTTGCCCAAAGCTAACCGAGATGCCTCTACGCCTAGAACCAGGCGTTATTGGTTAAAGGCCGCGCCGTGCGTCGTGGGCTCAGCGCTCGAGCAGCTCGATTTTGTTGGGCTTGCCGGCCCACTCTTCCGCGTCGTCCATAGCGGGCTTTTTCTCGGTGATATTTGGCCACACTTCCGCCAAATCGGCGTTCAGACGCAGGAACTCTTCCTGACCCGCCGGTAGTTCATCTTCCGAGAAGATAGCGTCTACGGGGCATTCAGGCTCGCACAGTGCGCAATCGATGCACTCATCGGGGTGAATGACCAGAAAGTTTGGGCCTTCGTAGAAGCAGTCTACTGGGCATACTTCAACACAGTCGGTGTGTTTGCAATTAATGCAGTCTTCGCCAACGATGAACGTCATAGTGTTACCTCGCACGGAAATCGACGCGAAGGATACCGCTCTACGGCCGGAATTTGAATTCCTTCGCACATAATAAAAAGGGCGCTGACGCGCCCTGGAGGTTATAAGCCTGTGGTGTCAGAAGTCGAACGTGAAACCCACGGTGGCCGTACGAGGTGGGTTCTCGGATTGTGGGTAGTAGAAACAAGAGAGGTCGATTCGACAGGAACACGCGACCGCATTTATACTAGTGATAATTAAATGATTATTTGGTGCTCCTAATGGACATAACGAGAGACATTCGGCCGCTCACTGAGTTTAAGCGCGATACGGCTAATTTTATGGCGCACTTAAAAGACAGTGGCCGCCCGTCTATTTTGACTGTCAATGGAAAGCCTGCGCTTGTCGTGATGGATGCCGATGCCTGGCAGGCAGCACAGGATCAGTTGGAATACGCACAGACCGTGGCTGGGATCCGAAAAGGATTATCCCAGGCCTTGGCCGGGGAAGGCCTGGAGGCAAGTGACTTTTTTACGACGTTAACGTGAAACCCACGGTTGCAGTGCGAGGCGCACCCAGCCATGCGGCATTTGAGTTGATGACACCCAAATACTCGCGATCTGTCAAATTCTGTACCTGCGCATTGATGGTAAGACCGCTGAGCACTCGCGAGATATCTTCACCCTGCACGCTCAAGTACGCATCAACCAAGATGTAGTCTTCGGCATACCATGTATTGGCAACGTTAACGGCGCGCTCGAGCGGGCATTAACTACATTGCCGTAAGTACCGTATTGAGTGAAATCTTTAGCACTCGATCGGTGCACCGCGAGACCGTCGTACCCGAGCAGGGCACATTGCGTTATGCTTGATTAGAGTTGACTGCGTAGCGCATAGAGCAGATCGAGCGCCTCACGAGGGCTGAGGCTATCAGGGTCAATGGCCTGTAGCGATGTCACCACCGGGTGGTTCGCAGGGTTAGCGAACAAGTCGTCTTGCAGGGGTGCTAATCCTTGTGGGCCAGTGCCTGTGGCGGGTGCATTGGCACCGGTTTCTAGTTCTAGCAGTTTCTCGCGAGCCAGCTCCAATACCCGCTGCGGCACCCCCGCCAGTTTGGCTACTTGTAGACCAAAGCTGCGGTTGGCTGGCCCCTCTTGAATGTTGTGCATGAATACCACGTGGTCTTCATGTTCAGTGGCATCGAGGTGCACATTCGCCATGGCGCTTACCTGCTCGGGCAGTGCCGTCAGCTCAAAATAATGTGTGGCGAATAAGGTGAAGGCCCGCACTTTAGTGGCCAACGTTAATGCCGCGGCCCAGGCTAAACTGAGTCCGTCAAAGGTGCTGGTACCGCGACCAACCTCATCCATTAACACCAGACTACGCGGCGTGGCGTTGTGCAGAATATTGGCGGTCTCGGTCATTTCCACCATGAAGGTCGAACGTCCCGAGGCCAAATCATCGGCCGAGCCAATACGGGTAAAAATACGATCGAGGGGCGATAGGCGTGCACGGGTGGCAGGCACGAACGCACCCACATGTGCCAGCAGGGCAATGAGCGCGTTTTGACGCATATAGGTCGATTTACCACCCATGTTAGGGCCGGTGATGAGCAGCATGCGACGCTTACCATCCAGTCGCGTGCTATTGCTAATGAAGGGCGTCTCAGACACCTGCTCTACAACCGGATGACGACCGCTGTCGATATCCAGTAACGGCTCCTCACAGAACTCGGGTCTGCACAGCCCCAAGGTGCTGGTACGCTCGCTGAAGCAGGCCAACACGTCGAGATCACACAAGGCTGCCGCGGTTTGCTGTAACGCTGGCAAATCGGTTTTAAGACCCGCCACTAATTCGTCGTAAAGTAGCTTTTCCCTGGCAAGGGCGCGGGACTTACTCGACAGTGCCTTGTCTTCAAATGCCTTGAGTTCTGGGGTGATGAAGCGCTCGGCGTTTTTCAGGGTTTGCCGGCGAACATAGCGCTCGGGCGCTTGGTCAGATTGGGTTCGAGAGATTTCTATGTGATAACCATGCACCCGGTTGTAGCCCACTTTAAGACTAGAGAGGCCGGTGGCTTCTCGCTCTTGTTGTTCTAGTTTTATGAGGAAATCGCTGGCGTTTCGGGAGATGCCCCTAAGTTCATCCAGCTCAGGGTCGTAACCTTCGGCAATGACACCGCCATCGCGAATGACTACGGGCGGATTGTCGACAATGGCTCGTTGCAGCAGCGCGACTTGCTCGGGGTACTCACCGATGGCGCCCGCGAGCGTATCAAGTCGATGACAATCGGTCGGTAAAGCCGCTCGCACGTCGGGCAGTGCGGCAAGGCTGTCGGCCAAACGCGTGAGATCTCGAGGACGCGCCGACCCCAATGCCACCCGGGCCAGAATGCGCTCTATGTCACCGATGGGTTTTAGGGCCAAACGCACAGCCTCAAAGGCATAGTGTTCACCCAAGGCCGTGACCGCATCGAGCCGATGATTGAGCTCTGTCACATCATTTATTGGCCGGTGTAACCAGCGCCGCAAATGGCGTGTGCCCATGGTTGTCACAGTGGTGGCCAGCACAGAAAAGAGGGTGTGCTCATCGCCGCCGTTTAAATTGCGATCAATCTCCAGATTGCGGCGACTGGCAGCATCTAAAACAACACTGTCTGACAGGCGCTGTTCGCGCATACCTTGTAGATGGGGTAACTCGGTACGCTGCGTGTCTTTCAGGTATTCCAGTAAACAGCCTGCCGAGGCAATAGCGGCAGTAAGGTGCTCACAGCCAAAACCGCGTAAGTCTTGTGTCTGGAATTGGGTGTTCAGTGCGCGTTGGGCGGCCTCCAAATCAAAATACCAAGGCGCTTGACTGCGTACACCGCGTCGTTGTGCCAGCGCTGGGTAGTTGGCCCCCTCTTCAATAAGAATTTCGGCCGGATTCAGCCGCTCAAGCTCGGCCTGCAGCGCTTCGTCATTACTGACCTCGGTGACCAAGAAGCGACCACTGGCCACATCGACCCAGGCCAACCCATGGAGAAGGGTAGGTTCCCCCCCGCTGTTGCGCTGCCGTTGACTACACAAGGCAAGCAATAGTGCATCGCTGCCATCTTCCAGTAAGGATTCATCGGTGAGTGTCCCTGGCGTGACCACCCGCACTACCTGTCGCTCTACAGGGCCTTTGCTCGTGGCGGGGTCACCGACTTGTTCGGCAATCGCCACAGCGCGTCCTGCGCGTACCAATCGGGCCAGATAGTTCTCGGCCGCATGAAAGGGCACACCGGCCATGGGTATGGGATTACCGGCAGACTTGCCCCGAGCGGTAAGTGTGATGTCGAGCAGTTCCGCGGCTACCTTGGCGTCGTCGTAGAACAGCTCGTAAAAATCCCCCATGCGATAAAACAGCAGATCATTAGGGTACTCGCGCTTGATGGCGAGGTACTGCTGCATCATGGGGGTGTGTTGTTCCAGTGACATTGATGTCTCGAGCGTTGCTTTAAATAGCCAGCTATACTACCAACGTCATCTCAGTCTCGGTATTAGTATCGGCGTTCTCTCGCAGTAAGCCCGATAGTCGGGGTCGTCCCCCCACCGCACTTTGGCGGTGCGACGCAACGTTGGTATGCCACTGACGCGGGTGAGCAATAAAATCACCAGTGCGGGCGATAACAAGAAGACATAGCTTGCGCCTTCAAGAAATGTGATTGCCATAACCGCCACCCCAATCCACAGCACAATCTCACCGAAGTAGTTGGGATGCTGAGCGCGCGCCCACAAGCCGCTTTGAATGAACTTGCCGGCGTTAGCGGGGTCCTGCCGAAAGCGATTTTTCTGATGATCGGCTACCGCCTCGATAGTAAATCCCAACAGCCACAGGGCGAGACCCACAAGGAATACACCCGCAGAGGGCGTCGGGTTTGGTGACAAAATAGCCGCCAAACCTGCGCCGGCGGTGATAAATACCCACACCCCTTGAAGCGTCCAAGCCACCAAAAATCGGGGCGTCGACTTTTTTATCTCCCGAAAACGCTGGTCTTCACCTACCGCCAAAACCCGTCGAAACAGGAATGATCCCAGTCGAGCCGCCCAAAGCACAATGCAGCTAGCAATCAGCCACTGATACACACTGAGATGACCGCTGAACCACAGAGCGACAAGAACGACGCTAATGTAGGTTAGGCTACCGACCAAGTCGTAGTAGCGTTCGGTGGTGAATGTACTGGCGTGCACTAACCCCAGCCACTGAATGCCGAATACTCCCATAGCCATGAGTGCCATTGCGGGCAGCCCACCAATCAATGCATTTGGTGGATTACCCCATAACGCAAGTACAACGACCACCGAGGCCAAAACCAGTGCAATGACAATGCCTTTCACAACAGAATCCCCCGCTTTTGCAGCTTAGGCGCCGCGGACTTTGCTGAGAAAAGCCGCCATTTGCGCGTTTTTCTCTGCCGCAATACGTTGGGCGCACTCGCCACTGTTTAACTGCGCCAGCAGGTCGGCTGCTCCTGGTATGTCGGCAAGCAAATCCCACTGATAAGTTTTTGCTGCAACCCCTGCAGCCAAATCGAGGGAATACATGGCCACAAAATCAGCGGCGGTGACCGTCTCACCCATCAGGTAGGGTTTGAACACCCCAAGTTGGCGAACGGCACGCACGCCCTTCTCAAGCACGGGGCGCACCTCTTCCACGGTCAATGCTGGGTTTTCACCCCCGAAAAACACTCCCGGAAACAGCCTGCGAGAAGGGAGCTCAATGTAGAGCTTCAGCACTTGTAACATCTGACGAACCTGCGCCTTGGCGAAAGGGTCGGCGGGGAAGAGGGGATTTTGGGGGTAGGCGTCGTCGAGGTAGTCGAGAATTACCAAAGTCTCAGAGAGACAGCCGTCCTCAGTTTCAAGCACGGGTACTTTGCCAAGAGGGCTTTTCTGCAGCCAGTTATCATCTTGACTGGGCATGGTAACCACAGTTTCGTAATCGAGCCCCTTGGCGTCTAAGGCCATTCGCACCATGTTGAAATAATTGCTGACGGCAAAACCATAAAGTTTGAGCACAGAGATCTCCTTCGTATTATCGTTAGTGTAAGACGGGGCCACAGCATCGTGGCGTCGCATGTGGAATCATAGCCGTATTTGCGTGCTTATGGCCGTGGCTGCGTTGCATTCGGCTCTTTTGAGTTCAGCTATCTTGAATTTGGCTAGTTCGAATTCGGCTAGGTGTGTATTAGTTAAGTCTACCGTCGCTGCGCTTACTGTGGGCGCCAGTTGACAGAAATCCTGTGTTTGTCAAAAAGTCGTCACGGGGAGGCCTTACTCTCATCGGACATTGTTATCATTGGAGATCGCCTACCATGCGTTTATTGGGTTACGCCGCCGCACTGCTATTGTTGAGCACGACTGCCTGTGCAAGTGACGGTGAAGCACCGCACTTAGGTTTTATTGCGCTAGGCGATGCGGGCCTGCACCACGATTGGTATGACCCCGACGATATCGGCTACACCTACGAGGCCTTAGTTACCGATGAGCGCGCCGATTGGATTGAGGATGGTCGCCCCATAGACGATTTTGTACTTCCACCGCTCTACGAAGTCCCCGGCACAGATTTTGTCGTTGAGCAATCGGGTCAAGCAGCAACGGCGGCCGCCATTGAGCAGTTTTGCGACACTGCACTTTGCGAGTTCATGATTGTGCTGGGCGATAACATCTATCCCGACGGCGCCGATGGTTCCGACACCGATCAGCAAAAGCTCATGGACATACTGGTAACGCCCTACGATGACATTGGTCGCGATCAGCCCGATTTCCGTTTTTATGCTGCGCTGGGTAACCACGATTGGTACAGCTCACGTCAGGGTCGCGATGTACAAGTGGCCTTTGGTGCCAGCGGTAAAACTCGCTACACCATGGAGCACCCGGGGTTTTACCGTTTTCGTCGCGGCGATGCCGAGTTCTGGGTGCTCGATACCGAGATGCTCCTTGCCGACAGTGTTATCTACAAAGATCGCCTGGATGCTCAAGGCCGAGAGATTGTGAATGCGGAGTTGGATTTGGCGCCTGACTGGGCACGTCCACAAACCCCCGAGGAATACGCGCAACTTGAATGGCTAGCCAAGTCGATGGCGGCATCTGATGCCAACTGGAAGTTTGTCTATGGCCATCACACCCTGTGGTCTGCAGGGGGCACCAAATATGCCGAAGCCCACGTGCTGCGCCCGCTGTTGTTGCCCATTTTATGCCGTTACGCAGATGCATGGTTTAACGGCCACGAGCATGACCTGGGCGTGTTCAGCGACAGCTGTGAGTCGGTACTGGGCCACGGCGACCGACCACTCCCCATTATTGTATCTGGGGCGGGCGCTAAACAACGGGCCATCAACCCGCGTTTCCATGCATATCAAGAAGCCACCTACCCCAGCTACGAGGGGCATTGGATGAAAGGTATGACCTGGGGCTTCGCCCACGTTGCATTGTGGCAAGACCAGGGCGAGGTCACCATGATCTCTACGCCAAATGACCAAAGCGGTAAGCCTGTTGTGGAATACCAATACCTGTTACGCCAACGCTCGGGGATGTTTGATGTAGAGGGTGCTCTCGTCAATACCGAGTCTATGTAATGACGCGGCTTAAGCAGTCATAGCTAGACGATTGCGCCTTTTCTTGTGTTGTGAATTTATCGCGATTCACAATAGGTTCATCTGAGAGTAACAAGCGCGTAACTCACCTCCACCACCCTGCGCGGGTCTATTTCCGGAGGTATTCCCATGGTATTTCACCCACGTCGACTCACTCGCGCAGTCTCACTGGCCACAATGGGGCTGGCGGCCGCAGGCACTGCGCCCCAACTAGCGGCACAATCTAACGAAGCGCTCGAAGAGATCACCGTTTACGGTCAGATTGGAGCGGCGCAATCGGCCATCAACAAGCAGCGTGCAGCTAGCGACATTCGTTCTGTGCTCGACGTAGAGCGTGCAGGCTTCTTTCCCGACCAGAATATGGCTGAGGCCATTGGTCGTATGTCGGGCGTTGGTGTGGTCAATGACCAGGGCGAGGGTCGATACGTCACAATCCGCGGTTTGGGCGAGAACTACAACAACGTCTTCGTAAATGGCGCTGACCTGCCGTCGCCAGAGGGCGACTCACGGGCTATTCCCCTCGACGTGATTCCCAATGACATTATTGCCGAGGTAGAGGTGCTGAAAACACTGCTACCCCAGCACGATGCCAATTCACTGGGCGGCGCCATTAACATTAAGTCGCTGTCGGCGTTTGATAAGCCCGACTACTTTTACCGTCTCACTGGCGAGGGCTACTACAACGCGTTGAACGAGACGTGGAGTCCTAAAATGAACGCCACGGTCAGCAATACCTTTGCGACAGGTGATTCTGCTGAAGACAACTTCGGTGTGGCATTCACGGTTTCGTATTTCGACCGCGATCTCGCTAACGATAACGTGGAAACTGGTGGCGGTTGGAGCCAAGACGACAATGGCGTGGTCGAGGGCACAACTGACCTCGAGCAGCGTGACTATTTGGTGACTCGCGATCGCTTGGGTGCTGGCTTGAACCTAGATTACAAACTGGATAACACCAACCTCTATTTGCGGTCGCTGTATTCGGAGTTTGGTGACACCGAAATTCGAAACGGCACCATTTTTGAGTGGGATGACCCGCAGTTACCCGGTGCCGAGCCTGGCGCTGCCGTTGTGCAAAAGGAAGCGAAATTCCGCGAAGAAACGCAAACCATCAGTTCCATACTGTTAGGTGGTGAGACCCGAAGCGGTGACTGGACCTTTGAATACAGTGCAGGCTACAGCAAGTCAGGGGAAGAGCAGGGGCTCTCGACCGATGGCGGTCCAGTCTTTGAATTCGACGGCGACATCAACATTGGTTTAGCGGGCACCGACGTACTGCAAATTGTGCCTGGCGCTGGTTATAACGATCCGGCCAATTACGTGCTCGATGGGGTGGAATTGGTCACAGTCGACTTTGAAGATGAAATTACGACCTTCAAATTCGATGCTGCTAAGCGTGCCGATCTCTTTGGTACCGATGGTGAAATCAAGTTCGGCGTCAAAACCAACTTGCGCACCAAGACCACCAATGAAGATGTATTTGAAACCGATGGTGGCACCCTAGAGGGCGCGCTCCTGAGTGATTGGTCGGGTCCGGTTGACTACACATTGGACCCCAGTTTTAGCTTGGCCATTGATGCCCGCGCGTTCAGCGCCGCCATCTTGCCGCAAACCGGTGCCATGGAGTTAAACGAGGAAGACTCGGCGGTTGCCGATACCGAGATTGATGAAAACGTGTACGCAGGTTACGTGCAGCTCACTCAGAACTGGGATCGCTTTACGCTGATTTACGGCCTGCGTGCTGAGTTGACCGATCTTGAGGCAATGGGCTTCGAATTCTTTGAAGATGCCGTTGCCGATACGACAGTTGTGCGTGGCACCAACTACAGCACCGATTACAGCAACTTCTTCCCGTCCATTACGGCGCGCTGGAATTATAGCGATGACGTTGTGCTGCGTGCTGCGTTAACAAATTCCATGGCCCGCCCCACCTTCGAGCAGATTACCCCCGGACGTGTTCGTGTTGACAATGCGGGCGACGATGAGTTCGTTGTGGCTCAGGGCAATCAAGACCTGGAACCCCTCGAAGCGGTGAACATTGATCTGATGGCCGAGTACTACCCCACGCAAAATGCGGTGTTGTCAGCTGGCTTGTTTTACAAAGACATCACCAACTTTGTGTACGAAGCCACTATCGATGGCACCGGTGATCTCGACGGCTATGAAGTGGAAACTTTCTTGAATGCCGACGAAGCTTATATTGCCGGTCTTGAATTGAATGGTGTTTACACCTGGGATTCCGGGTTCCTGGTGAACGCCAACATGACCTTTGTTGACGCTGAAACCACCATCGACTTCGACGGCGGCAGTCGCGACATCATGCTGCCAAATCAAGCTGAGACGGTGGGTACGATTGCCGTTGGTTACGAGAAAGACTGGTTGTCACTGCGGTTAGCGGCGAACTATCGCTCGAAGGCCTTCATAGAAGCTGGTGACCTGGAAGATAGCTTCGAAGACCTGTACGAAGATTCAAACATGAACGTACAGTTCAGCGGCTACGCCAATGTCACCGATCAGTTGCAGGTGTTCTTGAAGGTGCAGAACTTAATCGATGAGCCCTATTACGCTTATCAGTCCCGCGCTCGCTACAACGCCCAGTATGAAACCTACGACGTGGCTTATTACGTGGGCTTTGAGTTCTCTAACTTCTAATCAGCCGACGCACTGCACACGCGTTGTTCCCAGCAAGCCGACGACAGCATGTCGGCTTGTTGGGGTGTCCCATAAGCTCAGATCTTTGGCAACCATGGGATGTTAATAGCAAGGTACGTCAGTGAGCATCGCTATACGATGACTGCCCCTCAATCTCCCGAGCCTGCCACGTGCCGCGTAACAACCTGTGCACCCCGCCGTCATCGAGCGCAAATAGATACAGCCACTCGTTATCGATAAGGCTGCGCACATCTGGTTGGCGCTCATAAATGGCAAAGATCTTGTCTTTGGGTGCTTGTATATAAACACTTAGGCGCAGCGGTGTATGCATCCAGCGCTGTCCATCGTGCACTGACTGCATTGGCAGTCCAATGCGCAGATCGCCTGATCCGCCCTCCAGCACACCGATGTTGCCACCCACAATGTTGTGCAACACCTTATTGCCCGCGCCCAATTTGTCGGGTGCAGCAACCGATGCGTTGTACTGGCTGTTAATCCAATGTGCCACCACCACAGGTGCTGTCATGATCAGTTCAAGTACGCTACTGCTGGGGTCTTTGGCGCTGTCGTAGTCGTGCAAAAACACGCGCCCGTTTAAATGCTTTCCGCGGGTGAGCGATCGCGGTGCGGCAATAAAGGCAGCGTTACCTGCTAATCCCCATTCGGGTCGCACCTGTGACCAGTCGTGGGCACGTCGCGTGAGTTTCTGTCGAAGCTTGGCATCTTGTGGGTCAAGACCCAGTGCCGCCGCCCGCTCACAACGTGTAGCCGCTGAAGCCTGAGTCAACCAGTCGCCGATGCGCCCGGGGACTGTGCCCGAGAGAATATCTACAGCGTCGGTGGTGGTGTTATGCAATGCTGCAATGAAAGTGGTTCGGTCGGGGATTTTTATACCCCGTTGCCACAGGGCTTTTCGGATGGCAACGTTGTTGAGTAACTCTGCCATTAAGCGTACGTTGGGCTCCCCCGAGTGCCCGCCGCAAGCGCCACAGTCAAGGGAGCCAGCATGGGGATTGTTGCGCGATTGGCTTGCGTGTCCCACCAGCATCACGTGTGGCGCAAAATTCTGAGTGAGGCCCATGGCGCCTAAAATGCCCTTTAGCAAATCGGCGGCATCACACGCACTGAGTGCGTGGCCATCGCGCTCAAGATGCAAATCGTTGTTGCTGATAAATTGCTGAGCCTTGGGGCTGCTAGGCAACAAGGTATCAGTGAGTAGTTTCAAGGCATAGCCCAAACCCAAGGTCTCAACCAGCGCAAAAACCGAGGGCGATTGTTGTCCTGCCTGCTTAAGGACCCGCTCCCCGGCCCTGCGCATGACGTTGGATTGCGCCACCACTTTGGCAGTGAGTGAGGGGGCCAGCAGACCCGGTAACTGCGGCAGGGTCTGGCCGCCTCGCTCCAGTGCCAGCGGTAGCCCGAAGAAGCCCGCAAAGCCCATTGTTTGAACATGCTGCGACTGCTGTTCAAGGTGCCGCCGAATGACCTCTGAGCGCACATCAATACAGAACACAGCTTGCAGCTCGGGTTCCGCATTTGGCCTCGACGGCGGTTGCAGCAATACCGTCTCAAGATGCTGTTGCCAGCGATACTCGGCTGCTCGTTGCCAACACCAAGCGGATGTCTGCAAACGACGAGCCTCCTCGACAGAGCGCCCCAACGTAAGTTGCTGATGCTGCCACTGCTGGGCAAGAACAGCGTACATATCGGTTTGATGTTTGCGACTATAGCGCCAAAGTAAGAGTTCCCAGCCCATACGAATGGCCAGCAAATCGGTGACAAGATCGGGTGCGATAGTGTTCGCTAGCTTGGCTTGCCATCGCTCCCAAG
The DNA here is from genome assembly GCA_965658685.1 of Luminiphilus sp. Taxonomy (GTDB): domain Bacteria; phylum Pseudomonadota; class Gammaproteobacteria; order Pseudomonadales; family Halieaceae; genus Luminiphilus. The sequence goes on from CBFHTF010000030.1 coordinate 20,753, forward strand.
CGTAGCGTGCTGCCCAGCCGTTAATGCTCCAGAGAAGGGCTGTGCCATATTGCTCGGCGTGGGCAGCGGTAATATCAAGTTCGTAAGCTATTGCTTCAAATAGATTTTCTCGCTCGCCGGGTAGTCCTCGCTGGACTTCCAATAGCCCAGGCGCTTCCATCAGGATACCGAGACTTTTATCGGACATCAGATAGCTGATCCAGGCCTCGTACAAGCCACCTTCTACCGAGGATGCGGTCGATGCATGGTCGGCGCAGAATCGGCTGATGTTATCTCGCAGAACTTCGTCCCACTGCAATGAGTGCTGGTTGTCCCGTTGCGCATCCAGCAGGGTGCTGATATTGCACCACTGCAAGTTGCGGGCATCGGTCATGCGAGTTGTCGCCGTGGCTAGACTAGCACCTCCGTTTCGCGAGGCGTTGCCGCTGTGTTGTAAGTCCTCAGCCGACGGTGGTAGCGCATGGGCGGAGTCGCTGAGCGCCTCAGGTGCCAGCACATTGATTCCTGCCAGAACCGCCATGTGCGCACTGACATCAGATATTGAGTGATGCCGGTATTCCCAAAAAGGGTTTACCGCAATGAGCTCATCGAGGGGCCATGCAGGGGCAATGCCGGCACTGGCGCGATCGAGCGCTGCACGCCACTTCTGACCCTGCAATGCCGGTTTTACAACGTCGGTAACGGCGTTCATAAGCACTCCTGGGTCGTGGTTGCAGGTTTAGACGTGGCCAGTGCAAGTGAGTTGGGCAATCGCACGGGACACAGGCGTAAAGTGGCACGCGTGAACCATTCATCAAGGTACAGTCCGCGATACAGCTTGTGTTGCAGCCACACGCCAGCTGGGTACCTGCCAAATTGGCGAACAACCCACCACAACAGTGTCATGACCACTATTAGGGCCGAGGCTAAAAGGTCGGTTGCCGACCCCGCACGGGTAGCAGAGATGCCGGTCAGCTGCGACGCTAGATGCTCAAGGCCTATGTACAACACCAGCATGCCAAGCCCCATAAGGGCAGCCATGAGCATCCGTGGCGCTCTTTTCGATACGAACGCTTCGAACAGCACGGTGAACAAAAGGGCAGCCAGTAAGCTGCGGCTACTCAGTGCTAGCATTGCGTCAGATGACAAACTCAGCACATGGGGCAAGCTTATTACCACGGTCACGCTTGTAATGGCTGCTAGCGGCGTCGCCCAAATGGCCGGTGCCGATCGCTGCTGAGGGCGCAGGACTCGGGTGCCTGCTGACAAGAATGACCAAGCCTTGTAGCAGGAGTGAGCCAGCAGATGCAGTATTGCAAGGTGGTATAGACCCATCGCGCACTCCATGAGCATGAGCCCCATCTGTGCGGAGGTTGACCAAGCGAGTTGCGCTTTAACGTTGGTCTCTACCGACATGACCGATACGGCGATAACGGTGCTGGTGCCAGCGACGACGAGAATCCACCACTGGGCAAGAGGCACCTGGCTGATGAGTGGGGCAAACAAAAACAGTAGTACCCCTCCCAAATTGATGACCCCTGCGTGTAGTAATGCAGAAACTGGCGTGGGTGCTTCGACGACCTGAATAAGCCAGCCGTGTAGTGGCAATTGTGCGCATTTGATAAGTGCTGCTTGAGCAAGTAGAACCGCGGCAATTTGCGCTGGCAAACCCGGCTCGCTGCTAGCTACCGCGGCTAACAGAGCATCCATTTGCCACGTCCCATACTCCACGTACAACAACAGTCCCGCCGCTACCAGCGCCAACTCGGCGATCCTGGCTAACAGGAACTTTTTATGTGCAGCCAGAACAGCTCGAGCACGTGTGGGGTAAAACAGCAGCAGGCGGTTCAGGCCAACGCTGATGGCAACCCATCCAATGATGATGGCGCCCAAGTGGTTCGCAAGCACCACCAAAAGCACCGAGCCAATCGTCAGCTGAAAGTTAGCGATGTACTGGGCATGTCGGGGCTCTCCCGCTAAATAATGCTGCGAGTAGTGAGCCAAAATAAAGGCGAGGAACGTAACTAACACAGCAACCGCCTGAATAGCGGCACTTGCCTGACCCCAAATAGCCACAACCAGTGCATGGGGCTGTGCCGATGGCAGAAGGTGGGGGGCTAACACAGCCAGCACCGACAGTGCGAGTGCAACGCCGTTGATAGTTTGAGCGTAGCGCCAGCGACACAAGGCTGGCACGGCGCCAGTGAAGAGCAACAGCGGCAAGATAAGACTGAGCGAAACAGGTAGCGATGACATGGTGCCTCTCCAGCGATGGGATCTGCACTATGGTCAGTATTCCTATAAGTTAAGTAAAATAGAAAGAATGAATTTGATCGTTCACTTAATTTGAATCTAACATGTGCTCAACATCAGCGGAGATAGCACCATGGCTAGGCTCAATTATCACCACCTTTACTATTTCTGGCGCGTGGCCAACGAAGGCAATTTAACCCGTGTAGCCAAGCACTTACATGTTTCTCAGTCGGCGTTGTCATCACAAATTCGCGCCCTTGAGGATAGCGCTGGTATCACTCTGTTCGACAGGGTGGGGCGCTCACTTACACTGACCGATGCGGGTCGACGGGTACTCGAGTACGCGAACGATATATTCTCTCGCGGAGAAGAGTTGGAGGCCTGGTTCCACCGGGGTGCAGAAGCCGAAAATCAGCCCTTGCGCATTGGTATGATTTCCACCCTGTCGCGAAATTTTATCGACCGATTAGTGATGCCCATGGTTGGTGAGGGACAGCTCCGAGTCACCCTAGAGGCGCGCACCTTAGATGGCTTGCTGCAGGGTTTGTCGAGCCATCAGTTAGACGTGGCGCTCACCAACGGTGATGTGCGCGGTGGTGACGAGCAGCTGTGGCAAAGTCAGTTGCTTGCACGGCAGCCCATTTCTATTTTGGGCCCCCCCCAATTGGCACCTGATACACCTTTCCCGGTGGGATATGAAAAAGCCAAGTGGGTACTGCCCACCCGGGATAGTGAAATTCGGCGTGCTTTTGAGGCCCTCTGTGCCCGGCGCAATTTTGAACCGATCGTGTTGGCCGAAGCCAATGACATGCCAATACTGCGCTTGTTGGCGCGCGATACCGGTGCCATGTCGGTACTGCCGCGCGTGGTTGTGCAAGACGAGGTGCGGCGCGGCATCTTGGCCGAGTATGAAACACTGCCCGACGTCACGGAAAATTTTTACGCCATCACGATTAAGCGACGCCACACCCCCAGTGCCCTGCGCACG
>CBFHTF010000031.1:0-23220 GCA_965658685.1 Luminiphilus sp.
CGTAACCCACTTTCGAAAACTACTCAGGAGAGGGATTTAGGTACTTGCATTTTGGGTAAATACCCAACACAATTTGGGTGTTTGCCCAAATCAATGGTGTTAGAAATGAACTCAACTAAATCGTCTGACAAAGAGGCATTGAGAGTAGCGAGGGAGCATTCCGGTGGCATAGGTGTCCTAACAATTGCGCTGGCGTTACTCGTTTTCAGCGCTTATGTGTCTGTGCTCGTTTTATTTGCGGGTGGTAACTTGAATTCCGTTGCCACAACTTTCTTGATAGGAATTTTGACTTTTGTATCGTATACACCGATGCATGAGGCGGTGCATGGGAACATCAGCGGTGCAAAACAAAACTTTAAGTGGATCAACACTTTTGTGGGAGAACTCATGTCTCCGCTTATCGCCATTCCTTACAACTCGCACAAGCATGAGCACTACGCTCACCATCGCCACACCAACGGTGTTGATGATCCCGATGTCCATATAGAACACCTCTTTAGATCACCCTCAAATTTTGTTCGGTGTACCTTGAAGGTAATCAAAACTCAGAATACCTACCTACTCGATAACCGCACTCGAGCAGAAATATCTGTCAGCATCATTTGGAGAGCGATATTTGTTTTTAGTACTGGATTTTTGAGCGCCCCGGTTTTGATACTAGGATGGTTCTTAGGTGCATTCTTGACTATTTATTTGTTTTCTTATCTGCCACATAAACCATATAGCGAAACTGCGAGGTGGAAAAACACAAACATCCAACTCTTTGGTCTAGAACTGCCCGGGTACTTGATGTTCCACCAAAACTTGCACGCTATTCATCATTTATTTCCGAGAGTCCCTTTTTACAACTACAGAAGTGTATTTGGGAGCATCGAACCTACATTGAGAAAAAACGGCACCCCAATAATTGGCATGCTAAACAGAGAACCTATTTGAACAATGAAAACCCGACAAAAAATCATTAAGGAAAGTCTGTTTTTATTTAATCAAACGACCTTTGAATCTTCGACAACCAATTTGATAGCGGAGAAGTCTGAGGTTTTAGAGGGATCGCTTTGGTATCACTTCAATTCCAAAAATGACCTCGTTAGTACACATTTGGAGATGTTTGACGAAGAGTTCCATCACCGGCAAAATTATTCTGTAAGTGAAGACCCCAAGACTCTAATTCTAGGTCTCTTTAGTGCTTACGAGATATTTTGGGATTATAGATATCTCATGAGAGATTCGTTTGAACAGGTCTCGAGAGACCTGCCCGCCTTGTATAGCAAAATTGTGGAAGCAAATACCTATGTGGATGAGTGGGCACAAACGATGATTTTGCGAGCAAGAGATATAGGGGTCTTACTGATCAATGATGAGGACGTTGAAAGCATTGTTGAGATATCTTTAATCATCAGTAGGCACTGGTTGGACTACTCCATGAAAAAGTATCCGAATGATTCGCCATCTCATCTCAGAAAAAAGGGCATTAACTTGCTCATTAAGAGTCTCTATCCTTACTTGAGTCTCGAATCCAAAGAAATTATCGAAGAATTTACGAGTAGTGCTCGCTGAGTTTTAGGGAATCTTCCTAGTTGTAAAGAGACGCCGGTCTATTCTTACCCCTGAGATTAATCACGTAAAATTAGAAAACGCTTCGATAACTTGATCAACTGGTTGTTTGCTACTTGGAACATGTCTTGAGTCACACACTGAGATTATTTATCAGCATCGATCTGAGAAACTGAATGATTATGCAGTAGGTGTGAGTCTTTCTGCGGTGATGATGTCAGAACGCAGAAATCAACAGTTGAAAGACCCTCTTGAGAATAATTGAACGTCCTGTTCACGAGTAAACGTGTGAACACCCCGAAATCGACCCTAGTCTTTATACGGGTTTCAGAGGTGTGATGTCGAGGACACGTGAACACCACCCACCACTGGTGGGCAAGATCAGAGAGACCCATATTACAACAGACAGTTTGGTGGGCACCCTGACCCATACGTGCCGACTGCTCTGAAGAGAACCATAAACCAGTGAGACCCAATAGCCCTATGTGGCGTTAGGCACAATGACATCACACGCTAAATTGGACGCTGATTACCAGCGTACTTCGGAAAAAATTTAGCTTGGGTTGGCTGCCTTGTAGTTTTGAATGGCGCTATTGAAATCAGAGGCTAATTTTTCTTCCGCTGCTACCGATGCATTGTAGGCATCGGTGGCGGCTTTAAACGCAGCAGCAGCCTCCTTGTCACCCTCTTCCGCCGTTGACTTAATGTCGTTAAGCACGGTTTCGAGACAAACACGGTAATCCTGTGCATTAGCCTGGAAGGCTTTCACCGCTTTTTGGCCGCTGATCATAACTTCGAGTGACGCCTCTGCGCCGTCGGGTATCTCTGGCAACTTGGGCTGTTGACATTCGTTCGCCAAAATCGGACTGGTGAAGGTGACTAGAGCAGTGGCGGTTAGAAGAGCTTTATTGAGCATGACATCCTCGGGGGTTGGTGGCTTTATATTATTGACGTTTCAATATTGTCGCAGCTGAAGGTTGGGCATGTCACCCAGCGTAGCCAACTCTGCAACAACCTTCTCTCCTTGCATGCGGCTTTTGATACCCACTACCTGCACGCGATAGAACATTTCGCCCGCTCGGTATTCGACGGCTACTTTCGCATCGTACCCACTTTTCATAATTTGTTTCGCTCGATCGTCGGCCGCGGAGGGTTGTGAGAACGTGTCGACATAAATAAACCAGCCACCATTTTCATCCATTGGTCGCAGCTCGAGCGGCTGTTGTGTCTCTGACTGAATCACAGGGCTCTTGGTCAACTGTGCCGTACGGGTTTTGCTATCCGTTGTTGATACTGCAGTCACAACCGGTGCAACGTCCTGCTCTTGTTCAGGGGATTCTTCGTTGACCGCTAACTTGGCTTCACTTGAATCATCGGTATCTGTCGACATAGAACCAACCCATAGGGGGCCAATGCCAAAGGCTTGCTCAAGGTCTTGGCGGGCGTTGTTGGCCGCTGCTTTGGACTTGAAGCCAAGAACACGCACTCGGAATAGCGTTCTGCCATTTACCTCTGCCTCTTGAATACGTACACCGTCGTAGCGTTCGGCAATTCGGTCTCGCCAGGTCGCCGCTAGTTCTCTGCTTGAGTGGGACGCTACGTTTACAAACCATGTTGTATCCATAACGGCTGCGCTGCTTTGCTCGACACTATCGGTAGGCTCTGCCTGATTGATATCAGGCTCTGTCATAGCGGGTTCTTTTGATTGCTCTGTTGCAACCGGTGGTTCTGGAGCGAGCGCTACTGTGGAACCTTCGGCATTCTCGGACTCACTGTTTGCAGTAGCCATACCCTGCTCGTCGTCGTTGGTGCCCACAGTACCCATCAAGCGATCCTGGAGGGCACCAATCTCGTTAGCAAGCTGCGCATACTCATCACGTAATGTGGCAAGTTGCGCTTTCATAGACTCATTTTCTGCCAGAAGCGCTGCTTCTTGGGAGCCTGTTAAATCGCCTTCATTGCGCTTTTGGCTAAGTTGTCGTTTTAACTGGGCGATTTCCTGCTGTAGTGCATTGCGCTCTTGTACTGCCCCCCAGCCGCCCACGATAAGCAGTATGGCCGCAGCGGTGACAGTCACGATTGGCCAAACCGGGAAGCGTCGACTCTGTTGCGCCACCGCTTGATGGTCTGTCAGTAGGGACTCAGCCGCCACCGCTTGAGGATCCACATCTCGCCCTTTCGATGCAACGCGCCGAACACGAACAGCCTCCTCAGCTAGTTCTGCTGGAGACGGCTCGGCCGCTGGCGGTACAACTGCGTCGTCACCCGATGTTTCGCTCGCTGTAATTGTTGGTGTGTCACTTTCTTCACCTGTTGCGGCTTGGTTGCTGTCTGCAGCCCATGGCGCCGAGGGTGACTCTGGCGTGTTATTAGATTCAGGTACTGTTGTGTCGGCAGCGGTGGTGTCGGGTTCTGTGCCGTCGGTATTTCCCAGCCAACCACTGTCGCTTGTGTCGTCATCGGGGAGAGTGAAGACCGCTTTACTCGACGTGCTTGGCTCCTCACTAGTGTTTTGTGGTGCCTCGTCAGCAGCATCGGCACCGAGCCAGTCGACTTCATTGTCGAGGGCTGATGAGGGACCGTCCTCGGCTTCAACGCTCGATGCTTGCGGCGCATCGTTAAGCCAGTCAGTTTCATGGGACTTGTCGTCTCCGCCCCACTCCGGAGGTGGCGTCATAATGCGGCGTTTCTCATCGTCTTTGTTGTACTCGTCCATGGCCCACGCTTCCCTTTGTTGATACTAGAAATCCTAGCAGAAACCCTAATAAATAAATGTGAAATACATCAATTTATGTGTATCTGTGCGGTTTGAGACCGGCTCAAACAGTAGCTTCGGTGTTTAGGGTAAACTGCTGTTATGGATGTCACAGATATTTTAAACGGCCTTAACGATGCTCAGCGCCAAGCTGTGGCCGCTGATACGGGCAATTTGTTGGTGCTCGCGGGTGCTGGCTCGGGTAAAACCCGTGTGCTGGTCCATCGTATGGCCTGGTTAATCCGCGCCGAGCAATTTTCTCCCCATGCGCTGTTGGCGGTGACCTTTACGAATAAGGCTGCTCGGGAAATGCGCGGCCGTATCGAGCACATGTTGCAGATACCCATCCATGGCATGTGGATTGGCACATTCCATGGCCTGGCACACCGCTTATTAAAAGCCCATTGGCGTGAGGCCAGACTGCCGCAAAACTTCCAGATTATGGACAGTGACGACCAATTACGTTTGGTCAAGCGCATGTGTCGAGACCTTGATCTTGATGAGGCTCGCTGGCCCCCCAAACAAGCGCAAAGCTATATCAACGCCCAAAAAGATGAGGGTTTGCGAGCTCGTCACATTGAACCGCCGTTTGGAGACCTTTACGCCAAAACCTTGCACAGGGTGTATAGCGCCTACGAGGAGGCCTGTGAGCGTGGTGGTCTGGTGGATTTTGCAGAGCTGCTGTTGCGTGCCCATGAGCTCTGGTTGCACTCCCCCGAAACACTGAGCCATTACCAGGGGCGTTTTCGCACATTGTTGGTAGATGAGTTTCAAGATACCAACACTATTCAATACGCTTGGCTGCGAGTTTTGGCTGGACAGCACATACCCGTGGTGGCCGTGGGTGATGATGATCAATCTATCTACGGCTGGCGTGGCGCAAAAATTGAAAATATTCAGCGCTTCAGCCAAGACTTCATGGATACCTCGGTTATCCGTCTCGAGCAGAACTATCGATCGACTCAGAACATTCTGAATGCTGCCAATGCATTGATCGCCAATAACAGCGGTCGTCTTGGTAAAGATTTGTGGACTGCCGGCGAGCAGGGTGAGCTCATTCATCTATATGCAGGTTTCAATGAGCAAGATGAAGCTCGCTTTATCGTCGACCGTATCGGCAGTTGGCTTGATGCTGGCCATGATCGAGCGTCCATAGCCATCCTCTATCGTTCAAACGCCCAGTCGCGTGTCTTGGAAGAGTCGCTAATAAGAGCGCAAATCCCCTACCGTATTTACGGTGGCCAACGCTTTTATGAGCGACTTGAAATTCGTAACGCCCTTGCCTACTTAAAGTTGCTGATAACGCGCAGTGATGACAATGCCCTTGAGCGGATCATTAATGTTCCTCCTCGAGGCATAGGCGGAAAAACCCTTGAGCAATTGCGTGCCTTGGCGCGCGATCGCGGTGTCGCATTTTGGGCGGCTATTGGTATCGCGCGAGAGGAAAAACGCCTGCCCTCAAGGGCACTCGGTGCTTTAGCCGGCTTTCAGTCCTTAGTTGACGAGCTTGATTCAGCCACCCTCGATCTATCCCTTCAGGAGCTTGTTGAGCACGTGATTCAGTGCAGTGGCCTGTTGGAATATCATCGAGCTGAAAAAGGCGAGCGCGGCCAAGCACGAGTGGAGAACTTGGAAGAGCTGGTATCGGCAGCTAAAGCATTTGTACCCGAGGATGATGACCTGTCACCGCTTCAGCAGTTCCTCGACAACGCTGCCCTCGATGCTGGTGATGCACAGGCTGATGCCCATGAAGACAGTGTTCAGCTGATGACACTGCACTCTGCTAAGGGACTCGAATTCCCGCTGGTTTTCCTTGCAGGGATGGAGGAGAACTTGTTTCCTCATCGCATGTCCCTCGATGAACCAGGTCGACTCGAGGAAGAGCGGCGTCTGTGTTACGTGGGTATAACGCGTGCCATGGAGAAGTTGGTCATGACCTATGCCGAGAGTCGGCGCTTGCATGGCCAGGAATCATACAACACCCCATCGCGGTTTGTTCGTGAGATACCCACTGAACTGATTAATGAAGTACGCTTGGGCAATACCATCACCCGTCCCTTGTCATCGATGACCGCGGTGTCTAATACGGCTCAGCAGGATGCGGGTATTCAACTGGGTCAGCGGGTGCAACACAAAATATTTGGCGAGGGTATAGTCACTAACTTCGAGGGCAGAGGCAGTAATGCCCGTGTCGAGGTGAGTTTTGCCGAAGGCACAAAATGGCTGGTGCTTCAGTACGCCAACCTCGAGCCCTGTTGAGGAGACTACGTTGATGCAACGTTTCTTACCTATCGTCGTGTTGGTCTTGTCTGGGTGTCTGGTGCTGGTCGTCGCGCTCTGGTCGGTCGATCACCATCAGTTAACCAATACCTCCCAGCATTATAGTGCTCAGTTAACGGAGGACGACGGCCCTCGAGAAACGGCTTCCATTGAGTGGAAACTTGTCACCACATGGCCCAAAAATTTGCCGGGTCTTGGCAGTGCGCCTGAAAATTTTGCCCGTTACGTCAATGCCATGAGCAATGGCCGTCTTTCGGTGAAGGTGTTTGGCGCCGGCGAGATCGTTCCTGCCTTTGGTGTCTTCGATGCCGTCAGCCAAGGTGTCGCGCAGGCGGGTCACGGCGCTGCCTATTATTGGAAAGGTAAAATCCCCGCCGCTGTGTTTTTTACGGCTATACCTTTTGGCATGACCGCTCAAGAGATGAACGGCTGGCTCCATTACGGGGGCGGTCTTGAGCTCTGGCGTGAGTTATATGCGCCCTTCAACGTGGTTCCATTTGCCGGGGGCAGTACTGGGGTACAGATGGCGGGTTGGTTTAATCGAGAGCTACGCTCTGCCGACGATCTTAAAGGCTTGAAAATGCGTATCCCTGGCCTCGCGGGCGAGGTGTTTGATGCTGCGGGTGGTACAGCGGTGCGTATCGCTGGTGGCGAGGTGTATACATCGATGCAAACTGGTGTCATTGATGCCGTTGAATGGGTTGGACCCTATAATGACCGAACCTTGGGTTTGAATGAGGTTGCCGCTTACTACTATTACCCAGGTTGGCACGAACCCGGTGCCATGCTCGAGTTCATTATCAACGATGCCGCCTACGATGCTTTACCCGCGGATTTAAAGGCGGTGGTGACTGCGGCGGCGAGAGCGGCTAACGCCGCCATGCTTGATGAGTTTACCGCCCGCAATAACGAGTCACTGCAGGACTTGTTGAATCAGGGGACTGACCTCAGGCGTTTACCCGACGACGTCTTTGCCCGACTTTACGAGCGGGCCCAAGACGTCATGGCCGATCTTGTAGCTTCTGACCCTCTAGCGGCAAAGATTCAAGCGTCTTATCAAGACTTTTACGACAATGTGCGCGCTTATCACGCTATTTCTGAACAGGCTTATCTCGATGCCCGAGAGCGGGTGTTACCACCGACAAACAACGATTAATGGCTAGCGGCTTTTGATAGGTCGGGTGCGCTTGTCGTTATCGATGGCGACATAAACAAACGTGCCCTCGGTCACTTTTAGCGGTTCCCCATCGTGGCGTGAGTTGATCCACACTTCCACCACAACGCGCACCGAACTTCGGCCTATCTCCACAACATCCGAGTAACAGCTGACTACGGCACCGACGTGAACGGGGGTTAAGAATGACATTCCCTCCACCGCCACTGTTGCCACGCGTCCACCTGCTACATCACACGCCGTAACGTAGCCGGCTAAATCCATCTGTGACATCAACCAACCGCCAAATATGTCGCCGTGGGGATTTGTGTCACAGGGCATTGCCACAGTTTGCAGCGATAACTCCCCTTGTGGCGTGGGGTTGGTGTCAATGTCGTTCATACCTACTTTTCCATGTTAGGGGTTGCTGTGCTGGGAATTTGGCTGTGTGCGTCATCCAATATCTAGCAGTTTTCGGTCGGACATGGCGCTAGTTATCGAAATAACTCGGTAGCCAGGTAGCCAAGGTTGGCGTTGTCCACAAAAGTGCCATGACTGCAATTTGGATGAGGATAAACGGTATAACCCCCGTGTAAATAGCACCTGTGCGCAGGCTCTCGGGTGCCACACCGCGGAGATAAAATAAGGCAAAACCAAAGGGTGGAGTAAGAAAAGAGGTCTGCAAATTAAGCGCAATCATGATGCCGAGCCAAATGGGATCGAAGCCCATAGCCAGTAGGATGGGGCTCACAATCGGCACCACGACGAAGGTGATCTCTATAAAGTCGAGGATAAACCCTAGAAGGAACAGAACAACCATGACAACCAGCAGTGCGTGCTCTGGACCACCTGACATCGATTGGAAGAAGGACTGCACCCATTCTTCCCCGCCGAATCCCCTAAACACCAGCGAAAATGCAGCAGCAGCAAGCAAAATCATAAATACCATGCTGGTCACCATTAGGGTGGAGTGACCAATATCGCGAAGTCGTTCGATATTGAGTTGGCCTTTACTACGGGCCAGTAGTAGAGCGCCAACGGCACCAACGCCTGCGGCTTCGGTAGGCGTTGCTGCACCCACCAGAATGGCACCTAACACCAAAATGATGAGTGCCATTGGCGGCAGCAAGCCAGATAAAAAGGGTTTCCAGTTGAATTGCTCGGTCACTGCAGACGGTGCTTTGGAGGGTGTGATCAAACCGACGATTAGCACATAACCGATATACAGCATCACCAGCAGAAGACCTGGCACAAGTGCGCCGCTGAATAGGTCGCCCACTGACACCGTACTGGTATTAACTACCCCCATGTCTAGTTGGGCCTTCGTGTAGGCACTGGACATGATGTCACCCAAAAGTACCAGGGCAATGGAGGGGGGAATAATCTGACCGAGGGTGCCCGTTGCGCAAATAGTGCCAGCTGCAAGCGCTGGATTGTAGCCAGCCTTCAGCATAGAAGGCAGCGATAACAAACCCATGGTAACGACAGTGGCTCCAACAATGCCGGTACTGGCGGCCAGAAGGGCACCAACGACAATGACGGCAATACCGAGACCGCCCGGTTTGCGTCCAAACAGCCGAGCCATGCTCGATAGCAGCTCTTCGGCAATCCGTGCTCGCTCAAGGGTATTGCCCATCAAAATGAAAAGGGGAACCGCCATCAAAGTCTCGTTATTCATGGTGCCGAAAATACGAGCGGGCAGTGCTGACAGATAGCTCGCATCAAAAACGTTGAGCAAGGTCCCCAGGGCCGCAAACGCGAGCGCTGTACCGCCGAGGGTAAGCGCTACAGGAAAGCCCAGCATGAGCAGTAGGCACACCACACCAAACAATAGCAGTGCAAATTCCCCGTTAACCATGGTTTGCCGATGTCTCGTTGTTGGTAACTGTTTCGGGTGTAAGCAAGTGTTTGGCTGACCGAATAAGCTCTGCAATGGCCTGTAAACCCAGTAGCAGTGCCATGGCGGGTATTAAGCTTTTGAGTAAAAAAATAGCGGGTAAGCCACCGGGCTCTGGTGACCCCTCAAGGCTAGACCAAGACGCTGTCACGTAATTTAGGCTACCGACTCCAATCAGTGCGCATAGCGGTAATGTGAAGACAATTTGACCCAGTGCGTTTAGCCAAGCGCGGGCTGTTTGACCCCAATACCGATAAAAAATATCGACGCGTACGTGCTCGTCAAAGCGCATTGCACACGAAACACCCAACATAAATAGGGTACTGTGGAGATAAATTACGCTCTCTTGCCCCGCAATGAAGCCCACGCCGAACACATAGCGGAGTATCACCACGACGGCAGTCAAGATCGCCATAATCAATGGTATCCATGCCAATATTGATGCGAGCCACTCGGTGCCCGCGTCAATGGCGCGACCAACATCCCTACTCGAATTGGGTGGTGGTCCTGAGATTGTGGTGTGTGGCAGGGACACAGGTGTTATTCCTGTTTTGTGTCTAGTGTGACAAGGGTATCATCTTCCGGCTGGAATCAAGCCCCACAACCCACCGAAACTTGAGTAGAGGGATCGTTGTGCTAACTGTTTTATCGCCTGCAAAAACCCTAGATTTTGACACGCCACCGGTTACCGATGCCCACACACAGCCCCAATTTCTCGAGCGTGCCGGCGCCCTCGTTGAGGATGCGCGACGACTGACCCCCCAAGAGATCCGCGAGCTTATGGGTGTCAGTGAAGCGATTGCCAATCTCAACTATCAACGTTTCATGGATTGGCAACCTCCCTTCAATGTTGGTAACGCTAAACAAGCAGTGCTGGCGTTTAAGGGCGATGTCTATACCGGGCTACAAGCAGAGGCATTGGGTGATTCTGCGTTGGCTTTTGCGCAAGATCATTTGCGCATTCTCTCGGGGCTTTATGGCCTGCTCAGACCCTTGGATCTGATGCAGCCCTATCGATTGGAGATGGGGCTTAAATTTCAAAATACGGGTGGCCGTAATTTGTATGAATTCTGGGGTAGCGCTATCACCGAACAGCTCAACGAGAGTATCGCAGGCTCCGGTACCCCGGTATTGGTGAACCTTGCTTCAAACGAGTACTTCAAGGTAGTGCAGCCCCGCGCACTCGATGCCGAAGTCATCACCCCGGTGTTCAAAGATCTTAAAAATGGTAGGCATAAAATTATTAGTTTTTATGCAAAAAAAGCGAGGGGTGTAATGGCTCGGTACATTTGTAGCGAGGGTATAAATGAACCAGAGTCCTTGAAGGCGTTTACGGGAGATGGCTATTACTTCTGCCCTGAGCAGTCCTCCGCACGAGAGTGGGTATTCTTGCGTGATGAGCCACCTGCCAGTTAATTACTCTTGTTTGAAAGGTAGCAGGCTGCGTGCCTCATCCCGGTAAAGGCTAACCTGCTGCCGCTCTCGGTCACAAAAGGCAGCAATAGCACTCTTAAAGCCGGGCTCGGCAATCCAGTGGTGCGAGTGAGTCAGTACTGGCTCAAAACCCCGCTGAATCTTGTGCTCTCCTTGTGCGCCTGGATCGAAGCGTTTAAGCCCTTGCTCGATACAAAACTCAATACCTCGGTAATAACAAGCTTCAAAATGCAGGTAGTCGAATTCTTGGAGGCAGCCCCAATAGCGACCGAATAGTGTGTCGGCGCTGCGGAAGTACAGGGCAGCGGCCACCGGTTGCTGGTCTTTGGCGGCAATGACCATCACGGTATTGGTCGTTAAACGGGGGCAAACGTCGGTGAAAAACGTGCGTGTGAGATAGCCCCCATGGCCGCTACGTTTCGCATAAGTCATTTGATAACAATGATGAAAAAAAGCCCAATCCGAGGCACTGATCTCATTGCCCACGCGGGTCTCTAGTTGTAATCCCTGCTCTATGATGCGAGCTCGCTCACGTTTTAAGTTTTTGCGCTTACGGCTGGCAAACGTTCCCAAGAATTCGTCGAAGCTTGCGTATTCACGATTGAACCAATGGAATTGCGTGGTTTGACGCTGGTGTAGGCCTGCAGCGTCTAACCCGGCAATATGGCTAGTATCGTTAAATAGGCTGTGCCACCCCGAAATACCCTGTTCCCGGCAAAAACCTTTGATTGCCGACAGCAATACTTCCAACGCGTTTGGGTAGGCATCGTTTGTATAGATGCGAGGCCCGGTTGCCGGCGTGAAGGGGGCGGCAGTTACAAGCTTTGGGTAATAGCTAAGTCCCTGTCGTTGCCACGCATCGGCCCAGGACCAGTCGAACACGTACTCCCCGTAGGAATGGCTTTTGAGGAACGCTGGCGCAGCAGCGACTGTGTCCTGATCATTGCGTAATATTAAATGGCAGGGTTGCCAGCCACTGGCGGCTGCCGTGCAGTCGGCCTGCTCTAGACCTAAGAGAAAGTCGTGTCGAAGAAAAGGGTAGTCGCCGCCAAACCAAGCATCCCAGTTCTTAGCCGGCACGTCTTCGATGGTACTGTGCACATGCAATTGCATGAGAAACGTCCTGTTGCCACTGGTGGGTTTACCCTGTCATTACGTTGTTTACGGTGAACTGTCCCACCAGTCCGAGTAAAACAATGACACCAATCCACTTACTTTGATTAAAGGCGGCGAAACAAGCTTGGCGATCGCGGTCTCTAATGAGCCACTGGTGCCAAGCGAATAAACAGCCCACGATGACGATCGATAGGTGATAGATACTCCCCAAATGAAAGGCGTAGCCGGTGCCCAAGAAACAACCAATGCAACACAGTTGCATAACAGCGATGATTCGGCGATCAAGGTTGCCGAACAGTATGGCAGTTGATTTGATACCCACTTGAAGGTCATCTTCTCGATCGACCATGGCATATTGGGTGTCATAGACCACAGTCCACAAGAGATTGGCACCAAACAGCCACCAGAGCCCAGGATTGAGCTCACCGGTAGTGGCGGCGAAGGCCATTGGGATTGACCAAGAAAACGCAGCACCCAGAACAAACTGTGGTAAGTAGGTGACCCGTTTCATAAACGGATAAATCAGTGCCAGCCCTGCGCCCACAGGCGCCAGTTTCACAGTGAGTGGATTGGTCAGCAGTACCAGAGCCAGCGCAACAAGTAGCAATAGTAGTAATAAGACAAGTGCTTCGCTGGGTGTCAAAGCGCCTGTCACCAGTGGTCTGCTGCGGGTACGCTCAACATGGCCGTCTAAATGACGGTCTGCAAGGTCATTGGCGGTACAGCCGGCTGCTCGCATTACCACAACACCTAGTACAAAAATTAGCAAAAGCCCTGGGCGGGGTGTTCCACCCGCTGCAATGACGAGCGCCCACAGGGTGGGCGCAGCGAGCAAATAGGTACCAATAGGCTTATCGAACCGCATAATCTCGATAAGTCCACGCCACTTCGACGGGGGTGCGATGCCGCTGGTAGAAGTCACATTGTGCCCTGTTGTGTTAATTCGGCCAGCCATTGTAGCTCGTCGCGGTAACAATTGGTCTCTCGGGCCTTTAAACCCTCGCAAACGCTTGTCGATCGGCCGTCCAGCGCTGGACCAGTTGTGCCATTCTATCGCCGCCCTCATTCACAATTCTTGCGGCGATCTCAGACGCCTGATCGAGCAAGTCATCGTGCTCCGGGAGTTGTGCTACCCGAAATGTCATCATGCCAGTTTGTCGAGTACCCAGTAGCTCACCCGGGCCACGCAGCCGTAAATCTTCTTCGGCAATGAAAAAGCCATCGTTACTCTCGCGCATCACGTTCAAACGAGCCCGACTGTTTTGGCTTAACGGTGCCTGATACAACAACAGGCAGAAACTTGCTGTGGCACCTCGACCAACACGACCACGTAGTTGATGTAATTGGGCAAGCCCCAAGCGCTCGGGGTTTTCGATGATCATTAGACTAGCGTTGGGTACATCAACCCCTACTTCAATAACGGTGGTAGCGACCAATAAGGCAAGTTCACCAGCTTTGAAGCGATTCATGACGAGTTCCTTGTCGTTACTCGACAAGCGGCCATGAATGAGACCGACGTTGGTGTCGGGCATAGCCATTTGCAGTTGCTCGGCGACGACTTCGGCAGCCTGCGCGTTGAGATGGTCGCTCTCTTCAATGAGCGTACACACCCAGTATGCTTGTCGACCTTCTCGGCAAGCTTGAGCCACCCGCTGTATGACTTCTTCTCGCCGGTTGTTATCGACAAGTGACGTTTTGATGGGCGTGCGCCCGGGGGGTAACTCATCGATGACCGAGCAATCGAGGTCTGCGTAGGCCAGCATCGATAGGGTGCGAGGAATGGGTGTGGCGGTCAGAACCAGCTGGTGCGGCATGGCGTTATCGCCGCTTTTTTGCGTGAGTGCCAAACGTTGGTGGACGCCGAAGCGGTGCTGTTCATCGACCATGACCAATGCCAGTGACTTAAATTCAACCCCTTCTTGGAACAGCGCATGGGTGCCAATAACCAATTGTGCGGCTCCTGACGCAATGGTGCTCAGTACATCAACGCGTGCTTTACCTTTCACTTTACCGCTCAGCCAACTGATGTTTATGGACAAAGGGCCGAACCAATTGTTGAAGTTTCGTAAATGCTGCTCAGCCAACAGTTCCGTGGGTGCCATCAGCACTACCTGATAACCCGCATCAATGACCCTAAGTGCAGCGATAGCCGCTACCAGAGTTTTTCCCGAGCCAACATCACCTTGTACTAAACGCAGCATCGGCGAGCTTGCCATCATATCTTGGGCGATCTCGGTCGATACTCGTTGTTGGGCCTTTGTGGGCTCAAAGGGTAGCGATTTTAAAAACGAGGGCACACGCGATGCCCGATCTTGGATGACGGGTGCTCGGTAAGATTTTTCCTCTGCGCGCAGCAGTTGCAAAGACAGCTGGTGTGCAATCAGTTCTTCGAGTGCTAAACGACGCTGGGCGGGATGTTGCCAGTCTCGAATTTCGGCTACTGGCGCTGATGCTGGGGGTCTATGAAGGTAGCACAGTGCATCAACCAGGTTGAAAGGGTGTTGCAGATCGTAAAGTAAATCCTCTGGAGGTGATTGGCTCAACAGTGCTAGCGCTTGATCGGTCAATTTCCGCCAAATACTCTGCCCAATACCCTCAACGGTGGGATATAGGGGCGTCAGTGCCGGTTCGATCAGCTGCTGGCCACTGTCTAATCGATATTCTGGATGCACCATGTCGGCGCCACTTGCTGACCAACGCGGCTGCCCAAAGACGGTAATGGAACGTCCGGCTTTTAGTTGCTGAACTTGTGCATGGCGAAAGTGAAAAAAACGAACGGTCAATATACCCGTGCCGTCGTCAACTTTTAGCAGCAGTGCGCGCCGACGGCCCGGTACGACGTTGGCCATACGGATTTCGCCGCTCACCACGGCGTCCAGACCATCTTGCAGTCCAGCAATAGGCGTCACTCGAGTTCTGTCTTGATAGCGTAATGGAAAGTGAAAAAGCACATCTTCAACGGTGTGCAGCCCCATGTCGCCAAGTCGCTCAATCAGTTTTGGACCCACACCTTTCAATAGGCCGAGGTTCTGGGTCAACGCATGCTGGGTCAAATCGGGCGCAGTCCTTACATTCAGAGGGCATAATAAGACTAACCCATTCATAGGAGCTCTGTACCGTGTCAGGACCCCATTTAGCGATCGTTGGTTGTGGCGATATTGGTGCCCGTGTTGGCCTGAAATTGCATGCACAGGGCTGGTCAATCTCCGCATTGCGTCGCAATACGGCAGCGTTACCCCCCGAGTTTCAGGGCTATGGTATTGATTACACTGACCCTAATGCCCTGGCGTCTGTTTCGTATCTTTGTCCCGACTACGTGTTATTTACCCCGTTGCCACAAGGTCGAGATGTGTTGGGGTACCAGCGCGGTTTCAGAGATCCGTTGGCGGTGCTCAGTACCCTCGGTTGGTTATCGTCGAACGTGGGGGTGGTGATGATTTCGTCGACACGGGTGTTTGCTGAGCGCGATGGGGGTTGGGTTACTGAGACATCACCGTTGACCACTGACGATGCGGCTGGACTGGCAATAGTGCAGGGTGAAGACATCCTTGGGTCAGCGCCTTGTCACAGCACAGTGCTGCGGGCTTCGGGGCTCTATGGTGAGTTGCCCGGTATGTTAGTCGAACGGGTACGCCGAGGTGCTTTTAGCCAGGATCCCGATCGCATAAGTAACCGCATTCACCGGGACGACTTGGCAAGCATTGCTGCCGGTGTATTGTCGACAATGGCATCGGGTGCGGCTACACCGCCGGTGATGATTGCCTCGGATGACGCTCCTTCTCCCATCGGCGACGTTGAGCGGTGGTTGGCTGAGCACATGGGCCTAACAGCAGACGGTGCGCCAGAGCAGCATCGTGAATCGCTGTTATCGGCAAAGACGCCCGTTACGGCTCAACGGGGCAACCGCCGTTGTGACAATCGACTGTTGCGCAACATGGGTTTTGAATTGAGCTATCCGAGTTATCGAGAAGGTTATACCGCTATGCTGGCTGCACCGCGTATCGATTAAATAACTAAAACAGCTTCAACTTCGATGGCTACGCCCTTGGGCAATGCCGCTACTTGAACGCAGGCCCTTGCCGGGTAGGGCTCATCGAAAAATCGCGTCATGATGTCGTTAACTTTCGCAAAATGTTCAAGGTCAGTGAGTGAGATGTTCAATTTCACGGTGTCGTTCAAACTACCCCCGGCTGCATCCGCGATAGCCGCTAAATTGTTAAAGACTTGAACGGCCTCGGCTTCAATACCTCCGGATACGATAGTCATGGTAGCCGGGTCCAAAGGGATTTGACCCGATATCCATACCGTATTTCCTACCTTAACGGCCTGAGAGTACGGCCCTATCGCTTGGGGTGCGCTGGTGGTTGATATGACGGCTCGATTAGTCACGTTAAAGTCCTCGGGCGGTTGGGAGCGTTGGGATTATGACGGTTAGCGACGTGCCGAGCGGTACACTCGGCGTACACCATCGACGGTTCGAAGTCGCTTCATAATGCGGGCCAAGTGGATACGCCCGTGTACCTGCAGTTCGATATCGATGTTGGTGAATTGAATATCTTTATCTCGGGTCGCAATGCGGTCAATGTTAATACCAATGGCGTTGAGTCGTGTCGCCACGACAGCAATTAAGCCCCTGCGATTCTCTGCTTCCACTCGCAAGCCCACGGGGAAATTGCCACTGATCGCTTCGTCCCAGCGCAAATTCATGAGGCGCTCGGGTTGGTGGCGCATATCTGCAAGGTTGCGGCAGTTTTCCCTGTGTACCACCAAGCCTTTTTCCGGACTTAAATAGCCACCAATAGGATCACCCGGTAATGGGCAACAGCACTTGGCGTAGGTCAGCACAAAGCCTTCGGTGCCCCTAACAGCGACGGCGTCGTTAGTCCTCTGTGCCAATGGACTGACTGACAGTCCCACAAGATGGCTAGCGGCAATGTGGGGCAGTAAGTTACCCAGAGCAACATCAATGAACAGTGCGTCAATATCTTTGCGACCCAGTTGTTCCAGAGCCTCTTGCAATGTTGCCTCCGGAATATCTTCGAGTCTCACTTCATGTGCCATTAAGGATTTAGCAAGCAGGTTGTGGCCCAATTCAATTGAATCTTCACGCCGCTGGTCTTTTAAAAAGTGTCTAATGTGGGTTCTTGCGCGTGCCGTGACCACATAGTTAAACCAGGCAGGGCTTGGCCGACCACTGGGCGATATTACGATTTCTACGGTTTGGCCACTTTGCAGGGGCTCTGACAGCGGTGCTAGTCTGCTGTTAATGCGACAAGCAACGCAGCGATTGCCAATATCCGTGTGAATGGCATAGGCGGCATCGATGGCAGTTGCCCCTTTCGGTAATTCCATGATGTCCCCTTTGGGTGTGAACACGTACACCTCGTCGGGGAACAAGTCTATTTTGACGCTTTCAATGAACTCCAGAGAGTTGCCGGCATGTTGCTGCATCTCGAGTAGGCCCTGAACCCATTCTCTAGCGCGCGCATGAGACGCACTGGCTGTGCCGGTATCGGATTTGTAAAGCCAGTGAGCGGCAATACCGTTGTTGGCCATATCCTCCATTTCGCGGGTGCGGATCTGAATTTCAATGGGGACGCCATGCATGCCTTTGAGTACGGTGTGCAAGGATTGGTAGCCGTTAGCTTTGGGAATGGCAATGTAATCGGCGAATTCCCCGGGAACGGGTTTATACAGACTGTGCATGACGCCGAGGGTGCGATAACAAGTGTCGACCGAGTCCACCACGATGCGGAATGCGAAGATGTCCATGATTTCCGAGAATGACTTACCTTTGCTCTTCATCTTTGAATAGATGCTGTAAAGGTGCTTCTCGCGCCCTATCACTTGGGCCGTCAAACCCTCCCGTTGGAGCGTTTGTTCGATTTGCCCTTTGACTTGATCGACCAGTGCTTTGCGATTGCCTCGGGCTTGTGCCACAGCTGCTTCTATACGGCGGGCACGCATAGGGTAAAGCGCTTTGAAGCCTAAATCTTCAAATTCCATACGCGCACTGTTCATGCCCAAGCGCATGGCAATGGGCGCATAGATCTCCAGGGTTTCCAAGGCAATGCGGCGTACTTTTTCGCGCTTGAGTACACCTAAGGTGCGCATATTGTGCAGGCGATCCGCAAGTTTGACTAAGATCACGCGGATATCGCGGGCCATGGCTAGCGCCATTTTTTGGAAGTTTTCGGCCTGTTTGAGCTCGACACTGTCGAACTCGATATGGGTCAGCTTCGATACGCCATCGACCAAGTCTGCTACCGCATCACCGAATTGAGCGCCAATGTCGTCTTTGGTGACACCCGTATCTTCAATGGTGTCATGGAGCAACGCTGCCATTAGGCTTTGGTGGTCCATGTGCATGTCGGCCAAGATGCCGGCCACCGCTAATGGGTGGGTCACATAGGGCTCACCACTGCGGCGAACTTGTCCGTAGTGGGCTTGTTCAGCAAAATAGTAAGCACGCTTGACCTGTTGCGCCTGCTCTTGGGTCAGGTAAATAGCTAAGGTGCTTTCAAGTCCAGCGAGAGAACCTCGGCTGGGGGCCACAATGGGATCAAACTCGGTCGACCTAGCGCGAAACCGAGCAGTCACATCGGAAATGGAGCCGCTCAGCGCTGACAGAGTGTTGGCGACCACGTTGTGCGGCTATCCGTTGCTCAGTACAGCGGTGTTTCGAAGCTCGCTGCAAACTCTTCTTCGGCTTCGATCTCTGTTTCACGAGCCATGAGTTCTGAGGTGATCATGCCTTCGGCAATTTCACGCAGTGCGATAACAGTGGCCTTGTCAGACTCTTCTTCTACGAGAGGATCTTTGCCGCCTGTGGCTAGTTGCCGAGCGCGACGAGACGCTAGCATCACCAGTTCAAAACGGTTATCGACGTGCTCAAGGCAATCTTCTACGGTAACGCGTGCCATGATTGAGTTGTACTCCTGTCATTGGGTTCGGCCATCGGGTTCGACATAGCCGGTCTGAAAGTATAACCCAGATCTTGGCGGGTGGCCCCAGCAAATATTGGTCTTAATCGATGTGTTGTGGCCAGATAGTGCACACGCGGAGCGGTCACTGACCCCGAATAAATACTGTGTTTCGTTACAGAGCCAGCAAATCTTCGAGTACCGAATGAAGACACTGCTGTTGGCGCGGTGTTTTCAATCGCTCGCTACGAATGATAGCTTGCAAATCCCTTTGGGCCGCCTCGAAATCGTCATTTAAGATCAGGTAATCACCGTCAATGCAGTGCGCGAGCTCGCGCTTTGCATCTGCCATCCGGCGACTAATGGTCGCGTCATCATCTTGTCCGCGAGCTCGAAGTCGGGCTTCTAGGGTGGCCACTGACGGTGGCACGATAAAGATGGTGCAACATTCAGGCATCACTTTTTTAACCTGTTGAGCACCTTGCCAATCAATTTCAAGAATCACATCGACGCCTTCGGCCAGCGTACGCTCTACCTCGGACTTAGAGGTGCCATACCAGTTGCCAAAGACTTCAGCCCACTCGAAAAACGCGCCTTCATCTCGCGCCTCCTCAAATACCGTTCGATTGGTAAAGTGATAATTTTTACCGTCTATCTCTCCCGGACGCATTGGGCGAGTGGTGTGGGAGACAGAAACCCGGAGGTTATCGTCTTGCTCTACCACCGCCCGAACAAGGGATGTTTTGCCCGCACCACTCGGGGCCGATACCGTGAGGAGATGACCTTTTACGCTGCTCGTTGTTGTCTGCACCATAGGGCTTACCTGCGTATCTTGGGCTCTATTCAATAGTGTGGATCTGCTCATTGAGTAGGCGCCTAGACCCTAACTAGCTCATCAGCTTATCGAAAAAAAACCGTTCAAAAATGCCTGTTTGCCCGCCAAAGCGCCCACCACTTGCCTATGGCTTTTACTAAATCTTCGTCGTGCTTGTTGGCTATGACTACGGAAAAACAGTGTCGTTATTATGCTACTGCTAGGGTTCAAAAATAGCAGTTTAAAAAGGCTTTATCGAGTGATTTTTTCAAAACTCTGATTTTTGTGGACACAATGGTACCTAATTACTGACTATTTTCTCTATTATAGATATCATTGTATCCATTTGGTCTTTGCGGATGAATTTTACCTTACTGGATGATACCGATGTAAGCCAAGCCTATGCGGCTTATTTACGTGAGTTACGAAAGCAGGCAAAGCTCTCACGAGCGGCGCTTGCTGAGCGAAGCTGTGTACCTGCGGCCACCATTAAGAAATTTGAGCTGACCGGGCAAATTTCATTTCGCCAATTGCTGTTGCTATGGCAGACCCTCGACTCGCTTGGGCGTTTGTACGAGCTCACACAGCCGAGCAAAGAACGCGCTGCTATACCCACGAGTATTGATGAGGTGCTAAAAGATGCGTTTTAAACCCATTCAGAAACTCATGGTAACTCGCACCTTAAGTTCTGGTGAACAGGTTGCAGTAGGGGTCTTGGCGCAAAATCGGCAAGGCGTTTTTTTTCAGTATGCAGACAGCTATTTGCAGCAGTTTGGCAATTTATCACCTTTTACCTTGCAGTCGAGCACACAAGTTCAAGCCGCACCTAACGCGCCACATCAAGGTGTACATGGCGTATTTGGAGATTGTTTACCCGATGGCTGGGGCATGCTGTTACAAGATCGTGTTTTCCGGCAAAAGGGCATCTTGCCTAATCAATTAACGGCGATGGATAGATTGGCGTTTGTCGGTGATAAAGGCATGGGAGCATTGTCTTTTTCTCCGGTGTCTGAGTTTTCAGTCACCACGCATACGGATATTGATTTAGCTGTCTTGGGCTTAGAAGCAC
This sequence comes from Luminiphilus sp., assembly GCA_965658685.1. Lineage (GTDB taxonomy): Bacteria > Pseudomonadota > Gammaproteobacteria > Pseudomonadales > Halieaceae > Luminiphilus. Next base: position 20,996 of record CBFHTF010000031.1, read on the forward strand.
AAACACTTTTCGATGCTTCAATGTCAGATTGTACGGATGATAGTTACGATGACGTAGATGGGCATACTCAACAGGTGTTGGCCGCATTAGTCGCCGGAGGTAGTTCTGGCGGGGCAAGGCCCAAAGCGCAGATTTATATGTCGGCAGGGGAAACTCGGCATTGCCGAACCTTTGCACAGCTTGGAGATGAGGCTTGGCTAATTAAGTTTACCTCGAAAAATCTCGCGCTCGGGCATGAGGAAGGTTTGTGCGAGGCTGTGTATTTGCAAATGGCTCAGCAAGCTAAGTGCCAACCACCGGTGTGGCAACTCATTGAAGCACCCACTACAAGCGGTGCCCCTGCATGGTTGGCGCTTAAGCGTTTTGATTATGTTACGGAGCAGACCAATGTAAGCGGCAATCGCAGTTCAGGTCGCCTACATATGCACAGCGCTTGCGGGCTGCTGGATGCAGACTTTCGAATGCTAAGTTTAGATTATATTGACTTGATCAAAGCCAGCCGTCAGTTGTGTAAATCGCCAGCTGCTGGACAACTGCAATTTCGCCGTGCCGTTTTTAACCTGCTGTCGTCTAATCAACACGACCACAGTAAAAACTGGGCGTTTTTGCATGCGGATGACGGTCAATGGGATCCTGCCCCTTTTTACGATGTTACCTACAGCCCACATCCATTCAACGAACACGCCACTGCGTTCGGAGGTTATGGTAAAGCGCCACCGCTTAAGGTGATGCAAAAACTAGCGACCAGTGCTGGTTATGGGAGTTGGCGTGAGGCAAAGCAAGTCATTGAAGAAGTTGCAGAAGCCATCCGCCAATTTACTCACCTTGCGCGGCAGCAAGGGATCAGTAAAACGACAGTATCTTCAATCGCCAAGACATTGGATCAGCGCAAACAAGAAAATGCAGCGCTTTATTACCGCTGAGCCTCATCCTACAGCTCAGTTAAACGGTGTTTGTGGCAGGGGCGTTTTACGCCCCTGTTTTAAGCCCCTGTTTTAAGCCCCTTTGCGCAGCACGAACATGTGGTATCCAAACTCGCCTAAATAGCGCTCATAAATCGCAATTTCTCGCTCGATATCTGCGATGGCGTTTGAATTTGGCATGCTTGCTTTCACTTCTGCCACTCGCGCTTTGAGTGGTTGATAGTAATCGTGCCATGCTTGTTCCGTTAAGGTGAAATGATCAACCACATCAAAGTCTGCTTGGCGCATTTGGCCTAAGCGCTTTTCGATGGTTTGCATATCTGGGTATTCACCTTCCCACAATGCAACCGCCTCTTGGCTTGGGTTATCGGTTAACCAGATCAAATCACTGACGACCATATAGCCGCGATTAGTCAGTAGTTGACTCCACTGGGTTAACGCCTGCTCAACCCCCATTATGTAAGCTGAGCCTTCTGACCAGATGCAATCAAAGCTTTCAGGTGTAAAAGGCAGATCCGTCATGCTGGCGCAGCTTAGAGTAACGCGGGTATCTAACCCCTGCTCAGTAAGGCGTTCACCAAGTTCATCCAGCGCACTTTGCTCGTTATCCACTGCCACAATCTCGGCTTGGGTGTGCTTTGCCAATAACTGGGTTGAAAAGCCTTTGCCGCAGCCAATATCAATGATCTTGGTGGGTATTGTTGGCAGTGTGGACAATGCTTTTAGTGTATCGGCATCAGAACTCGGCCCCCAGCGTTCTAAGCGTTGGAATACCGTCATAAAGTCAGCCATGTATTGCTCGTGTGCGTTCATATCTTTTGATAACCATTTCAAATGCAGGGCTTGTTGTTCATTAAAGCCTTGCTGCTTTAACCACTCCAGATGGGCGTCTGGCGCTAATTTATCGCTCTGTTGGTGCCAAAAACGCAGCGAACCTTCGCCTTTTGCCAACGATTGGCAAAGATATCCTCTCTTCCACGAAATCGTTGTCTGAATAGGGAGACCTTTTTGTTCTGGCGTGAATGTCTGTACTGAACGCTCGTTTTGAGCGCTACGCAAAGCCTCTCTTAATGCGAGAAGCTGCTGCTTTTCGTTTTCAAGCTCAGCTAGCCTGTTATCAATAGCAGAAATGTTTGGGTAGCGAGCGTCATTCATGACAACATAATTTTTATGTGCAGCACTATGAAGCGCGAACTTGCGGCGGTTTGATGAGCGACTCTGCTGGAATACCTAGCCCTTCATGAAGTTTCCAAATCATTTTTAGCGTGAGTGATCGCTTATGGTTTAGGATTTCATAAACAC
>CBFHTF010000032.1:0-22812 GCA_965658685.1 Luminiphilus sp.
CCATTGCTATCAGCGGCTCTGTTGGGGGCCAGCGCGGTGATGGCCGGTGCCTTCGGTGCCCATGGTTTGCGCACGGTTGTTAGCAGCCGCATGCTCGACGTATGGCAAACCGCCGCTCATTATCAACTTGCACACGCTCTGGCCCTACTAGCTCTGGCTTTAGTGATGGTTGTGTCGCCGACAATGGCCGCTTCCAAAGCCGCCATGTGGACAGCTAGGTTGTGGCTACTGGGCAGCCTGGTGTTTGCGGGCAGTCTCTACACGTTAGTGCTAACCGGAATAGGTATTTTCGGTGCTATCACACCCATCGGTGGCGCACTGCTAATTGCTGGATGGTGCTCGCTTTTAGCATTAGGGTTATCCAATGAGCACTAGCAACATCACCAATGAAACCCCGAATTCAAGTCACCGCATCCGCAGTTTCGTGATGCGTGCTGGGCGGATGACTGAGGGTCAGCAGCGAGGCTGGGACGTTGGCTTTCCCCAATATGGTTTAGCACTGGAGCAAGGCGAGCTCGATTGGGATCAAACCTTTGGAAGAGGTGGCAAACGGGTTCTGGAAATTGGTTTTGGCATGGGCGATTCGCTGGTGGCAATGGCCGAGGCGCAACCCGATACTCAGTTCGTCGGTATTGAAGTGCATCGCCCGGGTGTAGGTCGACTACTGGGCCAAGTGATGGAGCGGGGCCTCAGCAATGTCAGGGTCTATGCAGAGGATGCCGTGCCGATCCTACAGCGCTGCATTACGCCCTATAGCCTCGACATACTGCAAATATATTTTCCCGATCCTTGGCATAAAAAGCGCCATAACAAGCGCCGACTGATCCAATCGGATTTCATTGCCATGGTGTCCGAAAAACTCAAAGTGGATGGCTTGCTACATTTAGCGACTGACTGGGAACCCTATGCGGAACATATGCTCAATGTTCTTAATGGCGAGCCTGCTTTGTTCAATACAAGTGACTCTGGTGACTTCGTACCGCGTCCGGCGTGGCGTCCAGAGACCAAGTTTGAGCGCCGTGGCGCACGCTTAGGTCACGGGGTCTGGGATTTGCTCTATCAGCGACGACAGCTCGATAGCCTTTAGCGATCAAGAAAAGCGCCAATAACGTTGTTGAGAAAGCGGTAACCCAATGGGGTGGTCGAGAGACCTTGATTACTGGGGGTAACCAAACCTTTTTGAACCAACGTCGACCAAACTTGTTCCAGCTCGGTCAGTGACCTTCCGGTTCTCTGGCCTAATAATGAGGCTGGTACACCATTTTGTAGGCGCAGAACGTTCAATAAGAACTCCACCACCACATCTTTATCGGGTATCTGCTCAGTGATGGGTGGCATACGCTTGGCAATAGACGCACTGTAATCTTTCGGAATACGGCTGCGTCGGGTTCGATAAATCTTGCCATTAGCTTGGGTTAATTTACCGTGGGCGCCGGCACCAATGCCGATGTAGTCGCCAAAGGTCCAGTAATTCATGTTGTGAGTGCTGGCCTCACCAACACGCGCCCAGGCCGATACCTCGTATTGCTGGAATCCTGCAGCGTGCAGCAGGGCCTCCCCGTCCGCTTGAATAGTGGCTAACGTGTCTTCTACCGGCAATACCGGGGGGCTCGAGTAAAAGGCGGTGTTGGGTTCTATGGTGAGTTGATACCAAGAGATGTGGTCTGCGCCTAGTTCAACCGCTTCTGACAGATCATCCAGCGCCAGCTGTTCATTTTGGTTCGGTAAACCGTGCATAAGATCGATATTGAAACGCTCGAAGTACTGCCTTGCCGCCGCTACTGCCCGCTTACTTTGGCTGGCGTTATGAATTCGACCCAGGGCAGCCAAGGCAGCATCTTGAAAGCTCTGCACCCCAAGGCTCAGGCGATTGACTCCGGCCTGCCGATAACCTTGAAAGCGTTTTACCTCTGCGCTACCGGGATTACATTCAAGGGTTATTTCTGCACTCGCGGCCAGATCAACTTGCGATGCGATGCCTTGCAACAGTTCATCGATGGCACCGGCGGTGAACAAGCTCGGTGTTCCACCCCCTATAAATATCGATGAAATTGTGGGTATCGGCCTATCGTGAATTTGCTGACGAAGATCTTCCAGTAGCGTTGCGACATAGGGTCGTTCGAGGGTCGTGCTGAAATTTTCGTGGGAGTTGAAATCACAGTAGGGGCATTTACGCTCACACCAGGGGATGTGCACATAGAGTGACAGTGGCGGTTGCGCGAAGCCCAATTCCGTCAATGCCGATGGTGCCTGACAAAATGACTCAGGCACCTAGCTTGGCTCTGAGCGATGCTATTGCCTGCCCGCGATGGCTCAATGCCTGTTTCTCATCGGCCGTAAGCTCAGCAGCCCTGCGATCTTGCCCGTCGATGACAAATACCGGGTCGTAACCAAAGCCGCCCTGGCCGCGCAGGTTATCGGCTATGTGTCCATGCCAGCGACCCTCTGCCACAATTGGCGCTGGATCGTCGTCGCTGCTCAAGAAAACCACGACGCAGATAAACCATGCACGGCGTTGGTCTCCCTGATAACCCGCCATGGCCGACAACAGTTTATCGTTGTTGCCTTTATCGCCTTTGCCGGAATAGCGCGATGAATAAATACCGGGTGCCCCACCAAGCGCCGGAACCACCAAGCCAGAGTCATCTGCAAGGGCAGGCTTGCCAGTCAGTTTTGCCGCATGGCGCGCCTTAATCAGCGCGTTTTCTATGAACGTCTGACCATCCTCGATGGCATCAGTAACCCCCAGTTCTGACTGGGGTATCAGTGTGTAGTGGGTATCGCGTAAGGCATGCTGTAGTTCGTTTAACTTGCCACGGTTACCGCTGGCGAGAATGACGGATGACATTACGTTACCTCCCCAAGGTTTTAGTCCTGACGCCAGAGCTGCGTTTTAAATTTGTATTGGTAGGACTTATCGCTGCCCGCGGGGGTGAAAGTAAACTCAAAGAATCGCCACTCTCGGTCGAGAAATTCAAAGGGGGCGATGTAATAGGTGGCTTGCCCGTCACGAATTTCCTCGAACGTAAGTGAAGTACCACTAATAAGGTCCCAGGTACGTCCTTCGATTGTCATGGGCCGGCCGCGTACCTCGCCCGCGTCGGCATCGCGCACGGACAGGGTTAAAATCGCTTTATCGTCACCGCGAGAAATACCGTAGAGCGCTGCGATTTCGGGCGACAAGAACGTACTGTAGACCACACTTCGATGCAGTTCATACTGGTCGAAGCGCTCGGATTGCTGTGCCTGACTGGTGCTCGGTAGCAGCCAACTCAATAACAGTAGGGCTAAGACTCGCATCGACGAATACGGTAAATAGCTGTGGTAGCGAATACGTTCGGTGCCAGCCGCGCTAGAGCGGTTTCCCACTCCCCCGCGACAATGGCGTGATCGGTAATTTGGATGGCCAGTGATGCGCACAGGGATTCGAAGTCCTTTATGGTGCAAAAATGGATATTGGGTGTGTCGTACCAACTATAGGGCAACATTTTTGAAACTGGCATACGACCACGCAGACCTAGGTAGGTTCGGCATCTCCAGTGACCAAAGTTAGGGAAGGTAACAATGGCGTCCTTACCGATGCGGACCATGTCGGCTAGCACTCTGTGCGGGTTATGTAACACCTGCAAGGCATGGGCTAACACGACGGTGTCGTAACTATTGTCGGCGAAGTTATCGAGGCCTTTGTCCATATCCTGCTGAATGACGTTAATGCCACGACCCGCAGCAGCGATGATGTTGTTTATATCATTCTCTAAGCCGGTGCCATGTACACCCTTGTCTTGGGTTAATTGCTGCAAAAACTCACCATCGCCGCAGCCCAAATCCAGTATGCGACTACCGCTTGCGATCCAGGGTTGAATATGGGTTAAGTCGTAGCGCATCACTGGGCCACCTGCTCCATCCATGCCGCAAACAGTGACGTGTAGACAGGGTCGCCTATTAAAAAACCATCGTGACCACCGTCGGTCTCGATGTTGGCATAGCTCACCGGCCTGCCAGCATTTAACAGCGCGTTGACCAGCTCTTTTGATCGAGCGGGTGAGAAGCGCCAGTCACTGGAAAAGGACAGCACCAAAAAGCGGGCACGGGTGCTTGCCATGGCAGCGTTGAGGTCCCCTTCAAAGCCGTCGGTAATGTCGAACCAATCGAGCGCTCGAGTCATTAAGACGTAGGTATTGGCATCGAAGCGCGTTGAGAACTGGCTGCCCTGGTAGCGCAGATAACTCTCGACCTGAAACACCACTTCTGTGGCATCGGCGTTTTGAAGGCTACCGGCCCGTAAATCTCGACCGAACTTGTCGGCCATGCCATCCGCTGACATGTAGGTCAGGTGCCCTACCATGCGCGCCAATGCCAGGCCTCTACTGGGAATCACTTGATGATCGGCATAGCGGCCATTGTGCCAATCGGGATCGGTGAGAATGGCATGGCGTGCAATCTCATTGAAGGCAATGTTTTGCGCAGTGAGATTTGGCGCGGCTGCCAACACAGCACAATGCCGAAGGCAGTCAGGATAAGAGACTGCCCACTGCAGTGCCTGCATGCCTCCAAGACTGCCGCCAATAACGGCAGCCCACTGGCTAATACCCAATCGCTGCATAAGCCTGTGTTGACTGTTGACCCAGTCGATCACCTGTACTGATGGGAAGTCAGAGCCCCAGCGCTTGCCAGTAGCCGGATTGATTGACCCAGGCCCGGTACTGCCATCGCAGCCACCCAAATTATTCAGTGAAACCACATAAAAACGTCGGGTATCGATGGCCTTGCCTGGGCCAATGAGCTGATCCCACCATCCCGGTTTACGATCGGCGGGGCTGTGCCTGCCCGCCGCATGATGATTGCCACTGAGGGCGTGACAGATGAGTACCGCATTACTGCGATTGGCGTTGAGTGTCCCGTAGGTTTCAATGAGAAGCTGGTAGGCATCAATGGTCTTACCGTTGTGCAAAGGCAACGGTTCGTCGAAGTGCTCGAGGAATGGCTCAACTAAGCCAACGCTGGTGTTGTCGTTCACTGACCTATAGCCCAATAACTAGCCTAGCGGGTAAGCCACTAGCTACTGCCACTTGCAGCAATAAATTCTGCAATAGGTTTATAGCAATAAAGAGAGCGATGGGAGAGAAGTCGAGACCTCCGAGCGCGGGTATGACTGATCGCACGGGCGCCATGACCGGCTCGGTAACCTGATACAACAGTCGGACTGCCGGTTGGCTGCTGCCCGGTGCTACCCAGCTGACTATGATTGAGCCAATAAGCGCGTATAAATAAACGTTCACCACAAGTGCCAGTACGCCGATCACGGACCACAGCGCCGCTCGCACCGGATCTGCAAAGACGCCGCCAGTCAACAGCGCTAGCTCAATGGCCCCAAATTGAACGACTAAGGCCAGTAATACGATAGAAACATCGACGCGCTGACCGAAAGGGACAATTTTTCTGAACAGGGCAAGGGGCGGATTAGTCAACCGCGCTACCCACTGAGAGATGGGGTTGTAGAAGTCTGCCTGGGAGCCCTGCAGGATACCTCTGATGACAACCACGACCAGGTACAGCGACAGCACGCTATTGATCAATGTGATGCCAATTGACGCCATATTCATCATTATTCAATCAAACTCCGTGGCCATAGCTTGAGCGCGGTCGTAGCAGGCCTGCATGGCGGTATCGACAGAGGCTGCCAGTTGCTCTTGCTCAAATGCTTGTAGCGCGCGCTCGGTGGTACCTCCCGAACTGGTGACGTTTCGACGCAGTGTGTCGATACTCACTGGTTGTTCGGCCGCTAGGTGGGCAGCGCCCAAAGCTGTTTGCAGAGTGAGCTCCGTGGCAGCCTCTCGACTGAGTCCCAAACGCTCGCCACTGTTGATCATGGCTTCCATAAAGGCAAAAAAGTAGGCGGGCCCACTGCCTGATACCGCAGTAACGGCATCGAGCTTATCCTCTTGTTCCAGCCACAATGTGGTGCCCACCGATGCCATGGTAGCTTCAACGTACTGGCACTGCTGCTTTGATACGTGCGGGTTGGCGAACAAGCCCGAGACACCCCGATATACCAGAGACGGTGTATTTGGCATGCAGCGCACAATAGGTCGTTGATGCGCACCTAACATGCGATCGAGGCTCGATACCGATATGCCCGCGGCTATAGACACAACAAGGCATTCGTGGGGCAGACAATCTTTAACCCCGTCTAGCGCTGCAGCCATCACCTGAGGCTTGACCGCTAATATGACCATATCGGCATCGATGACGGCGGCACAGGGGTCCTCAAATACCTGCTGTACATTGAGTGCTTTAAGGGCCTCGCGCGCGCGTGCTGACGGATCGGCGGCGCGTATCTGACTGGGTGAATAGCCACTGCCTATTAGTCCGCCGATAATGGCATTGGCCATATTGCCAGCCCCGATGAAGGCAATGGCTTCCGGCCGTCCTTGGGTGGGCACAGGCATCTCCTTTTCATGGTCTTTTGAACGCGTTACTTTACCACGAACAACCCATTAAACCTGCTAAAACCGGTGCTGATTGAGACAGCCTTGAAACGGTGAGTTCGCTCTGGGGCATCCCTAGCGGGCACCAAACAGATCGGTACCGACACGTACAAGCGTCGACCCTGCTGTTATAGCAGCCTCGAGATCTGCTGACATGCCCATCGATAAGGTATCGAGGGGAGGGGCAGTGCCCTGCCAGTCGCGCCGAAGTGCCTCGAGCAGGACTCGCAGCTCATCAAAAGGGTCGGTGTCTTGCCGATTCGAGCTGGCTTTGTCGGGTATTGTCATCAGACCTCGCAACACCATATTCGGCAGCGCCGCTACTTCCTGCGCCAGTGCTGGTAATTCGCTGGGTGGGATGCCCGACTTGCTTGTTTCCCCCGACACATTGACCTGCAGGCACACTTGCAAAGGTGGTAGCGAGGGCGCTCGTTGTTCGCTGAGCCGGCGCGCAATTTTTAAGCGATCGATACTATGTATCCAATCCATATGGGTAGCCAACCCGCGGGTTTTATTGGACTGAATGGGCCCTATAAAGTGCCACTCGAGTTTTAAATCGGCCAGTTGCTGGGCCTTTTCGATGGCCTCTTGCGCGTAGTTTTCGCCAAATGCCCTTTGCCCGGCCGCTGCTAATTGCCTGATCAGTGCGACCGGCTTGGTTTTGCTAACCGCCAGCAAGGTCACGCAGCCGTCACTGCGGCCGGCATGGCGCTCTGCTATGCGCAGCCGTTGCTGCACGTTAGTGAGGTTTGCAACTACATTTATCTCGGTCATGCTGCCATGATACCGGAAGCAAGCGCGCCGTAAGACGATGCTGAACGACAGCTGGGGAAAGAATCCATGGACATAACAGAATTACTCGCTTTCAGTGCCAAGCAAGGGGCATCTGACCTGCACCTTTCGGCGGGGTTACCCCCAATGATTCGGGTAGACGGTGATGTTCGGCGCATCAATGTGCCACCTCTCGATCACTCGGAGGTGCACGACCTGATTTACGACATTATGAACGACAAGCAGCGCAAGGATTTTGAGGAGTTTCTGGAGACAGATTTTTCCTTTGAAGTCCCGGGTGTCGCGCGTTTTCGGGTCAACGCATTCAATCAAAATCGGGGCCCTGGCGCCGTCTTTCGAACAATTCCCTCGAAAGTATTATCGATGGATGATTTGGGCATGGGTCAGGTTTTCCGAGATGTCTCTCTGTTGCCCCGTGGCCTGGTATTGGTCACTGGCCCCACGGGCTCGGGTAAATCGACCACACTCGCCGCCATGATTGATTACATCAATGACAATCGCTACGACCATATCTTGACCATCGAAGACCCCATCGAATTTGTACATGAGTCGAAACGCTGCCTGGTGAATCAGCGCGAAGTACACCGCGATACCTTGGGATTTTCAGAGGCTTTGCGGTCAGCCCTGCGTGAAGATCCCGATATCATTTTAGTGGGGGAAATGCGTGATTTAGAAACCATCCGTTTGGCGTTGACGGCTGCTGAAACGGGTCATTTAGTATTTGGCACACTGCACACCACATCGGCGGCTAAGACCATCGATCGGATCATCGATGTCTTCCCCGCAGCTGAGAAGGCAATGGTGCGTTCAATGCTGTCCGAGTCATTACAGGCGGTAATCTCCCAGACGCTTATGAAACGTCGATCGGGCGGACGAGTTGCGGCCCACGAGATTATGCGGGGCACTTCAGCCATTCGTAATTTGATCCGAGAGGACAAGGTGGCCCAGATGTACTCAGCCATCCAAACCGGACAATCGATGGGTATGCAAACCATGGATCAATCGCTGCAGGCGTTGGTAGAGCGTAAACTGATTACTGTTGAGGTGGCCCGCGAGAAGGCTCGTCAGCCTGAAGCGATCGGCTGATTAGCGCAGTTAGCGAAGACGGAGTTAAGCCGCTATGGAAAAACTGTTTAAAGTCATGGTGGAGCGTGGTGCCTCTGATGGTTTCGTAACGGTTGATGCACCCATGACCATCAAGGTCGACGGCGAGCTGTTGGCAGTGTCAGATCAGCGGCTTAGTGAGCTAGAGGTCAGCCACTTGCTGCGCAGCTCCATGACCCCCGATCAGCAGGCTGAGTTCCAGCGCACCAGCGAGTGTAACTACGCCATTAACCACCCAGATTACGGCCGTTTTCGTGCTAGTGCGTACATACAGCGTGGTTTACCCAGTGTGGTGTTGCGTCAGATTTCAGCCGATATCCCAAGCTTCGAGCAATTGGGCTTACCCAAAGTGGTGCAGCAGCTCGCCATGCTGAAGCGAGGTTTGGTCATTTTTGTGGGTGGTACGGGTACGGGTAAATCGACATCTCTGGCGGCTATGCTCGATCATCGAAACCGCAATTCTCGCGGCCACATTGTGACTATTGAAGATCCGATTGAGTTTATCCATCAGCACAAAGGGTGTCTCATCAGCCAACGGGAAGTAGGTCTGGATACCGAGTCTTATGAGGTGGCTCTTGCCAATACATTGCGGCAGGCACCCGATGTGATCATGATCGGTGAGGTGCGTACTGCGCGCACGATGGAAGCCGCGCTCGCTTTTGCCGAAACAGGCCATTTGTGCCTAACAACACTGCACGCGAATAACGCCAACCAAGCCCTCGATCGTATTCAAAGTTTTTTCCCGCCAGATAAGCAAAATCAAGCATGGATGGATCTGTCCCTTAATTTGCGCGCGATGGTCGCGCAACAGTTGTTGCCCAAAGCGACCGGCAAAGGCCGTGTGCCGGTGATGGAGGTTTTGCTGGGTACGGCATTAATGCGCGACCACATCCGCAAGGGCGAGGTGCACTTGACCAAAGAGTTGATGGCGCGTTCCAACGAACAGGGCATGCAGACCTTTGATCAGGCGCTTGTGGAAACTTTCAAACGGGGTTTAATCACGCGTGAAGAAGCAGTACGTCATGCTGATTCAGCGAACGATGTCAGGTTGCAAATCAAGCTTCACGAAAAAGGCTTAAGCACATTGCGCGCCGGCTCCAATCTTGACCTCCAGGTCGATGACAGCCCCTAGCTAAAGTTTCTGCTCTGACAGCCAGGTACACAAAATGATGTTGGCAGCCTCTGCATCAATCGGTGAACTGCCCCAGTGACCGTGATGTCCCTGCTCTAGAGCCTCGGATTTCGCCGCTCGGGACGACAGCCGTTCGTCTACCAGTGTGACAGGCAGTCCAAAGCGTCCGTGTAATTGCCGGCTGAACTTACGCGCCCGCGCTGCCATTGGGCTGTCGGATCCGTCCATATGCAATGGCTCGCCTACCAGTAACAGACCGGGTTGCCAGTCATCGATGAGTGCTGCGATGGCACCCCAGTCGGCGGCACCGTCTCGAGCCCTCACCGCCGTCAATGGCTCTGAAGTACCTAGCAACCGGTTGCCCACCGCTACACCAATTTGGCGGAGGCCCCAATCGAAAGCCATGATGCGGTTTGCGTCGATGCTCATTGGTGCTTCAACATCGGCTCAGTCCCCTATGGTCTGTGCCACGGGCGTCGATCGAAATTGCCAGGTGCGAACAATGTCCAGTCGCCCAGTGCGCTCGGCTAGGTCGCGCGAAAAGGGTGGAAACGGTGCGGCCAGTATCACCGTATCTTGTGCGGCTCGATCAAGGGCCGGGTTACCCGAAGACTGCAATAAATGAATGCGTTCCAGGGTGCCATCTGCCAACACCGACACTAATAGTCGCACGTCCCCATTGCCCGCGGGCGGTTCACCGCGGTAGAGGGCATTGCCCACCTGCTCAACCCTGGCCCGCCAACGCGCGAGATAGGCGGCATCCAGAGCGCGCCTAGCAGCAACCGTGCCGGCTAGGCTTTCTGCGGTGTTGCCGGCATCGGACATGGCGGCCAGCGCCTGAGCAATGATTTGTTCAGCACTGGGACTCTTTTCGCGCTGGCTGGTTGTGCCACTATTGTCAGGCACCAATTCTCGGGATAGTGACAGCGAGGTCTGCACTTGCATTTGCAATTGTGTTTCCATTTGAGCGCTGGCGGTTAGTTCTCCTGCCTGGTCAACACTGGCAATATGGCGCGCCTCCTTGGGTGCTGTGTTGCTCGGTAGCAGAGCAACAGTCACCGCTAGCGCTTCTCGCTGTTGTGATTCGAGGTCGACACCAAAGCCAAGCGTAACGATGGCCAGCGCGTGCAGCGCCAGAGCCGTCATAAACGCGGGTACGATAGGCTCCTTAAGCGTGGCAGCGTAGTTAGCGACCAAGCGCACTTATCTCCCGTTCAATCACCGCCATCAGCCGGTCAGCAATACCGGGTGCAACCGCCGACTCAATTTCTCGTAAGCAGGTGGGACTGGTCACGTTGATTTCTGTTAGGTAATCACCGATGACATCGAGCCCGACGAACCACAGTCCTCGTTCGCGCAGTGCTGGCCCGACTTGGGCGGCTATCCAGCGATCGCGTTCGGTTAGGGGTTGTACCCTTCCAGTGCCACCGGCGGCTAAGTTGCCACGACTTTCCCCGGCTAAGGGCACACGGGCCAAACAGTGATCGATCGGCTCACCATCGACCATTAAAATGCGTTTATCGCCATCGACAATCGCGGGTAGGTATACCTGCCCCATAATGGTCCGAGTGCCCTGTTGTGTCAGCGTTTCGAGTATCACGCTGAGATTGGGATCATTGGGTCCGGCTCGGAAAATAGAGCTGCCACCCATTCCGTCGAGGGGTTTGAAGACGACGTCGCCATGCGCTTTATGGAATGCTCGCAGGCGCGCCATATCGCGGCTCACAATAAGTGTCGGGCAGCATTGGGGAAACGCAGTGGCAAACAACTTTTCGTTGCAATCTCTGAGGCTTGCGCAGCGATTGACGATTAGCGTGCCGCGCCGTTCCGCCTCTTCCAGCAACTGCGTGGTGTACACAAATTCCATGTCGAACGGTGGGTCTTTGCGCATAAGAACTGCGTCGAGTTGACTCAGTTCTCGGTCTTCGACGTCACCCAGCTCGTAGTAATGGTCGGGGTCATTGTGCACTGACAGTGGCCGCATACGCGCACGGGTGACGCCGCTGGCGCAGTAGAGGTCCTGTTGCTCCATATACCAGAGCTTCCACCCTTGATCTCTCGCTGCCCACAGTAGTCCAAGCGTTGTATCCTTCTTGAATGTGATGGTATCAATGGGATCCATCACGACGCCTATATGTCGACTCATGGCCGGGCCTCTGCAGTTGGGAGTGGCTACGTTACGGGGCTCATGGGTTCCACGCAACTGTTCGGGGGGTAGCTAGGAGATGGCCACACTTTTTGCACTTTTTGGGGTGGTATTTTTGGTCGCGAGTATCACCGCCAACGTCACTGGGCGTGCACTGGGTTGGTTGGTACCCCTGTGGTTTCTGGTCTCCGCCGTTGCTACGGAAGCCGCGGTCGTTATGCTTGCGCTGCAGTGGATCTTGTTGGTTTTTGGCAGCTGCTTCCTCGACTTGGATGACGGTCGCGTCATCTTGGGTATGGTGGCTCTATTGGCAAGTCTATTCTTAACAGCGCGAGCGCTCATGCGTCACTTTGATGCGGGCGCCCTTTTTGAACGAGCACTAGCCACCGGATTGGGTCCCGACTTCAGGGCGGTCATTCCCGCTACCCGCCGTCACCGACTGCGCCAACATATTAGCCATGATGATTGGCTGCAGCCCCTTGGTTTTTCGAAGCCAGGTGTTGAGGTGGCGCGCGACATTGCCTACGGACCCGGGGGTAAGCGCAACACCCTCGATATTTATCGTCGCAGAGTCGGCGATAAACCCAAGCCTGTGTTATTGCAGATTCATGGCGGTGCGTGGCTTGTAGGCCACAAAGCCGAGCAAGCGTTGCCCTTGCTCAATCATATGGCTTCCCTAGGTTGGGTATGTGTATCGGTCAATTATCGATTGGCACCCAAGGCCACCTTCCCGGACCCGATCGTCGATGTGAAGCGTGCCATCGCCTGGATTAGGGACAATATCGCCGACTGGGGCGGCGACCCGAATTTTATTGCCGTCACTGGTGGTTCCGCGGGTGGTCATCTGGCCGCGCTGGCCGCTTTAAGCCCCAATCATGCGCCATGGCAGCCTGGCTTTGAGTCGGCAGATACCTCACTGCAGGCCGCCATGCCTCTCTATGGGGTCTACGACTTATGCGACAGAACTGGCATTCGCCATGGCACTCGTATCGACGAATACATTCTGCAGCGCTTGATGAAAACCGATGCTAGTCGTGATCCTGAGCTGTTTGATGCGGCCTCGCCGATTACTTGGCTGACACCCGATGCACCGCCTTTTTTCGTGGTGCAAGGCCAATCCGATACCTTGGTTTGGGTGGAAGAGGCGCGACGTTTCGTAGCCGATTACGCCAGCACTACCCAACAACCCCTGGTGTACGCGGAACTGCCGGGTACACAGCACGCTTTCGAAACCATTTTGTCGCCCCGTACCGCGCATTTTTTAAATGCAGCCGCTCAATGGTTAGAGTGGAGTTATGCGCAGTGGCAGCTGCGTCAGGGAGACTGAAAATCACCCCAGTACCAGGCCAGTGCGGCAAGCGCTGCCACCGGAGCGGTTTCAGTTCGCATAACCCGTGGACCTAAGCAAAGTGATTCGAAACCCTGTGCCTGTGCGTCGGCCACTTCACTGGGGCTGAGGCCGCCCTCGGGGCCAATAAGCAGTGCTACTGAGGTCGGTTGAGTACCCTTGGGCAGTGCCCCTGCTTGATGGTGATGTAATACCAATTTTACGTCAGCACTCACCGTTCGTACCCAATCTGTGAGTGTTGATGGCAATGCCACTGGGGGCAGAACGGCGCGTCCCGATTGCTCACAGGCACTCGCAACCACTTGTTGCCAATGCTGTTGTTTGCGCGCTATGCGGTCACTGGGAAGCTTGACGTCGACACGCTCACTGAATAAGGGAGTGATAGCCGAAACACCCAACTCAGTGGCTTTTTGTAGCGCCCAATCAAATCGGTCTCCTTTGCTTAAGCAAAGGCCAATATGACTCCTAAGCGGCGACTCGGTTTCCGGATCGTGTACCGTGGTGAGCGCCACAGTACCGCTTCGTTTACCCACCGTATCAATAACGCCTTGATAGTCGAGGCCATCGCCGTTAAACAAGGTGACGCCGTCCCCCACTTTTGCACGTAGCACGCGCAACAAATGATTGGCCGCTGCTTCGTCGAGCTCAATGACCTCGTCAACGGCAAGGTCTTGGGGTGTATACAGGCGTATGTTGCGCATTTTTATGCTGCGATGCTGTTACTCAAGCCAAGATTTTGCGCGATTGTTAACACGGGTTCTACCTGATTCATCGTGTAAAAGTGAATGGGCGGTGCGCCACTCTCTAACAGCGTCGCACATAGCTGTGTGACTACATCAATGCCAAATTGACGCATGCTGACTTCATCATCTTTGAAGTCGGCCATTCGCTGTCGAATCCATCGAGGGATTTCAGCACCACACCCGGCGGCAAAGCGTTCGAGGTTGGCAAAATTGACGATGGGCATAATGCCAGGATGGATGGGCTTATCGATGCCTTGTGCCGCGCAGCGGTCAAGGAAATAAAAGTACGCCTCGACATTGAAAAAGAACTGAGTCACAGCGCCGTTGGCGCCCGCATCGAGCTTTTGCTTTAGGTAGAACACATCGGCGTCGTAACTCAGCGCTTGTGGGTGAATTTCAGGGTACGCCGCTACCTTGATATCGAAATGATCACCACTATGTTCTCTGATAAGCGACACTAACTCATTGGCGTGCACCAGCTGCACGCTGTCTTCCATGCCCGCAGGCACATCGCCTCTCAAGGCCACGAGCCGCTTGATGCCAGAAGCCTGATAGCTGTCAAGCAACGCACGAATCGTGGCCTCATCATCGCTGCCAAAGCTGATGTGAGGTGCAACGTCCTGACCCTTCCCTTTGAAGCCGTTGACGACGCCTACAGTACTGTCGCGGGTTGAGCCCCCAGCACCATAGGTTACTGAGCAGTACTCGGGATTCAGCACTGACAACGCGGGCAGTGTTTGCTGCAGCAATTTGTCCCTTCCCGCCTGTGTTTTGGGCGGGAAGAATTCAAGGCTGCAACGCTGGTCGTTTTGCATGGGAGTGTTACCTAATTAGTACTTGTAGGTGTCGGGCTTGAACGGACCTGCGACATCAACACCAATATATTTCGCCTGCTCTTCGGTCAGTCGAGTAATGACCCCACCAAAGCCTGCCACCATGAACGCAGCGACTTTTTCATCGAGGTGCTTGGGCAGCACTTCTACGGTGATGGCTGCCGGCTTTTCAGCAGCGGGGAGATCGGCAAAACGCTTACTGTACAGGTGGATTTGTGCCAGCACTTGGTTGGCAAACGAACCGTCCATAATGCGCGATGGGTGGCCGGTTGCGTTGCCTAGATTCACCAGTCGGCCCTCAGACAACAGCAACAAATGATCGTTGCTGGCACGATCACGATAAATCTTGTGCACTTGAGGCTTAATTTCTTCCCACTCCCAGTGCTTGCGCATGTAAGCGGTATCGATTTCGTTGTCGAAGTGACCAATATTGCAGACCACGGCACCTGATTTCAGAGCGCGCAACATGGCGGCATTACAAACATCAAAGTTGCCGGTTGAGGTGACCAAAAGATCCGTTTGCGCCAGTAATGCCTTGTCGATGCAGCTGTCGAGTCCATCGTTAATGCCATCGATGAATGGCGATACTACTTCAAAGCCATCCATACAGGCTTGCATGGCACAAATGGGATCCGCTTCGGTGATACGAACAATCATGCCTTCTTGGCGCAGCGACTGGGCAGAACCTTTACCCACATCTCCGTAGCCGATGACCAGCGCTCGCTTGCCCATTAGCAGGTGGTCGAGGCCGCGTTTAATGGCATCGCTTAGACTGTGACGGCAGCCGTATTTGTTGTCATTTTTTGACTTGGTAACCGCATCATTGACATTGATGGCCGGTACTTTGAGTTCGCCGTTGGCAATCATCTCGTAAAGACGATGCACGCCGGTGGTGGTTTCTTCTGTGATGCCATGGATGCGCTCAAGCATTTCCGGGTACTGCTGGTGCAACATGCCCGTGAGGTCGCCGCCATCGTCGAGCACCATATTGGCATCCCATGGCGCACCGTCTTTTAAGATCGTCTGCTCAATACACCACTCGTACTCGTCTTCGGTCTCCCCTTTCCAGGCAAACACGGGAACACCTGCCGCGGCAATGGCGGCGGCGGCGTGGTCTTGGGTAGAAAAAATATTGCACGACGACCAACGCACTTCTGCACCCAGCGCCACCAGGGTTTCTATAAGCACCGCCGTTTGAATGGTCATGTGAATGCAGCCCAAAATTTTGGCACCGGCCAAGGGTTGCTGCTCGCGGTAGTGCTCCCGAAGCGCCATGAGTGCGGGCATTTCGCTCTCGGCGATATCAAGCTCGCGGCGACCCCACTCGGCTAGGTTAATGTCGGCTACTTTGTAGTCGGTGAAGTGGCTTACATCTACTGCTGTGTTCATAGGGGTTATTCCTCGGCCCACATAGGGCTCTTGTCCGGTGTATTGCTCAGTGTCTTGTTCGTTGTGTCGTGTTGTTCAGGGTGTTGTTACGTGCAAACAGGCTAGTTGGCATTCGCCCTACCGTTCAGGCACTTGCCCGCAGTAGCTCTGCCTTATCGGTGTGCTCCCAGCTGAAATCTGCGTCGGTGCGCCCGAAATGACCGTAACTCGCGGTTTTCCGGTAAATGGGGCGTTTTAGGTCCAGCATGTCAACAATGCCTTTTGGACGTAAATCGAAATGCTCTCTCACCAGCGCCACAATGTACGCATCGCTTATGCGGCCAGTGCCAAAAGTGTTCACGGAAATAGATGTGGGTTCGGCGACACCAATGGCATAAGAGACTTGAATCTCACAGCGCTCTGCCAGTCCGGCGGCAACAATATTTTTAGCCACATACCGGCCCGCATAGGCGGCGGAACGATCAACCTTTGATGGGTCTTTGCCCGAAAAAGCCCCGCCTCCATGACGCGCCATGCCGCCATAGGTATCGACAATGATTTTACGACCCGTCAAGCCCGCATCCCCCACGGGTCCGCCAATAATGAATTGGCCCGTTGGGTTGATGTGGTACAGCGTATCTTTGTGTAACCACGCATCGGGAAGGACGGGTTTGATAATTAATTCCATGACCGCCTCACGAATAGCATTTTGGCTGATGCCGGGGTCGTGTTGCGTCGATAACACCACTGCGTCGACCGCTGTGGGCTTACCGTCTGTACCGTATTGCAGTGAGACCTGGCTTTTTGCATCGGGCCGCAGCCATGGCAGCTCCCCCGATTTACGCAATTGAGCTTGGCGCTCTACCAGTCGGTGGGCGTAATAGATCGGTGCCGGCATGAGCACATCGGTTTCGTTGCTGGCGTAGCCAAACATGAGCCCCTGATCGCCCGCTCCTTGCTCTTTGTCTTCACCTTCATCGACACCGATAGCAATATCGTGGGACTGTTTGCCGATGGCATTGAGCACAGCGCAGGACGCACCATCGAAACCTACTTCGGAGCTGTTGTAACCGATGTCGGTCACCACCTCGCGGACGACCTCTTCAAGGTCGACGTAGGTACTGGTGGTCACCTCGCCTGCCACCACAACCATACCGGTTTTGACCAGGGTCTCTACGGCTACGCGCGCGTTGCGGTCATCGGTTAAAATGCGGTCTAAGATGGCGTCGGAAATCTGATCCGCCATTTTGTCGGGGTGGCCTTCTGATACCGATTCAGAGGTAAATAGTGAGTACTCGCTCATGATGTAAGTCCTGTCAGTGAAACGATCGGCCGATGAAACAGCCGCACTTGTATTTGAAAACCATTGCGTTGGGCTATAAACAATTCGGCGGTGCTCTGAAGTCCGCATGCGCCTGCCCAAGTGCTGAGTTGCTCGGGCTCAAAGCCCAGCCATAAATCACCACAGTGCTCTCGTGCCCAGGCTTGGTCATGCCGGCACAGTTCACTGATTACCAGCCAACCACCCGGACGAAGTAAGGCAGCGGTCTCTTTAAGGACTTGCTGTGGATTGACCGTGTGGTGTAGCACCATGTTGGCTACGGCCACATCGAAGCGATTGTTGCTCTGCAGTAAAGTGGTGGTGTCGCCGAGTTGGTAGGTCACATTGGCGCAGTCTGCGCTGGCAACTCGAGCCTTATTGAGCATGTCTTCAGAGCTGTCGAGTGCCACCACTGCTGCAGCGCGCTGGGATAGTGCCGGTAGTAGGGCACCATCGCCCGGACCAATCTCGAGTAATTGGAATCGCGATAGGTCGCCACAGTGATCTAGCAAATGAAGGGCTGCCTGGGTGTAGTCTTTCCAAGAGGCAATCAGCTCTTGTTGCTCTCGGAAGCGCTCGACATTGCCTTGAAAAAAGTGCAGCGAATTGTGTTCTCGTTGCGCTTGAACCCGCGCCATGCCCTCGGCAGATTCACTATCGAGTGGTTGTTGGTCGATGTGGTGGAACACGGTCTCAAGTAAGTTGGCGTCGCGCCCAGTGGGCAACGCGCGCCGATAAAAGATGGCAGTTCCCTCTCGGCGACGCACCACTAAATCGGATTGCACCAAAATTTTCAGGTGGTGACTTAGAGCGCTTTGGCGAAGTTCGAACACGTCGCACAGCTCCGACACACTCAGTGAGTCCCCTTTTAGCAGGCGTAAAATGCGCAGACGCAACACATCACCGAGCGCTTTGAACAAGGGCGCCAGCGCGGCGGCACCGTCATCGGTGGCGCCAGATTGGGGCTGTAGTGTTGAAGGAGTCGTCGTCATGCCGGCGACACTAACAAACCTTTAATCATTTATCAAAATATTTTGATGGAATGTATTTGGCTGCCAGGATTCGATCATCGGTATACTGTGGAGTCTACGAAGAGAGGATGTGATCTTGGATCAACAAGCAATGAAAGAGCAGGTGGCCGCCGCCGCCATCGAGCGTGTCGCAGCTATTGAGAGCGACGATTTGGTGCTGGGAATTGGCACCGGCAGTACCGCCGAATGCTTTATTCGCCGACTACCCGATCTGCGTGGGCGTATCGATAGCACGGTAGCCAGTTCAGAGCGATCGGCGGCTTTGCTCCGCGAATTGGGGATACCTGTGCTGGATTTGAACAGCGTGTCGACACTACATGCCTATATCGATGGCGCTGATGAAACCAATCACAACCTACAGCTTATTAAAGGCGGCGGTGCGGCGCTGACCCGTGAAAAAATTGTGGCAGCTGCATCAGAGCAGTTTCTGTGTATAGCCGATGAGAGCAAGCTAGTAACAGTGCTTGGGCAGTTTCCACTGCCTGTCGAAGTCATACCTATGGCACGCAGCTACGTCGCTCGAGAGCTGGTAAAGCTAGGCGGCGACCCGGTTTGGCGGGAGGGCATAATGACTGACAACGGCAATGTGATTCTGGATGTTCACGGGCTCGATATTACCCAGCCTATTGCGCTGGAGCAGGCCATCGATCACATAACAGGTGTGGTTGCCAGCGGGTTATTCGCCCTGCGTCCCGCTGATGTGCTGCTGCTGGGTACCCCTGAGGGTGTTCGTACCTTGACTTCAGAGATCGAAAACCTTCCCGGGATTTAAAATATTATCCGGGTCAAATACCGCTTTGATGCCCTTCATAAGGGCGATCTCTTCAGTGCTGCGGCTGTAGTTAAGAAAGTCCTTCTTTAACAGACCGACACCATGCTCTGCTGACACCGATCCGCCCATGTCTCGAATGACGGCGAAGATCTCGGCACTCACTTCTTTGCAGCGCACCTGAAAATCTGCCACGGACACGTTGTCGGGCTTCAGTATGTTGAGGTGGAGGTTGCCGTCGCCAATATGCCCAAACCAAACGACCTCGAGATCTGGATAGCGGGCCGCAACAATATCATCCACTTGTTGCAGAAATTGAGGCACCTTACCGACAGTGGTGGCGATGTCGTTTTTGTAGGGGGTCCAACGTGAAATGGTTTCAGAGATATCTTCTCGCAGCCGCCACAGCGATCGTCGTTGCGCCTCACTTTGACTCAAGACCGCATCTTCAACCCAGCCTTCGATCATGCAGTGTTCCACCACTTCCATAATGGCATTGTCAGTGTCGGAGCCCAGACGCTCGAACTCGAGTAGCGCGTAAAAGGGTGTCACGGCTTCGAAGGGTCGTTGCAGGCCCTGGTGCTCAACAACCTTTTGCAGTGCAAGCTCAGAGAAGAATTCGTAGGCCAGTAGGTCGAGTCGATCTTGGAATGCCTCGAGCACAGCCATAATGGCGTCCATCGATGGTAGGCCCAGGACTATGACCTGAGGGTCCACTGGCTGTTTGGCAAGCTTCAGTGTGGCTTCGACGATGATGCCCAATATACCTTCTGAGCCGATCATCAGGTGGCGCAGATCGAGACCGGTGTTGTTCTTGATCAGGCCACGGTTCAGATCTAACAGTTCACCGGTGCCAGTGACAACTTTCAAGCCTGTTACCCAATCTCGGGTCATGCCGTAGCGAATCACCTGAATGCCACCTGCGTTGGTAGCAATATTCCCCCCGATTTGGCTCGAGCCACTCGAGGCGAAGTCAACTGGATAGCACAAACCCACATCACCGGCTGCTTGCTGAATAGCTGCGGTGATGGTGCCGGCGCCGCAGGTCAAACTGCGGTTAGTGGTATTCACCTCGCTGATACTGTTCATGCGATCTAGCGCAATGACCAGCTCACTTTTGCTGGCCATTGCGCCACCGCTGAGGCCTGTGCGTCCGCCTGAGGGGACGATGGCAACCTTGTGCTCCCTAGCCAGAGCGACAATGCTCTGAACCTCAGCTATTGTCTCTGGCAGCGCTATCGCAGAGGGTGCTGGCGCAGCGAATCGCGTCCAATCCCGTCCGTAGTGCTCCAGTGACGATGCATCGGTTAGCAGGCGGGCCTCGCCAAGAAGCGACAGTAGTGACTGATAGAGAGATTCGGAAAGCTGGGACATGGTTCGACCTGTGCACGACAGACATACATGTGACTGCCTGGGGTGTATGGGGGTTGTAGGAGACGCTGTGTCGCGCCAATAGCATGATACCATTCGCGCCCCGTAGCGATAGGCTTTGATGCAGGACCCGCCGTGACCCAAACCTCTTTCGATAAAGACAAGATTAAGATCTTGCTGTTGGAGGGCATCCATCCCTCTGCTGTAACCACCCTCGCCGCCGCCGGTTACCACAATGTGGTAACCCATGCTGGCGCCCTGCCTCAAGACCAGTTACTTGAGGAAATAGCCGATGCTCACTTTGTTGGTATTCGCTCGCGTACTCAGCTTACTGAGGAGGTTTTTCAGGCGGCTCGGCGATTAGTGGCAGTCGGTTGCTTTTGCATTGGTACTAATCAGGTTGACGTGCAAGCGGCTGGCGTGCGCGGTATACCTGTGTTCAATGCCCCTTACTCGAACACCCGATCGGTCGCAGAGTTGGTCATTGCCGAAGCCATTTTGTTACTGCGGGGCATACCCGAAAAAAACGCTGCAGCCCATCGCGGTGAGTGGATGAAGACGGCCTCCAATGCGTTTGAGATACGTGGTAAGACCCTGGGTATTGTCGGTTACGGCAATATTGGCATGCAGCTGGGCGTGATCGCTGAAAGCCTGGGTATGGTGGTGGTGTTTTACGACGTGGTCACCAAGCTACCCATGGGTAATGCTCGACAGCTCGCTAGTCTCAGGGATTTGCTGGCCCTCGCCGATGTTGTGACGCTACACGTGCCACAATTGCCCAGCACCGCAAACATGATTGGCGCCCAAGAGTTAGCGTCAATGAAGTCGGGCGCTATTCTCATTAATGCGTCCCGGGGCAACGTGGTTGAGATTGAACCTTTGGCTGATGCGCTTAACTCGGGTCAGCTGTCGGGAGCCGCTATCGATGTGTTCCCGGTGGAGCCAAGAACCAACAATGATGTATTTGAGTCTCCCTTGCGCGGTATCGACAAGGCGCTGCTTACCCCCCATATCGGTGGCAGCACGATGGAAGCACAAGAAAACATCGGTGTTGAAGTAGCAGAGAAGCTGGCTCGCTACAGTGACAACGGCACGACGTTGTCGGCGGTCAATTTTCCGGAAGTGGCACTTCCTGAGCATGAAAATCAACATCGGTTACTCCACGTGCACCGCAACATGCCTGGAGTTATGAGCCGTATTAACCGTGTTTTTTCAGACAGCGATATCAATATTTGTGCCCAGTACCTGCAAACCCACAACGACATAGGTTACGTTGTTATCGATGTCGAGTCTGAGTATTCGGAATTGGCACTGAGCCAACTGCGTGATATCGAGGGTACGTTGCGATGCCGGGTCTTGTTTTAGTGCGTCATGGTGGCGCTCTCAAGCCGCGCTTAATTGCGGGCTTGCGGCAGTGTCTGGGGCTGGTAGGGCTTCTTGTGTTGCTTGCTCCGTATCATGCGAGTGCGGTAGAGCCATTAGATGGTATGACCGCTAGTGAGCGTGCCGCCACGGGTGTTGACCGGTTAACGCCCAATGAACGCGAGGCGCTCAATCGTTGGTTATCCGAGCACCTTGGTGCCCCTGTTATGCCCCAAGCTGCTGCCGAACCGACACGCTCAGATAATGCGCCTGCGTCTGATATGACCCCCTCTACAGTGGTCGCAGCTGAAACCGCCCAAGGGGTCGATGGGCAAGACGTTGCCATTGAGGCAGAGGTAGCGCGTCGCGTTGCACAGGAGTTAGCTGCGGCCCGGGCAGATGAAGAGGCTCTGGAGACAGGCGAACCCTTCGAGGCACAGGTTCTAGGTGGCTTCACGGGTTGGTCGGGTAAGACGGTTTTTACTCTCGATAACGGCCAAGTGTGGCGACAGCGCCACGCCACCACCTATCGATATCGGGGCGACGATAATCGTGTTCGACTCGAAGCTAATTTCTTTGGTCTGTGGGAGATGACAGTGCTCTCAACCGGACGCTCCGTGGGGGTTAGACGTATTGATTAACCTGAGAAAGTGTAACTAAGTCACTGTAACTAGGCTTTTTGTACGAAAGTTCAAGATTGAAATTGGTAATAATCCACAAAATTCCCACCACCCCCTGCCATAAATCATTCATATTTGAGTAGTCTGTCACATCTTGCAGCTTTCCTTGCTGCGTGGAGCGCTCAACACCAACAAAATCAATGAGGTTATTCATGAAGTCACTGAACAAGCGACAGCTGAGCCTTGCGGTTACCGCCGCCCTGAGCTCAACCCTGACCAGTGGTCTCGTCTTCGCCCAAGAAGACGGTGTCCTAGTGGAAGAGGTACTGGTAACCGGTACCCGTATTGTCACCGAAGATGGCTTCGGTGCCACCAGCCCAGTTA
>CBFHTF010000033.1:0-22790 GCA_965658685.1 Luminiphilus sp.
TGCTCCGGATCGTAGGTGGCATCAATGTCGGCCACCACGAGGCCCACATCTTGGCTGTTAATCAACGTATTAAATTTACCTTGAGACAGCACGGGGGAGGTCAAACTGACGCGTTTGGCGTGCTCTTCTGACTCCACAAAGATATTACCTTCCCCGCCTAAGTCGACCTCGAGGGACATCACAATCGACTCTCTTAAAGGGTCGATGGGTGGGTTGGTCACCTGTGCGAACTTCTGACGGAAAAAGTCGTACAACGAGCGCTCTTTAGCAGACAGCACGGCCATGGGTGTGTCGTCGCCCATGGAGCCCACAGCCTCATTCCCTGACTCTGCCAGTGGTCTCAATACCTGGTCACGCTCTTCAAAGCTGACCTGAAACATTTTTTGATACAGATCGAGGGATTCCTCGGGAATACCGGGAGCAATTTCACCAGCAAAGCGGCCAACCACGTGCTTGGCATGCTTGCGCAACCATTGCTTGTAGGGATGGCGCTGCTTTAACAGCGTATCGATATCTTCGGTGTGGAGTACTTTGCCTTCCAGGGTATCGACCACCAGAATTTGGCCGGGGCCAACACGGCCTTTGGCGACAACATCGGCAGTATCATAGTCATAAGTGCCGATTTCAGATGCCAAGGTGATAAAGCCATCACGGGTGGTAACCCACCGGGCGGGACGCAATCCATTACGATCCAAAATACAGGCAGCGTATCGCCCATCGGTAACTACGATGCCCGCAGGGCCATCCCAGGGCTCCATGTGCATAGAGTGGTATTGGTAGAACGCCTTCAAATCGGGGTCCATACCTTCAATGTTTTGCCAAGCCGGTGGCACCAGCATACGAAGTGCTCGGGGCAATTCGACGCCGCCAGTAGTCATTAGCTCAAGCATGTTATCGAGACTCGATGAATCAGAGCCCGAGGTATTCACCAGCGGCGTGACCGACTGCAAATCAGGTAGCAGAGGCGATGACAGTTTGGGGGTGCGCGCGCGGGACCAGTTGCGGTTGCCTTCAATGGTATTGATTTCCCCATTGTGGGCGAGCATGCGAAACGGCTGAGCGAGGGGCCAGCGGGGCAAGGTGTTGGTAGAAAACCGCTGGTGAAATACGCAGATACCCGTTTCTAGGCTGGAGTCATTCAGGTCAGGATAGAAACGCGCCAGGTCGGCGGGCATGACCAAGCCCTTATAAGAAACCACCTGGTCCGACAGGCTACATATGTAAAAGTCGGGATCTGCAGCCATGGCAATTTCAGCTTGCCGGCGCGCCATGAATAGCTTGCCAGCTAGCTGGGCGTGATCGAAATCATCGGCAGCAATAAACACCTGTTCAATTTGAGGTAGCTGATCGAGGGCAATCTCACCACACACGTCCCGCTCAGTTGGCACCACACGCCAACCGACCGTCTTTAAACCATTCGCTTCTAAGCTACGCTCCACAGACAAGCGTGCTTGCGCTTGGCGGG
The DNA here is from genome assembly GCA_965658685.1 of Luminiphilus sp. Taxonomy (GTDB): domain Bacteria; phylum Pseudomonadota; class Gammaproteobacteria; order Pseudomonadales; family Halieaceae; genus Luminiphilus. Next base: position 1,466 of record CBFHTF010000033.1, read on the forward strand.
ATTGCTCCGGCGCCATGAAAATCATGCCTACCGCGTAGTGCTCACCGAGTTCCGTGTCGAAGTTCTGCCGCGCTACCTGACGCATAAAAGCATCGGGCATCTGCAACAGCAGGCCACAACCATCACCGGTCTTGCCATCGGCGGCGATACCACCGCGATGGGTCATACAGGTCAGAGACTCAATCGCTGTTTGTAATAATTTGTGGCTCTGCTGCCCCTGAATGTGAGCAATCAAACCAAAACCGCAGTTATCCCGAAATTCTTCGGGGCGGTAGAGGCCCTGCGGGCGGGTCGGCGCTGGGGCGTCGACACCCGTTACAACACGTTGAGTCATAGTCAATCACACTCTTGTCGATGGCGCGTTGCGCCTCGGAGACAAACCCTACGCAGAGGGTCAAGTCAAAAGGCCGGCCATTTTACACATCGGTGAACAAGCGGACAATTGGCCACTTTTTGATCACTTGGGCTGACCAGCTTACTCAGCCAATGGCCGCTGCAATATCTTCACGGCTAACGTCCGCGCTAACAATCGCTTGGCCGAGAGCAGATAACAACACATAGCGAATCTGTCCGTGAGCCACTTTTTTGTCGAGGCTCATGGCACGTAAAAAGCTGTCCGCGTCCATATCGGCGGGAGCTTCTAAGGGTAGTTGAAACCGTTTCAATAGTAGCGCCAGCTCATCAACTGTAGCCGCCTCAAGACTGCCTTTAGCGCAGGAGATGCGGGCAGCTATTAACATGCCGCAAGCCACCGCCTCACCATGCAGCCAATTACCATAGCCCTGAACATGTTCTATGGCATGGCCGAATGTATGCCCAAAATTAAGAATAGCTCGAACCCCACCCTCGCGCTCATCGGCTGCAACCACATCCGCTTTGATGGCGCAGCTGCGCTCAATGGCATAGGACAGTGCGGCAGGATCTCGATTAGCCAGGGAGTCGGTCGCGTCGATAATCCACTGGAAAAACTGGGCGTCGTAAATGAGACCGTACTTAATAACTTCCGCTATGCCAGCTGCAAACTCCCGCTGAGGTAAACTTTTAAGGGTATTGATATCGATAATCACGCCCAGCGGCTGATGGAAGGCCCCAATCATGTTCTTACCGAGGCTATGATTGACGCCTGTTTTACCACCGACGGAAGAATCGACTTGCGCCAATAGCGTGGTGGGTACTTGCAAAAAGTCGACCCCACGCTGATAACAAGCCGCGGCGAAACCCGTCATGTCGCCGATCACACCACCACCGAGCGCGACGAATACAGAGCGTCGCTCATGTTGACCGCGCAGTGCCGCAGTCATAATTGTGGCCAAGGTATCAAGGGTTTTGTGCTGCTCGCCGTCGGGCAACAAGAGTTCAGTCACTGCTCGATCTCTGCCTAACGCATCACGCAGTGCGTCGAGGTAGAGGGGTGCCACCACCTCATTAGTCACCACCATCACGGGGCGATCACCGATGAGGGATGTCATCAACTCTGCAGCAGACAACAAATCCGTGCCGATATGAATAGGGTACCCTCGATCTCGCGAATCCGGCGGTAATGTCACTTGCAGGGTAGTCTGGCACGACGACATAACAATTCCTCAAACAGTCGCGACAATGTAAAGCAGGGCTTAGGCGAGCTCGCTGGTAATAGTATCGGCAAGCGCCGACGCAGACCTATTGTCGGTGGGCAAGACCAAATCCGCTACCTCTCTATACAGAGGATCACGAGTTTCCATAAGCTGCCCCAAGACCTGAGAACGATTTTTCCCGGCCAGAAGTGGCCGGTTGCGATCTTTCCCTGTACGGCGGGTTTGTTCGCGCAAACTGGCGTTGAGATACACCACGTAACCGTATTTGCTCAATAGCACACGATTTTGTTCGCGCAGCACCGCGCCACCACCGGTAGCGAGTACGATCGGCTCGCGGGTCACAAGATCGGCAATAACATCGCTTTCCCGTTTGCGAAAACCGTCTTCGCCCTCAATTTCAAAAATCCAGGGGATATCAGCCCCGGTACGCCGTTCAATTTCCCCGTCACTATCGATGAACTCAACCTCGAGACGCTCTGCCAAAATTCGTCCCACAGTCGACTTACCGGCGCCCATAGGGCCGACCAAGAAAATGCGTTGATGGCTTTTCATTAAAGAACCAAAGCAACTAGTCGAGTAACGCCTCGGATAAAATCCGCGGGGTAATGAAGATCAGCGTCTCGCTCTTGGTCTGTTTATTGGCCGAACTCTTGAACAATGTCCCCACATAGGGAATGTCGCCTAACAGGGGTACTTTGCGTACCTGAGTGAGCTCTTCATTACGGAACACACCACCAAGCACAACCGTTTCACCGTTACCCACCAACACCTGAGTCGTCAGCTCGGTGGTATTGATGGTGGGAATCAGCCCTCCGTTACCGCTGGGCACTAAATCACCCAAGGAGTCTTGGTTCACGACTAAATCCAACAGGATCCGGTCATCGGGAGTGATGTTCGGTGTCACATCCAATTTCAGCACCGCCTCTTTAAAAGCCGTGGTGGTAGCACCCGAAGCTGCCCCTTCTTGATATGGAATTTCGGTACCCGACTTGATGCTTGCCTGCTGTTTATCGCCGGTAATGACCTTGGGCTGGCTCACCACCTCACCTTGACCCGATGCTTCAAGCGCGGATAACTCGGCAGTGAGAAATAAGTCATCGGAGGTGAACCCTACCGCAAAGCCGCTAGTCGCCGTAGAGATACCCAAGTCGACAAGTGCAGCACCAAGCCCTGGCTGTAGACCAGCAGCGCCTGCGGCACCCCCTGCAGCACCACCGGCCACACCTCCTTGCGCCGGGAAGGACAAAGTAGGTGTTTGGCCATTAATAATATCTTGATTCAGGGAAACAACTTGCTCGCGGCTGCCCGATACCGATGTAATGCCATCACCATTCTGGTTGATATAGCCGCCACCCCACTCGATGCCCAGCTCCTCATCGAGATTGGTATTGGCAATCACAATACGTGCCTCAATCATGACTTGGCGGATAGGCACATCAACGCGCTCTATCAGTGCTTGTATCTCAGCTAGCTTGGCGGCGGTATCGGTCACAATAATGGCATTGGTACGCTCATCGACCACAACTGAACCCCGATCGGAAATCAGTGAGCCACCCTCTTCGGATCCGGCTTCGAAAAGCTGCACCACATCGGAAGCTTTGGCATAGCGAATACGTAAGAACTCGGAACGCAGCGGTGCAAGCTCGGCAATTTGTTTGTTCGACTCAATCTCTTGGCGCTCACGCTCGGCGATTTCATTCGCGGGGGCGACCATCAATACATTGCCAATCTGACGGCTATCTAAGCCCTTGGTTTTTAGAACCAAATCAAGCGCCTGATCCCAGGGGACATTCTGCAAACGAAGCGTGATGCCCCCGGTAACGGTATCGGATGCCACCAAATTGAGCTCAGTGAAATCGGCAATAAGCTGCAGTACGGCGCGCACTTCAATGTTTTGGAAATTGAGCGAGATGCGATCGCCGACATAGTTGAACTCGTTCAGGCGCTCTTCTTTTTCTTCCTCGGTCAGCGGTTTAACACTTAGTACATACTGATTGCCGGTCTGATAGGCAAGGTAATCAAACTGACCTGTAGCGCGCAATAATAACCGCGTGCCCCGCTCGGTGGTGGTCACCTCGACATTGTTAACCGGGGTGGCAAAGTCGGTGACATCAAAACGTCGCAGTAACGATTCAGGCACGCCCGTATCTAAAAACTCCAGGTTAATGTTGCCACCAGCTGAGAACACGTTGACATCGACCGACGGATTGCTGAGCTCAAGGATCAATCGACCCTCTCCTTCCTCTGAGCGTCTGAACTGCAGATCGGTCAGCTGTGATTGAACATCAACCACCCGATTGATCTGTTGCTCCAAAACCCCTTCGGTGGCAGCTCGCTTGATGTACTCACCGCTGCTGTCCTGACCTACCTGCAAAATCAGCTCATTACCACTAACCACCGTCTCGTAGGGCAGTAATTTGATGAGATTAAGCACCATTCGCGTGCGATCACCCGCTTCAAGCACCAAAACGCCGGTGGCATTACCGTAGGGCAAAGAATAGCGCTTGCGCTCAAGAGCACTCTTGGTGCCAGGGAAATCGATAGCAATTCTCGCGGGGTCCTCAATAGTGTAGGCGGCCATGTCGGCCGGAGGTGCCTCGTTGAAGCGCAGTCGAACTTCAAACTTACTGCCGGGTTGGGAGCTGAAGGTAATGTCTTCAATGGTAGGCACCGCTAGAGCCGGTAATGCCACCAACAACGACAGCCACAAACCGGCTTGGCGCAGCCGTAACAGAGTGCTCATGCGGATCTTCTCCATTAACTCAGTTCTCCGACTCACGGTGCTGTCAACTCAAGGGTTCTGGGTCGTTCCACCCATCCATCGGCCGTGCCATCGGACACAATTTCCACTACCGCTACGAAGGTCGTCCCCATATCGACGATACGACCATGATCGCGTCCAAGATAATTACCCACCCGAACTCGGTGGATACCGCCTTCAGGATCCCTGACCAGCGTCCAAACTTGGTTATCACGCTCTAACCGGCCCACCATTTGCAATGAATCAAGGGTGAACTGTTCTAAAAACTCTTTACTGCGACTAACGTCGGGACGAACCGCCGAGCGGGTATTCAGCTGCCGCACCTCACGCACTTCCACGGGCCTATCGAAGGGACTGCGCATGGTAGTGGCAGCATAAGCGAATGCCTCGTAGGCCTTAAACGCAGGAATGGGCTCAATGACACCACCCGGCCGAGCGCGCTTTTCTTCCATGAAGGCCTCGAGATCTGAGACATCCTCAGACGCACAACCAAACAGAGTCGCCACGCTTAGTGCCACAAACAACCATCGCACTGTTTGACGGGTGTTCAATGCCTTAACCATCGTTATCTCCATCGCGGTAACGATAGGTTTTGGCCAATATATTCATTTTGAGCATATTCGTGGCATTACCCTCCGCCACAATCTCAAAATCGTGCAGGGTCACAATCCTGGGTAGACCCGCCATGCCCGATACGAAGGCGCCCAGATCATGATAGGAGCCAACGGCATTAATTTGGATGGGTAACTCGACGTAAAATTCTTGAGGTCGCTCCTCGAGTAAATCGATCGTGTTAATGGTCAAGCCATTCAGCTCGCCCTTGTTAGTGATGTCCTCGAGCAGGCCCGGCACTTCGGTATCGCTGGGCAGTTGACTGACAAGCGCGCCAAAGCTTTCTTCCATCTCGACCATCTGCCGCTCATATGCCTGCAGGTTAGCCGCTTCAAACGCTTTCTTTTCAAAGTCCCGTTTCAGGGTAATTTCAAGTCGCTCAGCGTTTGCCAAAGTCGTTTGCAAACCCTCAACGTGATAGTAGTAGCCAGCCACCATCACCAGTAAAAACAGTAACACAGCCGTCACCACTTTAACGGCCGGCGGCCAACTACCGATGTTCTCAAAATCGAGGTCAGCGAGGTCGAATTCGTTGAGGGACTTGAGTGTATCGACAAACGCCAAAATCAGCCCTCCTCGTCGGGTTCTGGTAACTGAATAGAGACGGTCAGATTAAAAGTCGTCGCTTGCAGGCCATACTCCGGGGCGGCACGCACTGCATCGAGATTGGGCTCTTCTAGCCAGTCGGAGGCATCGAGCTGACGCATTAAACTGGACACTCGGTTATTCGATTCCGCGACACCTTTAATGGCGATCTTACCGCCGCGGGTGGTGAGCTGGGTGTAAAAAACCCCATCCGGCACGGTACGCACGAGCTGATCCATCACCCGGACGATGATGGGTCGATTACCTTGTAATTCCTGAATCACCCGCATCCTATCAATGAGTTGGCTACGCTTTTTCTGCAAATCACGAATTTCAGCAACCTGCCGGTCGAGTTGCACGATATTCTGCTGGAGATATTGGTTGCGCGCTTGCTGACGGTTGATGTCTGCCCGTGTCAGCTGATCCATGGCCATTAGCGCCAGTATGGCAAGTGCAGTTACTACCCCTAAAGCCGTTAAAAACTCGACTTTGCGCTCAGCGCGAAGCTCTTCACGCCAGGGTAGTAAATTAATTTTGGCCATTAGTCGAAGCTCCGCAAAGCCAGGCCACAGGCAATCATCATTGCGGGAGCATCACTGTTGAGCGCCACGGCATTAACCCGTGTGCCGATAGTCATCTCAGCAAAGGGGTTGGCAACGCTCACTGGACTCCCAAGGCGTTCGGCGACCAGCCCCGACAAGCCGTCCATAGCCGCCACTCCGCCAGCGAGAAATATGTGGTCCACGCCGTTAAAGTCGCTACTGGAAAAGAAAAATTGCAGCGAGCGGGCAACCTGCTGTACCACAGCCTCTCGAAATGGGTTCAGCAAATCCGTTTCATAGTCATCGGGTAAGCCCCCCTGTTTCTTGGCCAAACCCGCCTCTTCTAGCGGCAGGCCATAGCGGCGCATAATTTCATCGGTAAGCTGCTTGCCACCGAAAAATTGCTCGCGGGTGTAGACCGTTTTACCCCGATGCAGCACCGACAAGGTGGTCATAGTGGCACCAATATCAACGATGGCGACGGTAGAACGGTCGTCGATATCGGCCTGGGGTTTCACCAGCTCAAATGCTCGCTCCATCGCATAGGCTTCGACATCCATCACTTTGGGCACTAAACCGGCCGCTTCGAGGGCATCGGCCCGCGCATCGATGGTCTCTCGCCGGCAAGCTGCGAGCAGAACATCAACCATATCGGTCCGTCCCGCAGTGGCGCCCTGAACCTCAAAATCGAGAGCAACCTCATCGAGCGGATACGGTATGTACTGATCGGCCTCGAAAGTCAGCTGAGTTTCCATGTCTTCATCATTGAGACCAGCAGGCATCGATAGCACTTTGGTAATAACCGAGGACCCGGCAACGGCCGATACTACGTGCTTATTTTTGGTGCGTGCCTGATTGTGTACGCTGCGAATGGCAGCAGCCACCTCATCGATGTTATTGACCGCTTTTTCGACCACGGCATCCTGAGGCAGCGATGCGACAGCGTAAGCCTCGACACGAAACCGGTGCCCCACACGAGCAAGTTCGATCAGCTTGACCGTCGACGAGCTAATGTCGATACCCAGCATCTGTGGTCGTTTTCGTTTACCTAACAGGCCAAACACGGCGCGCCCCTGATTGATCTTTATACAAGCTGCATAGCCCTAGCGGTGACGTCAGCCGCTATACTACGTCTTTATGTCGCCGCTATTGCAACATAAGTACCGAAAAAGGTCACTTTGACGCAGTATTTTTACACGCAGACGGCGACAATCCCCTCTAGGCTGTAAGGCCCCAAGGAAACTCACTGACTCGGGAGACGTTAGTTGCGACATGCCCGTACATTGTTGATTGCTGCACTTATCGCGAGTTGTGCCGCTGTCTGGTGGTTGGCAGGCCTCTATTTGTACCTGAGCCCAAACCTGCCCGAGGCGGAAACATTACGGGATGTACAACTCAAAACGCCACTGCGTATTCTGAGCGATGACGGCAAACTGATGGGCCAGTTTGGCGAAGAAAAACGGCAACCTCTTCAGTTTAGGGAAATACCCCAACATTTCGTAGACGCACTACTAGCGGCGGAGGACGATCAGTTCTTCGAGCACGGGGGTGTCGATCTATTGGGGTTAGGGCGAGCGGTTGTTGAGCTGGTGACCACTGGTCAGAAACGCTCAGGTGGCAGCACCCTCACCATGCAAGTGGCTCGAAATTATTTTCTGTCGCTAGAGCGCACTTTTTTACGCAAATTCAACGAAATACTCTTATCGCTCGAAATTGAACGCGCATTAACCAAGCAAGAAATTTTCGAGCTGTATGTGAATCGGGTATTCCTAGGTCATCGCTCCTACGGGTTCGAGGCAGCCGCCCAAACCTACTATGGCAAATCACTCAAAGACCTCAACCTTGCGCAACTGGCCATGCTTGCTGGCGTGCCCAAAGCGCCATCGAATAACAATCCACTTAGCAACCCGGAAGCGGGCAAAGTACGGCGCGACTGGATTCTTGGACGCATGGCAAAGCTAGGGTTCATCTCGGACATGGAGCGAGAGGCGGCAATTGCAGAACCCGTTACCGCTGCATACCACGGTCTCTTGGTTGAGGTGGACGCAGACTATGTTGCTGAAATGGTCCGCCAGGAGATGCTGACGCTATTTGGTAACGATGCTTACAGTGACGGTTATGTCGTTCACACCACGGTTAACGCGGAACTCCAAGAGGCGGCACGTGACGCTCTGGTAAATGGCCTGAGGACCTACGATCGACGCCATGGCTGGCGCGGTCCAGAGCGCCGATTACCTCCTAAAGATGACGAGACCGCACAGGCGCGTTTGGAGCGCTGGCAGACCGCTCTGGACGCCATGCCCATCATTGCGGGGTTGCCACCCGCTATTGTCACTGGCGTCGATCTTCAAGGTGCCAACGTTATCGATAAATCGGGAGAACTACGGCGTCTTAGCTGGCAGACCGATCTATCCAAAGTACGCCGTTTTCGCACTGAAAACATCACTGCGCCCGTTTCTCGGGTCGATGAATTACTCACTCCAGGAGACATGATCCGCATAGAACGTCGTGGTAATCAGTGGCGACTGGCGCAGGTGCCCCGTGCGCAGGCTGCGCTGGTCTCAGTCGACACCAGAACCGGTGCCATTCGCGCCTTATCCGGCGGTATGGGCTTCGAATTGTCCAAATTTAATCGCGTCACCCAGGCGCGACGCCAGCCCGGATCAAACTTTAAACCCTTCTTATATGCGGCAGCCCTCGAATCAGGTATTACACCCGCAACACTCATCAATGATGCACCGATAGTGCTGGATGACTTATCGAATGACGAGATTTGGCGTCCCGAGAATGACAGTGGCCGATTCTATGGCCCCACACGTTTGCGGGACGCTCTCACGTTCTCTCGAAATCTCGTGTCAATTCGCGTGTTGCAGCGGCTAGGAGTACGTCAATTCATTGACTATGTCGCCGGACTTGGCTTTGACACCTCCGACATGGCAGCGAATCTGACCCTCGCCCTGGGTACCCACGCTTACACGCCTCTGCAGATAGTCTTGGGCTACGCCACCATTGCCAACGGCGGTTATCGGGTTGAGCCTTACCTCATCGAGCGTATTGAGAACGCTCAAGGTGAAGTCATTTTTGAGGCCGATCCCCTCACAGCATGCGCTGACTGCAGCGCACCGAGTGATCGTATCGATGAGGAACCCACTCGCATGGAAGACATCCTCGGTGACGATAGCCAATCAACGACGCGACCGGCACAACAAGTCATGGACCCAAGAGCCGCTTACATCGTGCGCTCAATGCTTGGCGACGTGATCAGCCGCGGAACAGGGCGACGCGCACGGGCACTCGAACGCAGCGATATTGCCGGTAAAACGGGCACCACCAATGGACCGCGAGACGCCTGGTTCTCGGGCTTTAATCGCGAGCTAGCAACCACTGCTTGGGTTGGTTTCGATGATTACAGCTTGCTGGGCCGCCGCGAATTCGGAGGTACTGCCGCGCTGCCCATCTGGATAGAGTTCATGGCCAAAGCACTGGGCCCAGAACTACCACCCGACCCTATGCCCCCAGGCGTTGTGAGGCTGCGGATAGATCGAGATAACGGTCTGCGGGTGAAAGGCGCACCCGAGGGCAGCATGTTTGAATATTTCTTGGAAGAGTTCATCCCCGCCGAGTCAGACGAAGACAGTCAACCTCTGGGCACCGACGAGCTCAGAGGCTTGTTCTAAAATAACTCAGCGCCAGTTGCGGTCGGCACCCATACCTACCCCACCCCATAGCTGCTCCTCGTAGTCCTCATCGAGAGGCGCTCGAGCAACCCCAGAAGCAATCGCCGCACGAGCTACAGCCGGGGCAATGATTGGCATCAAACGGGGATCCATTGGCTTAGGCAAAATATAATCTGGCCCGAACTGCAGCTCGACCAGACTGTAGGCATCTAGCACCGACTCAGGCACTGGCTCTCTTGCCAACTCCGCCAGCGCACGTACGGCCGCAATTTTCATTGCCTCATTGATAGCTGAAGCTCGAACGTCTAGGGCGCCCCTGAATATGAAGGGAAAACCCAACACGTTATTAACCTGATTGGGGTAATCGGATCTCCCTGTCGCCATCACCAAATCACTGCGAGCCGCCAGCGCGAGCTCACGCTGAATCTCTGGATGCGGGTTGGAGCACGCGAAAATAATGGGACGCGGCGCCATCGATAACACCATGTCTTGGCTAACTAGGTCGGGCCCCGACAAGCCAATAAAGACATCCGCATCGGCCATGGCGTCCTCGAGGGTACGCTTATCGGTATCAACGGCAAACAGCGCTTTCTGCTCACTGAGATTTTCACGACCGCTGTGGATAACACCCTGACGATCGAGCATCAGCATTCGTGTGGGGTCGGCACCCATCTCTAGCAACAGCTTCATACACGCTACAGCGGCGGCACCCGCGCCCAAACATACGATCGTGGCATCACTTAATGCCTTTTCCTGTACTGCCAGCGCATTGATGAGACCAGCTGCTGTCACAATAGCTGTGCCATGCTGATCATCATGGAAAATTGGAATGTCACACAGTTCTTGCAGACGCTGCTCTATCTCAAAACATTCAGGCGCTTTAATGTCTTCAAGGTTGATACCGCCGTAGGTACAAGCGATGGCCCGAACGCAAGTGACAAAGGTATCTACATCTTGGGTATCCACCAGCACATCGATGGCATTAATGTCGGCGAAGCGCTTAAATAACAGTGCTTTACCTTCCATGACAGGTTTACTCGGCAGAGCACCCAAGTTACCCAGACCCAGCACTGCCGAGCCATTGCTAATCACCGCAACGCTGTTTCCCTTGCCCGTATACCGGTAAGCCAGTGCTGGATCACGGGCGATCTCCAAACAGGGTTCAGCCACGCCGGGAGAATAGGCCATGGCTAAATGCCGTTGCGTACTTGCGGGTTTGGAGAGTTCGATGCTGATTTTTCCCGGCACGGGTAGTGCGTGGTACTCAAGAGCGTCTTTCATTAGCTGCTGCGACATCAGATATACTCGAAGGTGTTCGACAGACAAAAAAAACGCCGGCTTGGCCGGCGTTTTTTCGGTTGTGTGTAGATTACTTCTTTAAGCTTCGACCAGCAAAGCGCTTGTTGAATCGGTCTACACGACCGCCAGAATCAACAATTTTCTGCTTACCGGTAAAAAATGGGTGGCAACTACTGCACACATCGACGGTGAAATCACCACCAATCGTCGATCGAGTCTTGATTTCGTTACCGCAGCTGCAGCGAGCGGTGACCGCTTCGTAGCGCGGATGAAGGTCTGCTTTCATGATGTTGTCTCCGCCAAAATCTCGGCGCCGATAAAAAAGAGCGCGAAGAGTACCAGAACAAATATGAAATTCAAGCCCAAAACGACAGCGCCGGCATCAAGTATCATCAGCAAGCGCATAGTCGCGTTTTGGTCGCAGCCAACGTACCCGGAGCATCACCCTTGCCCCCCGAAAACGCTCAGTCAACCCAACGCAATGGCATCGTGAGGTGTGCAGTCCCTGCGCCCTTGTTTGAGGCTCTTGATTACGCCACGCCAGACGGACTCGAGAACCCTCTGCTGCCTGGGACACGCGTAAGGTTACCGCTGGGACGGCGATCGGTTATTGGCGTTGTGCTTGGCAGCAGCGAAACCTCCGAACACCACGACAAGCTGCGCGCCATTGACGAAATATTAGATGCAACGCCGCTGATTGACGACAAACTCCTCGCTCTACTGCAATGGGCGGCACATTACTACGTCTACCCAGTAGGTGAAGTGGTGATTTGTGGGCTGTCACCGCGGGAACGTCGGGGCGAACCACCGGCGCCTACAGGCTTACCCGGCGTTGAGCTTAACCAGAGGGGCAAAGGTTTACCTGAGCATGCACTACAACGTGCCCCCAAGCAGGCCCTGTGTCTTCAGCTACTACAAGCTGGCCCACAGAGTTTTGAGCGCCTCAAGCACGAGGGTGTTAGTCGTTCGGTGGTAAGGGAGCTGGCAGCCAAAGATCTGGTGATGCCCTGTAATATCAGACGGCCATCAGCACGGCAGCTAAAACCAAGCTTGCCCCCCACCAAAGAACAGGCCAAGGCCATTGCTGCCATCAACCAATCAACGGGCCAGTTTGCTTGTCATCTACTACATGGCGTCACGGGAAGTGGCAAGACCGAGGTCTATTTGCAGTGCATCGCCCATGTCGTTGCAAAGGGGCAGCAAGCGCTTGTATTAGTGCCAGAAATTGGGCTAACACCCCAAATCATCCAGCGCTTTGAGCAGCGCTTCGGTCCCGTTATTGCCGTCCTACATTCCGGTCTTGCCGACGCCGAGCGCGACCGTCATTGGGCGATGGCAAGAGATGGCAGCGCAGCCATCGTCATCGGCACGCGCTCAGCGGTATTCGCGCCACTCAAAAGCCCCGGTATTATTATCGTTGATGAAGAGCATGATCTGTCATTTCAACAACAAGATGGCTTTCGATATTCGGGCCGCGATACCGCCGTAAAACGCGCTCAATTACTCGACTGCCCCATCGTATTGGGCTCCGCAACGCCCAGCTTGGAAAGTTGGCACAACGCTATCCATGGCCGCTATGAACTCCACACCCTCAATGAACGGGCCGGTGGTGCTATTAAACCCTTAAAGACCGTTATCGACATACGAGGCCTTGATTTACACGGCGGTCTATCTGCCACTCTGCTAGGGGCCATAAAAGAGGTGCTTACCCAGGGGCAACAGGTGCTACTGTTTCTCAATCGGAGGGGGTTCGCGCCCGCGCTCATGTGCCATGACTGCGGCTGGGTGGCCGAATGTGGCCATTGTGATGCCCGACTTACCCTCCACAGACAACCACCCTCATTGCGCTGCCATCATTGTAATGATCGGCGAGGGCTGCCTTTAAACTGTCCAAACTGCAGCAGCAAACGCCTCGTGAGTGAAGGTATGGGGACAGAGCAAACGGAAATGGCGCTGCAAACACTACTCCCCGATGCGCGAGTTATCCGGGCCGATAGCGATTCGATGACGGGACGCCATGCGATGAGCAATTTAGCGCGAGAGCTGGAAGCCGGAGAGCCCTGTATCGTGCTGGGCACGCAACTTATCACCAAGGGCCACCACTTTCCCAAGGTGACCTGTGTCGGTGTTATTGATGCCGACAGCCTACTTTTCAGCCCCGATTTTCGCGGGGAAGAACGTCTTTTACAGTTGTTAACCCAGGTAGCTGGCAGAGCCGGTCGCGCCAGCCTACCCGGCCGAGTGTTTATTCAAACACGACACGCTGAACACCCAGTGATTCAAAAGGTACTTGAGCGACCCTACGGTGAGCTGGTGACACAGCTCCTCGAAATGCGGATTGCGTCGACGCTGCCGCCGGCAGGGTCGCTGGCAGTCATGCGTTGTGACAGCCGACAGCTGCAAGAAGGGCTCGACTTTCTCGCATCGGTAGCTCGAGACTGTCAGCCACAACAATGCCGTCTCATCGGCCCATTACCCGCTGCGATGGCTCGACGAGCGGGTCTGTTTCGCTGCCATCTGGTGATTCACGGTACTCAACGGTCGTTCGTGCTCCGAACAGCAAGACAGTTAGCAGCGCGAGCAGCACACAGCCGTGCCCCACAAGGTTTACGCTGGGCCATGGATATCGACCCTGCTGAATCCATTTAGGATTGTGCACTTTTCCGTGCTGCCCTGTGAAAACAAAGCCACCCGAGGGATAATCCGCGCCCGAAGCCAAATGGCCCCATCATCTGGGCCATCACGTAACAACGAGGAGCTCACGTCTGCGGATACTCACGCCAGAGGGAACCGGAGGCTCAACCCATGAAAGATGCACTTACAAAACTGTTATTAACCGCGCTCAATAATCTTGTCGATAACGGCACGCTCACCGAGCCACCGGCGATTATTCCTCAATTGGATCACACCAAAGATCCAAGCCATGGTGACCTAGCCACGAATATAGCGTTGGTTTTGGCTAAGCAGGCCAAGCGCCCTCCCAGAGAACTAGCCGCATTACTAGTAGAGGCCCTGCCCAGTGACGCCCTCGTTGAGCGAACGGAAATTGCCGGACCAGGGTTCATCAATTTCTTTTTGAGTCAGGCCAGTAACACCCAAGCCATCAGCGATGTCCTAGCAGCTGGCGATCAATTCGGTCAAAGCAATGCCGGGCAGGGCCGCAAAGTACAGGTGGAGTTTGTCTCAGCAAATCCGACGGGTCCGTTGCATGTGGGGCACGGTCGAGGCGCAGCAATTGGCGACGCCTTGTGTCGTCTACTCACCGCCACCGGCTGGTCCGTGCATCGAGAGTTTTACTATAACGATGCCGGCCAGCAAATCCATAACTTGGCGCTGTCAGTGCAAGCTCGCGCCCAAGGTAAAAACCCCGAAGACCCCGCTTGGCCAAGTGATGGTTATCGTGGCGACTACATTATGGATCTGGCACAGGCATTCTTGGCCAAAGAGTCAGTCAGTGCCGCCGATCGAGACATTACGGCAAGCGGTGATGTCGATGCACTTGAGGATATCCGTGAATTTGCCGTAGCGTGGCTGCGACGGGAACAAGATGCCGATTTGAAATCCTTCGCCGTGGTTTTCGATGAGTACTTTCTCGAAAGCTCACTCTATAGCGAAGGCGCTGTAGAACAGGCTGTTTCCGCACTGGTGCACAATGGCCATACCTATGAAGAGGGTGACGCTCTATGGTTGCGCAGCACCGCCTTTGGTGACGACAAAGATCGTGTTATGCGCAAGCGCGAGGGAGGATACACCTACTTCGTGCCCGACGTGGCCTACCACCTCAATAAGTGGCAACGGGGTTTCGAGCGAGTCATCAACGAACAAGGCGCCGATCACCACAGTACCATCACCCGTGTGCGCGCAGGCCTACAAGGTCTCGACGCTGGCATTCCATCAGGCTGGCCTGAGTACGTCCTACACCAGATGGTGACAGTGATGCGCGATGGCGCAGAGGTCAAACTATCAAAGCGTGCCGGCAGCTACGTCACGTTGCGCGATCTGATTGATTGGGTGGGCCGCGACGCTACAAGGTTCTTCCTGTCTGCCAGAGCGGCAACATCACAACTGACATTTGATGTAGACCTTGCCCTCTCGCAATCCAACGAAAACCCGGTGTACTACATTCAATACGCCCATGCACGGGTGTGCAGCGTCAAACAAAAAGCCCTGGCGCTGGGTAGTCACTGGACGCCTCAGGCGGGCCTTGCGCACCTCGATACCTTGCAAGAGCCCGAAGCGCTCACCTTGGCACTTACTTTGGGGCGTTTTCCGGAAGTAATGACTAACGCAGCCCAGCAGCTTGAGCCCCACGACATTGCCAATTATCTGCGCGATGTAGCAAGCGAGTTACACACTTTCTATAACGCCCACAAAGTCATCGATGAAACAGCTCAGGCTGTATCCCTTGCGCGGCTAGCACTATTAGAGGCAACACGGCAGGTTATTGCTAACGGCTTGGCGCTACTAGGCGTATCCGCACCCGAGAGTATGTGATGACCAACACACGCGCCTCTTCACACGTCCCTTCACGCGCCCCCAAAAATGCCTCAAGCACCAGGCGTAGTAGTGCAACACGCAAGCCACAGAAGCGCTCAGGGGCCAGTCATCGGGGCACACCCGATGGGCCACCAACTCTCAGCAAAGGTCAGGTGGTTGGCTTCTTCATCGGCCTTGCCAGTGGCATCGTCTTGGGTGCTGGCTTTGTATTTTATGAGTTTGGTCGAGACACCACTCAAACATCAACAACCGTCGATACCGAAACCAACGTGGAACCGACACCAGAGGCCGATGAGCCAACATTTAAGTTCTTCACGCTACTACCCAATCAAGAACTGAACTTAGCCGATGACGTGGAACCGGCAGAGCTGCGTAACGACCCTGCGGAAGCGGTTCAATATGTGCTGCAGGCAGGGTCTTTCCGATTGCGTAACGACGCTGAACAACGTCGGGCGGAGTTGGCACTTTTAGGTTTAGAGGCAAGCATTGAACAGACAAATAGTGCCTCTGGCACGTGGTTTAGAGTGTATACCGGCCCCTTTGATAGCCGCTCGAAAATGGCCCGAGCACGCAGCATGACCGAGCAACAAGCCATCGATACGCTGCTGCTGAAACGAACCCCCAATTAAGTACTAGAACGTCATCAACAGCGACCACTCGTCGCCACACCTTGAACTTGTGTTCATTGACCACCACGTTCTTGTGTACAAGGAGAGTCACTATGGAACAGTTCCACGGAACCACCATTTTATCAGTGCGTCGAAACGGCGTCGTAGCCATTGGCGGTGACGGGCAAGTATCTATGGGCAACACCGTAATGAAGGGTAATGCACGCAAGGTTCGGCGCCTGTTTCGGGACCAAGTACTGGCTGGCTTCGCTGGTGGCACCGCCGACGCCTTCACATTATTTGAGCTATTTGAAGCACAGCTGGAAAAGTATCAGGGCCAGCTTACACGGGCGGCCGTGGAACTAGCCAAACTATGGCGCTCGGAGCGCTCCCTAAGGCGACTAGAGGCACTACTTGCGGTTGCCGACGCCCAAACATCCCTCGTTATCACCGGCAATGGCGACGTTATAGAACCTGAAGATAATCTCATTGCCATTGGCTCAGGGGGCCCCTACGCTCAGGCGGCAGCCCGCGCCATGCTCGATACCACCGATCTCAGTGCTCCCGAGGTAGTCAAGCGCGGCTTATCTATCGCCGGTGATATCTGCGTCTACACCAACCACCATCACACTATCGAAACACTGGGATAAGCCATGTCCACCATGACACCTCGCGAAATCGTTCATGCCCTTGACCAGCACATTGTCGGCCAGGCGGAGGCCAAGCGTGCAGTGGCGATCGCCCTGCGTAATCGTTGGCGACGACTGCAGCTCGAACCTGAACTTCGCGCAGAAATCACGCCCAAGAATATCTTGATGATTGGCCCCACTGGGGTCGGCAAAACCGAGATCGCTAGGCGCTTGGCTAAATTAGCAAACGCCCCTTTCGTCAAAGTTGAGGCTACCAAGTTCACGGAGGTTGGTTATGTCGGCCGCGATGTCGAATCAATGATCCGAGATCTAGTGGAAACCTCTATCAAGATGCACCGAGAGAATGCCTTCAAACGCGTTCAGTTTCGTGCTGAAGAGGCCGCTGAAGACCGGTTACTCGACATACTGTTGCCCCCCGGGCGCGATGATGCCAATGCCGGAACCCGACAGGTGCTGCGGAAAAAATTGCGCGAGGGAGACTTGAATGACCGAGAAGTCGAAATAGAAACCCGTGGCAATGAAGCTTCCGTCGATATCATGGCGCCACCCGGCATGGAGGAAATGACCCAGCAGCTTCAAGGTCTGTTTTCGTCGATGAAGAGTGGCGGCAAAACCCGCAAGGTGCCTGTTCAAGAGGCTTTGAAGGTACTGCGAGAAGAGGAGGCGGGTAAGTTAGTAAACCAAGAAGACTTAAAAACAGAGGCCCTTGAGGCCGCAGAACAGAACGGCATTATTTTTATTGATGAACTCGATAAAGTCGCGAAACGGGGTGAATCCGGCGGTGCCGATGTATCTCGTGAGGGGGTACAACGGGACCTACTACCGTTGATCGAGGGCTGTTCAGTCACCACCAAGCACGGCAGCATCAAGACCGACCACATCCTATTTATTGCATCGGGGGCCTTCCATCTGTCGAAGCCTGCCGATCTGATCCCTGAATTACAGGGTCGCCTACCAATCAGGGTTGAACTGCAAGCGCTGAGTCCGGAAGACTTCAAGCGTATCTTGACTGAACCCAAAGCCGCGTTAACGTCGCAATACAAAGCGCTATTGGGCACTGAAGGCTTGTCAGTAGAATTCACCGATGACGCAATCAATCGTCTCGCAGAGATAGCTTGGGCGGTCAATGAGCGGGCGGAAAATATTGGAGCCAGACGGCTGCATACGGTGATGGAACGTCTACTCGAAGACATTTCCTTCAAGGCTGCCGACACCGGGCTAGATAACCAGTCAATCACTGTCGATGCAGCCTTTGTCGATGAGCGTCTAGGGGATCTTGTTCAGAACCAAGACTTGTCGCGCTTCATCCTTTAGTCGTTACCTGCCAGAGATCTGCCTTCGTGTTAAAGCCCACTCGAATACATTACGCCCGCAACCGTCGGGAGCTGGAAATTAGTTTCAGTGACGGGGAGAGTTACGTGCTCAGTGCCGAATTTTTGAGGGTGTACTCACCCTCGGCTGAGGTGCGAGGGCACGGGCCTGGTCAGGAACAGCTGCAAACGGGCAAGAGCCAAGTGTTCATTGAACAGCTACGCCCACAGGGCCACTATGCCCTGCAACTGGTATTCGATGACGGCCACGACAGTGGTATTTACACATGGGAGTATTTGCGTCACTTGGGCGAGCAACAAGCCACACTCTGGCAAACCTACCTGATGCAACTTGAAGCGGCCGGAGCAAGCCGCGATCCCGATATTCAAGTGGTGCAGTTCATTCCCTAAAACCCGGCTTCGGCATCAGGTACAATGGCAAGCTCAAGGGCCGAGCCACATCTATCTCGCCCCAACCGTTGCAGGGGATGTCCCATATGAGTACGCAAGATCAGCGCGGCGAGCAAACTGCATCTGCCGACAGCGATACTACCGATTTCGGCTTTAAACGCGTTAAACGCGGTGACAAGGAGAAGCTTGTTCGCGGGGTCTTCGACTCAGTAGCAAATCGCTATGACATGATGAACGATCTTATGTCCGCGGGCATTCATCGACTATGGAAACGCTTCACCATTGAGCTCAGCGCAGTCCGTCCAGGCCAAACGGTACTCGATATCGCTGGTGGTACTGGCGATCTGGCAGCACGCTTTTCGCGCATTGTGGGCCCAGATGGCAAAGTGATCCTAGCGGACATCAACGCCTCTATGCTGGCAGTAGGTAGAGACCGCCTGATTGATCAGGGGGTAGTCGGCAACGTATACACCGTGCAGTGTGATGCCCAGGCCTTGGCGTTTCCCGATAACAGCATCGACTGCATCACCATTGCTTTCGGTCTGCGCAACGTCACCGATAAAGCAAAAGCACTTCGTTCGATGGAGCGTGTTCTAAAGCCAGGAGGTCGCCTGCTAGTCTTGGAGTTTTCCAAGCCCACCAACCCAGTACTGGAGCAGGTATACGATACCTATTCCTTCAGAGTGCTGCCGCTTATGGGCAAATTAGTGGCCAACGACTCCGAGAGTTATCGCTATTTAGCGGAGTCTATTCGCAAACACCCCGACCAAGAGACCCTGATGGGCATGATGGAAGACGCCGGCTTCGTTAACTGCCAGTATCACAATATGACGGGCGGTATTGTGGCCGTTCACCGCGGTATTAAGGCATAACGGATCAACGATGGAGCATGATCCCGCCATCATCGCTGGAGCGCTCAGCGCACTTGAGTTGGCTGTGGCCCGCGCCTTAGCACTGGCACCCGTGGCCGCTAAAGAGCTCGAGGACATGGCGGGCACTCACGTGGTAATCGAGTGCACGCGACCAGACATTGAAGTCACCATCAGTATCGATGACGAGGGCCAGCTGCAGCTCAAACAATACAGCGAAGAGGCGGTAACGACCCGCGTCAGAGGGTCCGCCGAGGATTTCGTCGCTCTTATAACTGCCGACGATCCCGCAGCGACCCTCATCAACAGCAACCTAGAAATCATTGGTAACACTGCCCCGCTCTTGGCGCTTCAGCAGATTCTGAGCAAGATGGATATCGATTGGGAAGCACCCCTGGTTGATGCCTTGGGTGATGTCGCCGGTCATCAACTGGCCAAGCTGCTTCGCGCTTTTTTCTCTTGGGGTCAAAGTGCGGGCAACAGCCTGCGCCGACAACTATCAGAGTTCATCCTGGAAGAAGGTCGGCTGTCACCCCCTAGCGCAGAACTCGAACATTTCTATCAGGAAGTAGGTCGACTTGGCTTACGTGTCGATCGTTTGCAATCACGTATACAGCGCTTAGCCAAGCGCCTCCGCGAGTATGATCAGTGATACTCAGGCTGTTTGAGGTTTACCGAGTTGTTGTCAGGCATCGACTAGATCTGTTGGTGCCCACCGAGCGTCGTCGTGTGTGGCTTAAGTTTCTCATAGGTATCAATCCCGCGGGCTGGCATGCTCCCAAAGCGACACGCGGTGTACGCCTGCGATATGCGTTGGAAGAGCTCGGTCCGGTCTTTATCAAGTTTGGGCAATTACTCTCGACACGTCGCGATTTATTGCCCGACGATCTCGCCGATGAGTTGGCACTGTTACAAGATCAAGTGCCACCCTTCGACAGTGAAGCCGCTGTCGAGATCATCGAGCGGTCCCTGGGTAAGCCTATCGACAGCCTGTTTGCACAATTCGATCGACAACCGTTGGCTGCCGCTTCTGTGGCACAGGTTCACAGCGCAATCCTACCTAGCGGTGAACAGGTGGTGGTTAAAGTGTTACGGCCGGGTATCGACCAAACCATTGCCAAAGATCTGAAACTGATTAAGCGTTTGGCACAGGGGTTCAACGCCCTATTCACTCTTGGACGCCGCTTAAGAGCCGTCGAGGTGGCGCGAGACTACGAGCGCACCCTTATCGGCGAGCTTGATTTACGCCGGGAGGCTGCCAATGCCTCCCAGTTGCGCCGCAATTTTTCCGACGGTCGCCTGGTGTACGTCCCAGAGGTGCATTGGTCACATACATGTCAGTGCGTCATGGTAAGCGAGCGTATTCACGGGGTGCCTGTTAGCGACATTGCGTCGCTAAAGGAAAAAGAAGTGGATATGCGACGCCTCGCTGAACGCGGAGTGGAAATTTTCTTCACACAAGTGTTTCGCGACAGTTTTTTCCATGCTGATATGCATCCCGGTAATATTTTCGTCGATACCAGCAATCCGTCAGACCCACGGTATTTAGCAGTAGACTGCGCAATTGTCGGACAGCTCGATGAATCAGATCAGTACTATCTGGCGCGCAATCTACTTGCGATTTTTAAGCAAGATTATCGTTTAGTGGCTAAATTGCATGTTGAGTGTGGCTGGGTACCACCCGATACACCTATCGCGGAATTTGAATCAGCGATGCGCACCCTGTGCGAACCCGTGTTCGAACGCCCACTGTCAGACATTTCGTTTGGCCACATGCTGGTATCGCTGTTTCGTACAGCTGGGCGTTTCGATATGACGGTACAACCTCAATTAGTGCTGTTACAAAAGACCTTATTAAACATTGAGGGTTTGGGTCGCCAGCTCTACCCAGAACTCAATTTATGGGATACCGCGCAACCCTTCTTGGAGC
>CBFHTF010000034.1:0-22789 GCA_965658685.1 Luminiphilus sp.
CCTATGGCAGGGCACTTCGAATCGAGCATTGCCTTCAAAGCGGCCTGTGACTTGGTTTTCCTCGGCGTCAGTCAGCCCAGTGGCTACACCGAGCCTTTGCTGCACCAGCGCCGCAGAGAATATAAAGCGTTGCTTGCGCAGTAGAAGATAAGCCCTCAGTCGACGGGGAACCCGCCTAGCAGACACCCGGCCTCTGAATCGGGTGATTGACTCAGGGGCCTCACTACGATTAGGCAACAACCGGTAGCTTAGCGGAAGCCCGATTGCACTAGGCCTTTGCCAGAGCGGCCGTCGCAGAAACGTAGTCATAACCCAAAGCCTCAGCAACCGCTTTGTGAGTGATGTGACTGGCATGCACATTGAGACCCTGCGCGAGATGAGCATCGTCTCGCAAGGCTTGTAAGCCCTTATCTGCCAAGGCGATTGCATAGGGCAGAGTGGCATTTGTGAGGGCTTGGGTAGACGTTCTGGCCACCCCACCCGGCATATTGGCCACGCAGTAGTGCACCACGCCGTCGACGTTGTAGGTGGGCGCCTGGTGGGTCGTTGCCCTCGAGGTCGCAAAGCACCCCCCCTGATCAATGGCAACATCAACCACCACAGCCCCTTTTTTCATGGCGGTAATATGCTCGCGCGTGATCAATTTGGGCGCTGACGCACCGGGCACCAGCACTGCGCCAATGACCAAATCTGCTGCGAGCGCATATCGCTCAACTGCATCGGCAGTTGAATAAATGGTGGTGGCAGCACCTTGAAAGTGGTTGTCCAAAGCTTGCAGCCGGGCAATCGATCGATCGAGAATGGTCACCTGAGCACCCATGCCAACAGCCATACGTGCCGCATTGAAACCGACAACACCGCCGCCGATCACCAGTACATTAGCGGGTTCGACCCCGGGCACTCCACCTAGCAGCATGCCGTTTCCACCCTGAGCTTTCTCTAAATGATGCGCCCCCGCCTGAATCGACATTCGGCCCGCCACTTCGCTCATTGGCGCCAACAGCGGCAGTCCACCTAGGGCATCTGTCACGGTCTCATAGGCAATCGCCGTAGCGCCTGAGGCCTTGAGTAAGCGCGCTTGCTCCGGATCTGGCGCCAAATGGAGATAAGTGAACAGCAATTGCCCGGGCCGCAACATTTGACACTCGGCCGGCTGGGGCTCTTTTACTTTGATGATCATATCGGCACGGGCAAATACCTCAGCGGCCGATGAGGCAATCTCTGCACCGGCAGTGGTATAAGCGGCATCGGCAAAGCCTATCTCTGCACCACCTTGGGTCTCGACCAACACTTGGTGACCATGGCCGACGAGCTCGCGCACACCCGCAGGTGTCATGCCGATACGGTATTCGTGGTTTTTAATCTCTTTGGGGATGCCGACTAACACGGGTGACTCCTCAGTCTGGTGACTTTTATTCTCATTGATTTGTCTAGCCGGGAGCTCAATCCATTGGAACCGCGACCCTTAAACCCGTCACCGCTGCACTTACAGTCGCTAAGGACAGCATAAGAACCCGCGAAAGGATTGAATTCACCTCAGGCACCACTAAGATAGAGCGAAAATTCCGATAAAATATCCAATAATTATTAAATTTACCGGCTATATCGACTTATTTTTTGCTAAAAAAACTTACTATTGACTGTCATTCATCTATTTAGTGGTAACAACACCACGGCTATATAGCCAGATGTCACATTCAATTGCCGGGCAGTGGTACGTCGCTTAGATTTTGTTTTGGGTAGGCGCCCCCCGCCCAATCACCACAAACTGGAGACAGTGATTATGAAAGACACCGCCTCGTCCACGGCGAGTCTCAGTCGCATCGATCAGCGCATTTTGCGCCTGCTGGAGCGAGACGGCCGGCTTAGCCATACCGAGTTGGCGCGCCAAGTCGGATTGACGACCACCCCCTGCAAGGAGCGTGTGAAACGTCTAGAGCGTGAGGGTTATATCAAGGGGTATCACGCCAAGCTCAATCCCGAAAAGCTTGGTCGGGGTTTAGTCGTCTTCGTACAGATCACCCTGCAACGCACATCGGGTGATGCCTTCAGCGAATTCACCGATGCCATCAAGGACATCCCCGAAATTGAGGAGTGTCATCTGGTTGCAGGTAATTTTGACTACCTACTAAAAGCCCGAGTCAAAGACATGGCTGAATATCGGGCATTCCTGGGTGGCAACCTGATGCAACTCCCTGGGGTGCAGGAGAGCACGAGTTACCCGGTGATGGAGGTGGTGTTGGGGTAGTGTCGGTGACGTTTTATGACGCACATCACAAGCCTGACTGACAATAATTGTCAGTCAGGTGCACTTCGTGGCAACGGCACCCGCCTGCGTGACACGCAAGACCATCAAGCCACTGCGCCAGTATCTCTGTGTTTCGGTCATGGTTCGCAGGGACTGCATACTCTGGCATACATCCTGCTTGTATCAACTCGACGCAGCACCGCCTCTAGCGCTGGCTGCGCAGTGTCACTACGACAACTTGCCAACCCCGTCATGATTAGGAGTACTAAAATGACCAGCACCAAGCAGCAAGGCTTTACATTAATCGAACTCATGATCGTCATCGCGATCATCGGCATTTTGGCAGCAGTAGCATTGCCGGCTTATCAGGATTACATACAAAAGGCTCGCTACAGCGAGGTACCGGGCGCAATGGAGCCCTATAAAATCGGAATCACGCAATGCCATCAACTGACCGGTGGCCTTACCGCTTGCGTTGCAGGTTACTCATCAATTCCTGCTGATTTCACAGGGAAAACGGACGGAGTGGTCAACTCTGTTGAAGTGACTGCTGCAGGGACGATTACAGCGACCCCGAACGCAGGCGACGGCATTGCAGCCACTGACACTTGTGTCCTCACTGCTACTGAATCAACTGGTAACACAGACTACCTCACCTGGACCTACTCCGGCGACTGCCTCGACAACGGCTGGGTGAACAATTAAGAACTTAAAGTGCACGGGCTTTTTCCATGAAAGCCCGTGTTGTCTTTACGTGAGAGATAGCCAGAGTTAACAAGCTCGCTAAAGCAACGTCACAAGACCTAGGCTACATAACACGGAATCAACGATACAAAACTGCCATTTGGGCGAACATGAAGGCTAGCGTTATACCTAATACTCTACATCGGCGATTGGCGTTCAGCCCCCAAACCTGCTCCGCCGTAACCACTAAACCACTTAATAACACAGAATTGCGCGCTTTTTTTAACAACACGACAGGTAGCTGTTCATCACGTGCTGACTCACACCCAAATCCCACATGCATTAAAGCGACATGAGCCTGACCTCAAGCCACCTCCCAAGTCAAACGTCAGCCGAAAGCGGCTCGTGACTCAGCGTTGCACCGCAGTAGCGCATTAGTCTTGTACCAAATCGCAGAAAACGTAATTGGCTCCCGTAATTAAACCGCCACAAAACAGCAATGTAGATCAAGATCACATAGCCGCTGCAGAGTTAAGAGCACCAATGCTAGATGCGTACGAATAATAGCTTTGCTACTCTCGCACTTTTACATCTAATCTGTGAATTCCTATGAACCTCAGCGCTAACGTGGCTACCAACCGAATCACAGGACTCGCCGGCCGACTGGTCGCCGACGGGCTGATTACCCCAGAGCAGGCACAACTGGCTCACCGGGAGTCGACAAAAAACAAGACTAGCCTTAGTCGTCACTTGGTTGAAACTGTCGGTATTGACGCTCTCGCCGTTGCGGAGGCATCAGCACTGGAATTTGGCGTCCCATTGCTCGACGCGGGCGCCATCGACCGTCACGCCATGCCCGACAAATTGGTCTCGGTAGAGCTCATGACCAAGCACCATGCGGTGCCGTTATTTCGTCGTGGTAACCGACTCTTCGTTGGCCTTTCTGACCCCACCAATCTTGCTGCGCTCGATGATATAAAGTTCGCCACTGGGGTCAGTACTGACGCCGTTCTTATCGATGAAACGTCTCTCTCGAAATTACTCACCGACCTCACGGATGAAGAGAATTCTTTATCGGGTGATATGAATGGGCTCGAGGGCGACGGGGAATACGACATTGAAACAGTCGATAGCGCCCAGCGCGAGGAGGAGGAAGACAGCAGCGCCGTTGACGACACGCCCATTGTCCGCTTTATCAACAAAGTGCTGCTCGATGCAATCAAACAAGGCGCCTCAGATGTCCATTTCGAACCCTATGAGAAGGATTATCGGGTGCGCTTTCGCACTGACGGCATGCTGCGTGAGGTGGTAAAGCCACCTAAGAATCTTGCACCGCGTTTATCAGCGCGCCTGAAAGTCATGTCAAACATGGACATCTCCGAGCGACGCGTGCCTCAAGATGGCCGGATTCAGATGAAGATCTCCAAGACCCGGGCCATCGACTTTCGCGTCAACACACTGCCAACCATGTTTGGCGAAAAAA
This sequence comes from Luminiphilus sp., assembly GCA_965658685.1. Classification (GTDB taxonomy): domain Bacteria; phylum Pseudomonadota; class Gammaproteobacteria; order Pseudomonadales; family Halieaceae; genus Luminiphilus. The sequence continues at coordinate 4,416 of CBFHTF010000034.1, forward strand.
TCGTGCTTCGAATTCTCGACCCTACCTCGGCGCAAATGGGGATTGACGCGCTGGGCTACGACGAGGACCAGAAAGCACTCTACATGGATGCCCTGTCGAAGCCACAGGGAATGATTCTTGTGACCGGTCCAACAGGATCGGGTAAGACCGTATCGCTGTACACGGGCTTGGGTATTCTCAACACCCCTGAACGCAACATTTCTACCGCGGAAGATCCGGTTGAAATCAATATGCAAGGGGTCAACCAGGTCTTGGTTAACAACAAGGTGGGCCTCGATTTTGCCGAGGCGTTGCGCTCATTCTTACGTCAAGACCCCGATGTCATTATGGTCGGTGAGATCCGGGACTTGGAAACAGCCGAGATAGCTATCAAGGCAGCGCAAACCGGCCACCTAGTGCTATCGACTCTGCATACCAACAGCGCCGCCGAGACCATCACCCGCCTTCTCAATATGGGTGTGCCAGCTTTCAATATTGCCGCTTCTGTCTCGCTTATTATCGCCCAGCGGCTAGCGCGCCGGCTGTGCAAGCACTGCGCGATCCCGGAAACAGAAATACCCACAGATGCACTTATGCAGTTGGGCTTCACCGAGGAGATGTTAGCAACCGCTAGGCTAAAACGCGCTGTGGGTTGTGATGCTTGCAAAGATGGCTACAAAGGGCGTGTCGGTATTTATGAGGTGGTGAAACTAACCAAGCCCATTGCCAACGCTATTATGGATGGCGGAAACTCACTAGAACTCGATCGTTTAGCACGTAGCGAGGGCTTCCCTGATTTGCGAACATCGGCGCTGCGCAAAGCTGCCGAAGGTGCTATCAGTCTAGAAGAAGTGAACCGCGTCACCACCGATTAATAGTTAGAGATAGCATCAGCCATGGCAACTGACAGCACCTACGTTTGGAACGGGCTCGATAAAAATGGCAGAAAAAGCCAGGGAGAAATCGTAGCGAGTAGCGTAGCGCTAGCGAAAGCCCAGTTGCGCAAGCAAGGTGTTGTACCCAAGCGCGTCAAAAAGAAGCCCAAACCCCTATTCTCGCTTGGCAACAAATCCATCAAGCCCGCCGATATCGCCATCTTCACCCGGCAGATGGCTACCATGATGAAAGCTGGCGTACCCCTGGTACAAAGCTTCGATATCGTGGCCGATGGCCTCGACAATGAGAAGATGCGCGCCTTGGTGACCGACATCAAGAACGAAGTAGCCGCCGGCGGTGGCTTTGCCGCCTCACTGGCTAAACATCCGAAATACTTCGACGAATTGTTCTGCAGTTTAGTGGCTTCAGGGGAAAGCTCGGGCACCCTCGAAGTCATGCTTGACCGTATTGCCACCTAGAAGGAAAAAACCGAGGCACTAAAAGCAAAAATCAAAAAAGCCATGACCTACCCGATTGCCGTGGTCATTGTGGCCCTCGTTGTAACCGGCATTTTGCTGGTAAAAGTCGTGCCCCAGTTTGCCGAGACCTTCCAATCCTTCGGTGCCGATCTCCCGGGCTTCACCTTATTTGTTCTTGGGCTCTCCAATTTTGCACAGAATTGGTGGTTCATTTTCCTTGTTGGCTTTATCGCTGCGGGCTGGGGGTACACTCAGGCACTGCAGCGTTCCAAGGCCTTCAAAGACAAAGTTGATGCCCTGTCCCTGCGAATCCCTGTTGTCGGCGGTATTGTCCACGATTCTGTCATCGCACGGTTTTCTCGCACCTTATCCACCACCTTTGCTGCCGGGGTGCCTCTCGTAGAAGCGCTAGAGTCGACCGCAGGCGCAGCGGGTAACGCCATTTATGCCACCGCCATCAGGCAGATCCGCGATGACGTGACATCGGGCACTTCGCTTTACCAATCTATCCGAGCGACAGGTCTGTTCCCTAGCATGCTGCTGCAAATGACATCGATTGGAGAGGAGTCGGGATCCCTCGACGAGATGCTGGGCAAAGTGGCAGACCAGTACGAGGCCCAAGTTGATAACGCGGTCGACAGCCTTAGTTCGCTCATGGAACCCATTATTATGTCGGTACTAGGCGTGTTGGTGGGTGGTCTAATGGTTGCCATGTACCTCCCCATCTTCATGCTCGGGTCCGTCGTTTAACCACCCCATAAACACAACAACCAGCGAGCTTCCCTTGCCGACTGCCTTTGATATTCCATGGTTTCTCTATCTATGTACTGGCCTTACCGGTTTAGTGGTTGGCAGCTTCCTTAATGTTGTCATTTTGCGCTTGCCGAAGATGATGACCCAAGCTTGGCGAAGGGAATGTTGCGAATTTTTGGAACAGCCCGTCCCCAGCGATCCTCCCATCAATCTTGCATTCCCGGGCTCCCAGTGCCCCTGTTGTGGTGAGCCCATCAAACCCTGGCATAACATCCCAGTGTTGAGCTATGTTGCTTTGGGGGGGAAATGTGCCCAATGTAAGGCGCCCATAAGTTTACGTTACCCCCTTATTGAAGCCATCACAGCCTTGCTGTGGGTCGCAGCAGCCATCCATTTCGGCCCAACAACAGCTCTCGTAGGGGCGCTTCTACTAATCTCGGCGTTAATTGCCCTAACGGGTATCGATCTCGATACCCAGCTTCTTCCCGATAGCATCACACTACCTTTACTGTGGCTGGGACTGCTGCTGAATATTGGCGGCATATTCGTATCCCTTGAACAGGCGGTTATAGGAGCCATGGCCGGCTATCTCATACTGTGGAGCGTCTATTGGTTATTCAAGATCACCACTGGTAAAGAAGGGATGGGTTATGGTGACTTCAAACTACTAGCTGCCCTAGGCGCCTGGTTTGGTTGGCAAGCACTACCGCTGGTCATCACCTTGTCGTCTTTTGTGGGTGCAATAATTGGCATTGCGCTTATGATCCTGAAACGACAAGGACGCGACGTGCCCATACCCTTTGGCCCCTACTTAGCTGGCGCGGGTTTGCTCTGCCTCTTCTTCCAAACAGAGCTCACAGGCCTGTATTTAGCGCTTACAGGTCTGAGCTAATGCACTTGGTCGTTGGCATTACCGGCGGTATTGGTAGCGGCAAGTCCGCCGTCACTGACTATTTATCTAAGTTAGGTATCTGCATCGTCGACGCAGATATCGTAGCTCGCGACGTCGTCTCGCCGGGCGAGGCTACATTGTCGGCCATCGTCGATCACTTCGGCGATCAAATCCTTAACGCCGATGGCACCCTCGATAGAGCGGCATTGAGGCAGATTGTCTTTCAAGATCCGGCGCAACGGCTCTGGCTAGAGAGCCTTACCCATCCTGCGATCCGCGAACGCATGGAGAAACAACTTGCCAGTGCACCTGGCCCCTACGTGGTGCTGGTATCGCCCCTGTTGCTAGAGTCTGAGCAGCGCAGGCTGGTCCATCATGTTGTCGTTGTCGATGTGCCAACAGAGCTGCAAATAGTGCGTGCAAGCCTGCGAGATCAAAACAGCCGTGAACAAATTGAACGGATTATGGCCGCGCAATTATCGCGGGATAAGCGGCTCGCTGGCGCCGATGACATTATTGACAACAGTGGCTCGTTAGCATCTCTGCACCAGCAAGTGAATGAATTACACCAAAGACTTCTTAGGCTTGCTCGTAATCCCGAAGCGCCGAGATGATGCTCCGATTGGCCTCAGGGAACTCAAACTGATCAAGCTCGCCGGGTAACATCCACGCAATAGGCTGTCCCTCGACACCAATGGGCTCGCCCGACCAAGCGGCAATACGCCACGTATCGAGTAATACCCCACTGCCGCCGTAATCATGCTGAACTTGAATCAGGGGCTGAGCAGACGCGGTATCAATGGCAATACCCAGCTCCTCTCGGAGTTCACGCTGCAGTGCCTCTAGCACCGATTCACCGAGCTCTCGTTTACCGCCAGGAAATTCCCAGAGCCCTCCCTGGTGGGCGCCCTTGGCACGTCGCTGGATTAACAAACGGCCCTTGTCATCCATTAGCACCCCCACAACCACATGCAGCACTGGCGGCGTCATCACTAAACCTCGGTTACGTGCGATATTCAGCGTTGATGCGAACGTAGTCGTAGGACAAATCCGTTGTCCATACCGTGGCCACAGCTGGCCCTCGACCCAAGCCCACATGAATAAGCAAATCGGAGGCCGACATGGCCTGCTGGCCCTGCTCTTCGGTGTAAGACATAGCGCGAGCGCCATGCTCTGCAATGAGCACACCGTTCAAGTGAATAGAGACGTCTTCCACCACCAAATTGTTTAAGCCGGCGCGACCAATAGCAGCCAGCAATCGCCCCCAATTCGGGTCACTGGCAAACAGTGCCGTTTTAACCAAGGGCGAATGTGCAATAGTACGGGCAACGGCTTCGCACTCGGCCTCATCACGACCGCCCTCAATGCGCAGCTCAACAAACTTGGTGGCACCTTCACCATCGCGTACGATGGCCTGAGCCAAGTCAATACACACTTCTGTGAGTGCTTCGGTAAAGGCATCGACAGCGGCATTGTCTTGGGTGTCGATACGCACACCGCTCGCACCAGTCGCTGCAACAACAGCAACATCATTGGTTGAGGTGTCGCCATCGACAGTGATTCGATTAAAGCTCACATCGATAGCACGACGAAAAAGGGTATCGAGCAACGCAAAATCAATAAATGCATCGGTGCCGATGAAGCCAAGCATGGTGGCCATATCGGGGCAGATCATACCCGAGCCTTTAGAGATCCCTGTTAGCGTTATGGACTGGCCCGCAATAGTAATTGTGCGAGACGCCCATTTCGGCCGCGTATCGGTCGTCAGAATAGCCGAAGCCGCACGCTCCCAACCGTCAACATGAAGATCGGCGATAGCCGCTGGGAGTGCTTGAGTCAACTTTTCAACAGGTAGCGGTTCACCAATGACACCTGTCGAGAAAGGCATCACATCGCTACTGGCACAGTCGCACAGGGTGGCGACAGCTTGGCAAGTGGTTTGCGCCGCTGCCATACCTTGCTCACCGGTACCGGCGTTGGCGTTGCCCGTATTGATTACCCAGTAGCGCGGATGATGATCAGAGTCATGCCAATGGCTGCGAGCAACGTGCACCGGCGCTGCACAAAACGCATTGCGTGTGAACACCGCAGCACACACAGAATCGGGCGCCAATTCAATAACCGTTAAGTCATCTTTTCCCGGGCGTTTAATACCAGCTTGGGCGACACCAAGCCGCACACCCGGCACAGCGAGTGGCATACCACTCACGCTAATTTACCGTGGCACTGCTTGTATTTTTTGCCGCTGCCACAGGGGCAGGGGTCATTGCGGCCCACTTTGGGTGCATCGCGAATCACCGTCTCTGGCTTTTCAGCCATGTCATCACCGCCGGCAGCCTGAGTACCATCGGGTACCGCTGACGCTTGAGCATGCTCAAAGGCCAGTTGCTGGCGCGCGGCCTCCTCTCGACGCTGACGTTCAATAGCCTCGGCTTCATCACGTCGCTGAACTTGAACATGACTGAGGAAACGAATCACTTCATATTTGAGTCGCTCAAGCAAATTTTCGAATAGCTCAAACGACTCGCGCTTGTACTCTTGCTTTGGATTTTTATTTGCGTAAGCACGCAGATGGATACCTTGGCGCAACTGATCCATAGTGGCCAGGTGTTCTTTCCATAAAGTATCTAGCACCTGCAACATGATTTGCTTCTCAAGTTGCCGCATGCCCTCGCCCACTTCAGCACACTTGGCTTCGTAGGCACTTTGAACACTGTCGACAATACGCTGTCGCAGGCTTTCTTCGTGCAAACCCTTGTCATCCTCTAGCCATGTGCTTAACGGCAATGACACTGCAAATTCAGCCTCCAGCTGTCGCTCGAGGCCGGGAATATCCCATTGCTCCTCAACACTCATAGGCGGCACAAAGCTATCGATGGCTTTGTTGACAACATCTTCGCGGATTTGCTGGATGGTTTCGGAAATATCACCCTCTGCCAGCAAGTCATCGCGCTGCCGATAGATGATGCTACGCTGATCATTAGCCACATCATCGTATTCAAGCAGTTGCTTACGAATATCGAAGTTGCGGCCCTCTACTTTACGTTGAGCTTTTTCAATGGCATTGGTAACCATACGGTGTTCGATGGCCTCGCCCTTCTCCATACCCAATGCCTGCATGAAACTCTTCACACGCTCCGACGCGAAAATGCGCATCAGATTGTCTTCAAGCGATAAATAAAACCGGGAAACACCAGGATCGCCTTGACGACCAGCGCGACCACGCAGCTGGTTGTCAATTCGCCGTGACTCATGTCGTTCAGTACCCAGAATATGCAGGCCACCGGCAGCCATGACGGTATCGTGTCGCTGTTGCCAGTCGGCCCGAATGGCTTCAGCGGCCGCCTCATCCACGCCCTCGGCCGACAACTCAACCTCTAGGCTGCCACCCAATACAATATCGGTACCGCGGCCAGCCATGTTAGTGGCAATGGTGACAATACCCGGGCGTCCAGCCTGGGCAATGATCTCGGCTTCTTGCTCGTGGTACTTAGCGTTTAAAACCTTATGAACAATGCCCTCGCGCTTAAAATGAGCGGATAGCTCTTCAGATGTCTCTACAGAAGCGGTACCCACAAGTACTGGTGCTTGGTTCTCGATACACGATTTAACATCCGTAACAATGGCATCAAATTTTTCTTCTCGGCTCAGGTAAACGAGGTCATTGAGATCTTTACGCACCATTGGCTTATTCGTGGGCATCACCACCACTTCAAGACCGTAAATCTGGCGAAATTCAAAAGCCTCAGTGTCAGCCGTGCCGGTCATGCCAGCTAACTTGTCATACAAGCGGAAGTAATTTTGGAAAGTCGTCGATGCAAGGGTTTGGCTCTCGCTCTGAATATTAACCCCTTCCTTAGCCTCGATAGCCTGGTGTAAGCCTTCAGATAAACGTCGGCCGGGCATGGTGCGGCCCGTGTGCTCATCAATCAGTACGACTTGGCCATTTTGAATAATGTATTCAACATCTCGCTGATAAAGGTTGTGCGCACGCAGCCCGGAATGCACATGATGTAACAAACCCAAGTTGGTCGCAGCATAGAGACTGTCGCCCTCTTCCAGCAACTTGGCATCAACCAGCATTGTCTCTATTTTTTCGTGACCCGCCTCGGTCAGCTCAATCTGGCGCAACTTTTCATCAACCGTGAAGTCACCCTCTGCACCCTCAGTCTCCAGCGTCAATCGCGGAATGAGCTTATTCACAGCGCGATAGAGCTCTGAGCTGTCCTCGGCGGCGCCAGAGATAATCAGAGGGGTGCGCGCCTCGTCAATGAGGATAGAATCCACCTCGTCGACAATGGCGAATGCCAGCTTGCCCTGCGCTTTATCCTCTAGGCTGAACGCCATATTGTCTCGAAGATAATCGAAGCCAAACTCATTATTGGTGCCATAGACGATGTCGCTGGCGTAAGCCGCACGTTTATCGGTCGCCGACTGCCCCGATCGAATCACACCGACCGTCAGCCCCAAGAATTCATAAAGCGGGCTCATCCAGGCCGCATCACGACTAGCGAGGTAATCGTTGACAGTGACCAAATGCACGCTGTGCCCGGGTAACGCGTTCAAATAGGCGGGTAACGTTGCCACCAGGGTCTTGCCCTCCCCGGTGCGCATCTCGGCAATCTTACCCTCGTGTAGCGCCATTCCGCCCACAAGCTGCACGTCAAAGTGGCGCATCCCCATGGTGCGTCGTCCGGCTTCTCGAACCACTGCAAACGCTTCAGGCAGCAGATCATCGAGGGATGCACCACCAGTAAGGCGCCCTCTAAACTCGTCGGTTTTAGCCCGTAACTGGTCATCTGAGAGCGCCTCAATCTCGCTCTCGAGGTCGTTAATGCGTTTGACAGTTTTTTTCAGGCGCTTGAGTTCTCGGTCATTGCGACTGCCGAAAACTTTTTTCAGTAGATTTGAGATCATGGTGTTAACTTCAAATAGGGGCAACAGGGCCGATATGGACGCATACCGGATCGAACGATGGAGTCACATTGAGGCGGGCTTAGCGAATATTGCGCCGGACGTAGCTTGAAGGGTCAACGGGTCTACCGTGCTTATAAACCTCGAAATGCACATGGGGTCCTGTCGATCGACCACTGCTTCCCATGAGGGCTATGGGCTGTCCTCGACGTACCAGCTCACCCACTTGCACCAGATTTTCTTCGTTGTGACCATAGCGCGTAACAAGGCCATCACCGTGGGCTACCTCAACAAGATTGCCGTACCCAGCACCCTCGCCACTCCAGCTCACCACACCACTTGCAACAGCGTTAACAGCGCTGCCTGCCTTGCCTGCAAAGTCGACACCAGCGTGCCATGCGCGCTTGCCAGTGAATGGATCCGTTCGGTAACCATAGCTCGAAGATAACCAGCCACCCTCAATAGGTCTGCCCGATGGCATGGCTTCTTGGCGCAATTCAGCTTCAGCGAGCAACCCTGCAAGAACATTTAGCTGGGTGTCTCGATCATCGAGGGTTTGACTCAGGCCAGCCAACTGATCACTAAATACTGACGGCAGTACCGTAGCCTCTGATGCCGGCTCTAAGGGGCCGCCAAAGGCCGGCGGCGTGGCAAAACTGAATTCGCCATCGTCGAGTCCAGCAATGGCCGTTAAGTGCCCACCCAATGCGTCGAGTCGAGTAACCCTGGCCTGCAATAGCGCCAGTTTGCGCGTCATGATTTCGAGCTGCTGCTTCGCTTGCGCCGACAATTGCGCCAGCTCTCTGGCTCGACTACTAGCGGCTTCTTCAGCAGCGGAAACCCTCGCCTCTTGAGCCTGTTCAGTGCCAATACGCACACCCAGGTCGTAACCCACTGCCATGAGACTGAGGGGCAAGCCTAAACACAACAACGAAACCGCCGCCATAGACCAGCGTCCGAACTCGATAGTTCGGGACGCAGCGGTGCGTTGTACAAGAATAAGCTTCAAGGGAGGCAGCCGTTTAGGATGAGGTCGGGATCATGCCACGTGTAGACACAACTTCAAAGCCGACAATACCACTACAAACAATCGTTTACGATCGGATGCCGCGGCATACTGCGTGCTCAGGGAGTCTCAGGCCGTGGCCGCCAGCGGCACTGGACTGTAGGCAATCGGCGACTCTTCAGTGCCCGTAAAGGTGACTTCTTCCCAAGCATCGGTTTGCGCCATCAATGCACGCAACACAGCATTGTTGAGTGCATGTCCAGACTTGTGGGCACGAAACTCACCAATCAGCGAGTGACCCAGCAAATATAAGTCACCAATAGCGTCAAGTACTTTGTGTTTGACGAACTCATCTTCGTAGCGCAGCCCGTCTTGATTCAGAATACGAAATTCATCGACAACAATCGCATTGTCAACACTACCTCCGCGGGCTAAACCGCGAGATCGCAGGTACTCAATTTCGTGCATGAAACCAAATGTGCGGGCCCGACTGACCTCTTTAACAAACGAGGTCGTCGAAAAATCAATCTCCGCAAGCGACGATCGATCGTGAAACACAGGGTGATCAAAATCAATGGAGAACGACACTTTAAAGCCATCAAAGGGGAGTAAGCTGGCTTGTTTGTCGCCATAACTGACCGTCACTGGGCGTTTGATTCGAATAAACTTCTTGGGCGCCGGCTGCTCTTCAATGCCTGCAGACTGCAGTAGAAACACGAAGGGTCCCGCACTGCCATCCATGATAGGCACCTCGGGCGCAGTGACATCGACGTACGCGTTGTCGATGCCCAAACCCGCCATCGCCGATAATAAGTGCTCGACGGTGGAGACTTTTGCATCACCCAGACCCAAACTGGTCGATAACGTTGTGTCACCGACATTGTCCGCAGAGGCGGGGATCACCTCAACCGGGGACAAATCAGTGCGTCGAAATACAATGCCGTTGTCAATTGGTGCGGGACTCAGTGTCAAGAACACTTTCTCACCCGTGTGCAAGCCCACACCTGTGGCTTTAATTGGATTTCGCAACGTCCGTTGTTTAATCATGTCAAATCCCAGTTTCGTCTTACACGGGCTCAAATAAAGACGCTAGCACAGCGTGTTTGCATTACCCGTGATCAGCTATCGCCCTGTGCTCCACCACTTGGCAGAAACACGACAAGCGAACTGGAGATCAGTCCGCCTGTCGGCGCAAAAAGGCCGGAATATCGAAATATTCCTCACCACTTTTTTCTACCGCCGAAGCCGCTTGGCCTGCGCCTGCCGACGCCGCTACCCGCGCTCGTGTCGATGGCGGCAAATCGTAATTAGTGCCCGTCGTCGGAGACGCGCCAGCAGCGCTGACTGATTTGCTGTCAACCACTGTTAACGAGGGCCGGCCTTCACCACTAGCCAAACCGGTTGCCACTACCGTTACCTTCAGCGTGTCGGTCATTTCCGGATCGATAACCGTTCCGATCACAACCGTTGCATCATCTGATGCGTATTCTTCTATGGTGTCCCCGACTTCGGAGAACTCCCCCAGGGACAAATCGAGTCCCGCTGTAATGTTGACCAGTACGCCGCGTGCGCCGCTCAGGTTAATGTCATCGAGCAGCGGACTGTTGATGGCCCTTTCGGCAGCTTCTCGCGCTCGGTTCTCACCCGACGCACTGCCTGTGCCCATCATGGCTGATCCCATTTCTGACATCACCGTACGTACATCGGCAAAGTCGACGTTAATCATTCCTGGACGGATGATTAGGTCGGCTATGCCTTGGACAGCCCCCAAAAGTACATCATTGGCCTCCTTAAAGGCATCCAAGAGACTGGTATTTTTGCCCAGAACCTCAAGAAGCTTCTCGTTAGGTATGGTGATTAGAGAGTCACAGTGGGCCTCAAGTTCCCGAAGACCCTCTTCCGCAATCTTCACGCGCTTCTTGCCCTCGAAGCTGAACGGGCGAGTCACAACCGCCACCGTCAAAATCCCTAGCTCGCGAGCGACCTCAGCAACGATAGGTGCACCACCGGTACCGGTGCCACCACCCATACCGGCCGTCACGAACACCATATCGGCGCCGCGCAGTGCGTCAGCAATACGTTCCCTATCTTCCAGTGCGGCTGCACGGCCTATCTCTGGATTGGCGCCGGCGCCGAGACCTTTGGTGATAGCCGTCCCCAACTGTAATACCGTCTTGGAGGTGATATCCGAGAGTGCCTGTGCATCGGTATTGGCACAGATAAAATCCACACCATCAACCGAGTTTTCAATCATGTGCCGCACGGCGTTACCGCCGCCACCACCAACACCAATGACTTTAATAACGGCGCTTTCCGGCGCACTGTCTACGAGTTCAAACATTGTCTTTCTCCCCTTTGCATCAATGACCGACTCACGTCGAGCTCTGACTCTGGTAAACCGCCCCGAGGCGGCTACCAAAACCTTTAAAAACGTTTTCCAAACCAATCTTTAATTCCCGCAAGCACACCCGTCGTTAACCGGTCTACCCTCACTTTGGGTTCGCGTAACGATGAATGGCTCTGTTCATCTCGTGCGCCAAAAAGCAGCAAACCGACCGCCGTGGCGTAGATGGGATTTCGAATAATGTCGTTCAGGCCTTTAGCATGTTGTGGTGAACCAACCCGGACCGGCATATGGAAAATCTCTTCTGCCAGCTCCATCGCACCTTCCATTTTCGAGGTGCCACCCGTAAGCACGATGCCTGCGGGAATCAGCTCCTCATAACCCGAGCGACGCAACTCAGCCTGAATCAAGGTGAAGAGCTCGTCATAACGGGGCTCTACAACTTCAGCGAGTGACTGACGCGACAAATCCCGCGGAGGTCGATCGCCAACACTGGGCACTTTGATGGTCTCATCGGGACCTGCGAGCTGAGTCAGTGCGCAGGCGTAGCGAATTTTGATTTCCTCGGCATGCTGGGTTGGCGTACGCAATGCCATGGCGATGTCGTTGGTTACCTGATCACCCGCGATAGGGATGACCCCGGTGTGCCGGATCGAGCCATCGGTGAAAATGGCGATATCTGAGGTTCCGCCACCGATATCTACCAAACAGACACCCAAATCACGCTCATCATCGGTTAGCACGGAATAGTTGGACGCCAATTGCTCCAAAATAATACCGTCGACCGCAAGCCCACAGCGCTGGATGCATTTCTCGATATTTTGTGCGGCATTCACTGCACAAGTGACGAGATGTACTTTTGCTTCAAGGCGCACCCCCGACATGCCCAAGGGCTCTTTAATACCCCCTTGATTGTCGATCAAGTATTCCTGGGGCAGCACATGCAAGACTTTCTGATCGGCGGGTATCGCCACTGCTTGCGCTGCATCAAGAACGCGCTCAAGGTCAGCCTTAACTACCTCACCCTCGCGGATGGCGACGATGCCATGGGAATTCATTGAGCGAATATGACTGCCTGCAATACCCACATAGACCGAGTGAATTTGGCAACCCGCCATTAACTCGGCCTCTTCCACTGCTCGCTGTATCGCAGTTACCGTCGACTCAATATCGACAACCACACCTTTCTTCATGCCTCGCGATGGATGCGAGCCGATACCCACAATTTCGACGACGCCCTCGGCATCAACCTCTGCGACTACTGCCACAACCTTGGAGGTACCGATATCGAGACCAACAAGCATTTTTTTGTCAGCGTCAGATGCCATGACCTTGCCCTTTTTGTTTGTCTACAGCGGCCACAAATTGCTGATCGATAACGCGCACGGCAGCACCGTGCTCGTAACGCAAATCGATCCGTGTAACTTGACCTGATGAAAGGTGATGTTGGTAGAGTTCAGCGAACCGTCGAGCCCGAAGGGCCAATGCTCGATCGCCCAGCATGACCTCGGTGCCGTCGGCCAACACAAAACTGACTTGCCCAAGCGAATCCTCGGACAACTGTTGAAGCCGCAACTCCAAACCGGTCATCAACGATTCCAACATCTGATAGCGCTTCATCAGATTGGCTTGGGTTCCCTCCGGCCCAACCAGATTGGGCAAGCCCTGCCAACGTGGCGCCATGTCGCCGCTGAAAAACCGCCCCTCGTGGTTAAGGAAGCCTCGGTCATTCCAGCGCGCTATGGGCAGTTGCTCCTTAATGTGTACCGCAAGGGTATCGGGCCATTGACGCCTGATATTCGCGCTGTGCACCCAAGGCATGTGCTCAAGCTGCTTTCGCACCTCAGCTAAATCAATAGCCATAAACTGCTGCTCAAGATGCGGTTCCATGACACGACGAATGGCGGCTGGTGTTACTTGCTCGGTTGCACCCGCTACCGTAATGCGCTGTACGCGCAAGTCCGCAAGTTGCCCCACGCTCCAAAACGCAACAGCCATTAAGCCGGCGCTGATCACAATGAAACCGCTGATAAGTGCCACGCGGCGAAGGGCCGTTACCAGCACTTCTAACGTGTTTTTGTCGTTAGCGTGCTGGGAAGCTCGCGTTCGAGTTGCGGCCATATTAGACATCAGGGCGCACCTCCAAACTGAGCCGGCAAATATCAATGAGTAGCTCATGCATCGCCATACCGGCGGCCTTCGCCGCCATGGGTACCAAACTATGGCTAGTCATTCCCGGGACAGTATTAACCTCTAGCAACTGCCAACTCCCGGTAGAGTCGCGCATCAGGTCAACGCGCCCCCAAACCTGTGCACCCACGGCTTTGAAGGCGAGTAATGACAACTGCTGAAGTGAACGCTCCTCCTGTTCACTGAGTCCCGATGGACAGTGAAATTGCGTGTCATCGGAAACATACTTAGCGTCAAAATCGTAAAATTCAGCGGCTGGCTGAATTCGGATTGCTGGCAATGCGCGATCTCCAAGGATTGCAACGGTGTATTCCGGGCCATCGACAAACACTTCAGCCATTACATCAGCGCCATAGGCGGCAGCCTTTTGCCAAGCGGCCTCGAGTTGAGCGGCCGTAACTGCCTTCGTCATGCCAATCGACGAACCCTCTTTAGAGGGTTTCACAAAGAGGGTGCCAAACTTGTCAATCAGCGCTTGCCAATCGCTGTCACCGGTGAGAACTACGAATTCAGGCGTCGGTAAACCCGCACCACGCCACAACCACTTGGTGCGCACTTTATCCATGGTGATCGCAGAACCCAGAACACCAGATCCGCTGTAAGGGAGCTTCATCAAATCAAACAAACCCTGCAGCGTGCCATCCTCACCACCCGGCCCATGCAAAAGATTAAAGGCGAACTCAACGCCTTGTAACCGCTCTGGCCATTGGTCGGTCGCTGGATCAACGCATACAACATCCGCCCCCTCTGCGCTTAAGGCACTGGCTACGTTGTTGCCGCTCTCAAGAGAGATGGCACGCTCGGCGGCACTGCCTCCCATGAGAACAGCAAATCGACGTCCATTTAGCAGCCCCGTCACGATGACAACTCCTCTAGTGATGTTGCACTCGCAAGCTGCTGACCCAATCGACCGATATTGCCGGCCCCCTGAGTCAATAACAGATCACCGTCTTCTAAGATGTCACATAAAACGCTGGCAACATCGTTAACATCGGACACAAAGATAGGTTCAACAGCACCACGCTGACGAATACTGCGCGCAAGAGAGCGGCTGTCGGCACCGGGAATAGGCTCCTCGCCGGCAGGATAGACTTCGAGCAATACCAACAGCTGCGCCTCAGATAACACCTCTACGAAATCTTCGTAGTGATCTCGGGTACGGGTGTAGCGGTGAGGTTGGTAGACCATCACAACGCGTCGACCGGGAAAGGCTTGATTGGCCGCCGCTAACGTTGCCGCCACCTCAGTGGGGTGGTGACCGTAATCATCAACCAGCAACGCGGTTCCACCCTGCCAGCGCACCTGACCCATAGCACTGAATCGCCGGCCGACACCGGCAAATGCGCTCAATCCCCGCCAAATGGCGGTTTCTGCAATGCCCATCTCAGAGGCCACCACTGCGGCGGCGGCGGCGTTAAGCACATTGTGTCGACCCGGCATGTTTACCTGAAGTTGCAAAGGTTCCTGTGCACCCGGGCGATGTAAGGTGAAGGCAGTGGCCATACCGCTAGCGGTGATAGCGTCGACTCGATAATCAGCATCCGATGCCGTGCCATAAGTGATCACTTGACGGGTTACTTTTGGCAAAACAACCCGAACACCCGGGTCATCGAGACACATGATTGCCAAACCATAGAACGGCAGGTTCTGTAAGAAGTCTACAAATGCCCGCTGATAGTTCAGCAGATCACCTTGGTAATGCTCCATGTGGTCGGCTTCGATATTGGTGACCACACTCACCATGGGCAGCAAATGCAAAAAGGATGCATCGCTCTCATCCGCCTCGACAATCAGATAACGACCTTGGCCTAGCTGAGCGTTGCTACCCGCCTTATTTAAAACGCCACCGATGACAAATGTAGGATCTTCACCGCCCTCGCCAAAGATTGAAGCGAGAAGACTCGTTGTGGTGGTTTTCCCGTGAGTGCCTGCCACCGCAATGCCGTAGCGATAACGCATCAGCTCTGCCAACATTTCGGCGCGAGGAACAATGGGAATACGGGCTTCTCGCGCGGCGATCAATTCTGGATTGGCAGCGCTAATGGCACTAGAGACCACCAGGACATCGACATCGGTAATGTGCTCGGGGTGATGACCAATATGAACGGTGATACCTAGCGCCCGAAGACGGGTTACGACCGACGTTTCTTGTAAATCGGAGCCAACCACCGTGTAACCCAAACCGGCCAGCACCTCGGCAATGCCACTCATGCCCGAGCCACCGATACCCACCATAAAAATTCGGCGGATACGTCGCATCATAGGAGGTGTAGTTAAGCTACCGTTAAGACTCACTGCACACCTCCAGCATGTGGCCAACCACTTGCTCGGTAGCATCGCTGTGTGTCTGCTCCAGTGCACGCTGTGCCATCAACTGTAAGCGCTCGGGATGGGCAACCATTTTGGCTACAACATCACCTATTACCTTAGGCGTCAGCTGGGCCTGAGGTATAAGTAGAGCCGCCCCAGCATTTGCCAAAGCCCGGGCATTATGCGTTTGATGATCGTCAATAGCATGGGGGAGCGGCACAAGCACCGATGGTGTTCCTGTCGCAGCAAGTTCTGCAACGGTAAGGGCACCAGAGCGGCAAATGACCAGATCGGCCCACTGGTATGCCGCGGCCATATCGTCAATGAAAGGCATCACCTCCACACTGACATCGGTTTGATGGTATGCCGATGTTGTTAGCTCGCTGTGATCACGACCGCATTGATGTCGAACCGCAATAACCCCGAGGAGAGACGCCGGAAGCGTGGATAACGCAAGGGGGACTCGCTGATTCAAGGGTAGGCTGCCCAAACTTCCCCCCAACACCAATAATCGCAAGGGCCGACTCTCTGAAAAGCTGCAGGTTGGTGGCGCTGACTCGACCGACAAAATTGTCGAACGCACTGGGTTACCCACCACGATTGGCCGGCGCTTCTCGGGGAAAGCGCCAGCAAAACCACACAGAACTCGCTTGGCCAACGGCGCCAGATAGCGATTAGTGGTGCCTGCGACAGCATTCTGCTCATGAATGACCAAAGGATACCCAAGCACAGCCGCCGCAAGCCCCGCCGGACCCGCCGCGTATCCCCCCATGCCCAGCAGTACTCGCGGGCGCAATCGACGGAGCAGCGCAACAGCCTGAACAAAGGCAACAAGTACTCGCGCCATCGCAGACACCACTGACAAGGGGTTTTTTCCGCGCACACCACGCATCGGCAAGGTGTGCAATGGGTAGCCGGCCGCCGGTACAACACGTGCCTCTAGTCCTCGGTTTGTACCCAGCCAATGCACCATCCAGCCTGCATTAGCCAGCGCATCTGCAACCGCTAACGCCGGATAAACATGCCCACCTGTGCCACCCGCCATAATTAGTGCAACCGGAGCGATTCCATCATGCGCATTAAGAGCAGCCATCAATGAGGCCTCCCATTGCGTGGAATATCGTTCGCTTGCAAGCCATGGGAAATGCGCAAGATGACAGCCAGCATCATGCAGTTGACGATCAAACTACTGCCACCGTAGCTGATAAAAGGCAGTGTCAGTCCTTTGGTGGGCAGCAGACCCGAGCTAACACCAATGTTGACGAAAGCCTGCCCCGCGTAAATGAGTGAAAAACCGTAACAGACATAAGCTGCGAAAGGATTGCCGCGCGCAATTGCACGGCACCCAATCCACAGTATTCGGCCAACTAATAGCGTATAGAGCGCGAGCACCGTTAAAGCACCGACCATGCCCGTCTCTTCGGCCCAAATCGAGAACACAAAATCCGTATGAGCCTCGGGTAGATAAAATAGCTTTTGCACGCTATTACCCAGACCCACACCCCATAACTCACCGCGTCCGTAAGCAATCAGCGATTGAATGAGTTGAAAGCCGGAGTCAAACGGGTCCGCCCAGGGATTACGATAGGCGGTTAGACGCTCAAGCCGATAGGGTGCACTCACTGCCAGGCCCACTAAAGCCGCCACACCTAACAGCACAAGCAACGCCACATATCGCAATTGTGCGCCAGCCAAAAACAACATACCGAACACCGCGCCACAAGCGATGACTGTAGCGCCAAAATCAGGCTCGGCCATCAATAGGCCCGCCACCAGCAGTAACACCGAGACAGGCTTGGCCATACCGTGCCAATGACTCCGCAGTTGCTCTCCATGACGCACCAAATAACCGGCGCTATAGAGGACCAAAGCCGCCTTGGCGATCTCAGAGGGCTGTACCGTCAAAGGCCCCAGCGGTATCCAGCGCTGACTTCCGTTGACGCTCCTACCGATACCGGGCAACAACACGACGACCAAGAGCAACAGCGCAACAATCAAGCACCAGGGCGATGCTCTTTCTATGACCTCAATAGGGATGCGATAAACCGCAGCACCAATGAGAGCTGCCAGCGCCAGATAAACCACGTGACGACTGGTGTGGTACCAAGGGTTACCAAAATGCCAGTCATCATGTTCGATGGATGCTGACGCGATAGCAATTAGTCCAACAGCAAGCAAACTTACTGCCACCACCAACAAGAAAATGTCCGCGCCATTGTCAGCTGATCGACCAGGTGCCACGGTGGCACCAGCGACACTTCTGCCGGCGACTCTGCGGCCTTGCATGTGTTGCACGGCAGCGCTCATTGCACCACCTCTAACGAGGTCAAATGCTGTGCCACCAACTGCCTAAAACAGTCGCCGCGGGCCTGAAAATCGACAAACATGTCAAAGCTGGCACAGGCAGGTGACAGCAACACAATATCGCCGGGGCGCGCTGACCGCGAAGCTCGATCAATGGCGGCACTCAAATCGGTAACCCGCTGAGTCGGCGCAACGTTGCCAAGAGCCAACTCCAACGCTCGGGCAGCTTGGCCTAAGGTCAACACGCGACGGCAATGCTGCTCTACGGCGGCACGAAGTGGTATGAAATCTTGGTCTTTACCTACACCACCCACAATTAAAAAGACG
>CBFHTF010000035.1:0-21020 GCA_965658685.1 Luminiphilus sp.
GGGTGGCAAGCACGTGCTCAACCTCGCTGGTTCCAATTCCCATAGCCAAAGCTCCAAAGGCTCCGTGGGTGGAAGTGTGACTGTCACCGCAAACAACAGTGATGCCTGGCATGGTATGCCTACAAGGGCGATAAGATCGGCCAAGGTAAAGCCAATGCCGCAAGGTTCCTCGATGAGCACGCCGACATTGCTCAAGAGATTGAGCGTCAAATACGTCATCAAACCATGGGTGTGCCATTGGCAGCGGTAGATACGGACGCCGCCGAGGCTGCCAACGCCGACTAAATCCGTGGGCGAGTTAAGCCACAATCCGGCAGACTTGCGGCGTGTTGCCATGGACTACTTGGCCCGCCGCGAGCACAGCGCCGATGAGCTTGTTGGTAAACTGAAGAAGCGCTTCGGGCGAGATGCAGTCACCGTGCAAGCTATTGTGGCTACCATTGAAGATCTCGCCCATGAAGGCCTCCAAAGCGACAGCCGTTTCGCCTCGGGAGTGGTGCGTCAGTGTCTCATCAAGGGTTTGGGGCCACATCGGGTCAATCAGACCCTGCGCGAAAAAGGTTTATCAATGCGCTGGGAGCAAGCGGTCGACCCCGCCGAATCCGATATCGATTGGTTTGATAGGGCCGAGCAGGTGTATCAGAAACGCTTTGGTAATACCCCGCTGCCAGAGCAGCGGGACGATCGGCGAAAAGAGCAAGCACGGCGTGCGCGATTCATGCAATATCGCGGCTTCGACCCCGACCATTTTATGCATTTGCTTGAAGATTCATTTTCATGAGTAGTCTGAACAAACCGCGCGAGCCTTGGGTGCCGCGCCACGAACGCTGCCATCCCGTACAGCAAGCCTACGATGTCGCCTTCATTCATGGTTATGTGGCCCCTGGTTGGGAGTCGCTGGCACAGGTCTTTGCCGATAACTTTAGTAAAGGCGAGCTGGGCGCCAGTTTTTGTGTGGTAGCTGGCGGACAACGGGTTGTCGACCTGTGGGGTGGCCATGTTGTTGCAGGGGGTGACCCTTGGGACGAAGACAATATGGCGGTGTTTTACAGCTGCAGCAAAATCCTTACGTCTATGGTCATCCACCGTCTGGTGGCCGATGGTCAAATGACCTACGACGCACCCCTTTCAAAAGTGTGGCCAGAGCTAAAAGCGGGGCAGGCCGGCGGTACCTTGCGCATGGCGTTAGCGCATACGCTGGGTTTGCCTGTGTTACAGCAGCGCCTGCGCAGTGGGGCTTATGAAGACCACGATTACATGGCGGGTCGTCTTGAGCAGCAGGTGCCTTTATGGGAGCCGGGCACCCGCGTGGGGTACCACCCCATCACTTTCGGCTTTATTTTGGGTGAACTGGTGCGGCGTACCACCGGTCACACACTAGGGCGTTATTTCAATGAACAGCTTGCCCAGCCTCTGGGTCTTGATATGTACATTGGGTTGCCCGAGTCGCTGTTTCCCCGTTTAGCGCCTATCCACCCTTATCAACCTCGGCGCGAAGACCCAGTTAGACGAATTGCAAAAGATAGCCAGCTCATCGGTTCCATTCCCAATCTTTGGTTCTATAACAGCGGCGGTTGGCGCACTGAGTCAGTGAATGAGCTGTCGAGCGTGAAAGCCGAAATGCCCGCATCAAACGGTGTGGGCAACGCCAGGGCATTAGCGAGTCTGCTGGCGGTGTTTCTCGATGATCGCAAGCGCTTACAACTGGGTTTCAACGATGAAACCACGGCTATCTTGGAGACAGTCAGTTCGGCTACCCACCGAGACGCCACTTTGGGCTGCAGCAGCCGATTCTCTCTGGGGCTAATGAAATCCATGGATAATCGTCATCAACCGGGCACCGATGGATTTATTATCGGACGGCGGGCATTTGGTCACGTGGGGATGGGGGGAAGTTTTGGTTTCTGTGATCGCGAAGCCGATATCGCCGTCGCTTATGTGATGAATCAGTTGGGCAACGGCATTTTGGTGAACGATCGCGGACAAGCCCTGATCGACGCTAGTTACAGGGCGGCGGGCTTTGAGCGCATTGGGGCGGGGGAATGGTTGCCGCCCATGCGCTGATGTTAGCCGGTTAGCCGGCGCGGTCGAGCAGAGCGCCTCGAATATCGCGCACCTTGTTCTGAATTTTCTCGGCGTTGTCTGGCCCCATCCGCATCAGTTGCTTTTGAACCGCCGGCAGTGCCTCTAGTGTTTCATCTTCGTAGATCCATACCGCTTCTTTGCGAATAAGGCGTGCGTCAGGCGGTGTGGAAGGCGCCAGCAAAATTTGGCCTAGCGCGGTCATCAGCGCGTCATCCAGAGTCACGTCGCTGTAGCCCAGCATGCCCCAGGCTTCCTCCAGTGCCGACT
Source organism: Luminiphilus sp. (assembly GCA_965658685.1). Taxonomy (GTDB): domain Bacteria; phylum Pseudomonadota; class Gammaproteobacteria; order Pseudomonadales; family Halieaceae; genus Luminiphilus. The sequence continues at coordinate 2,353 of CBFHTF010000035.1, forward strand.
GATAACGACCATACAAAGCCACCACAGCATCGCTATCGATACCGTCGATAGCGTTAGCCAGTGCGTCATAGCGATTAAAACCGGCGGGATCCAAGGTGACTTTTAAGCCATCGTCTTGGAAGGGGAATGCGGCTTTGGGTCGGCTGAATGGCAGTATTTTGTACGGCATGCTGCCCTGGCGCAGGTTGTCAACAATGGCGGCGGTACGCTCAAGTGCATTGGGTGAGGCCACAAACTGTTGTGTCAGGCGCCCACCCTTCACTAATCCAATATCAGCTTTTAACGCCGCGTCGCTCTCGGCTAAGGTCAATGCTGGCGCAATTGGTTCTGGCTCGGGTTCAGGTGCATCCAACGGCTCTGCTGTGGGTGCACTTGGCTCTACGACGTCGGTCTCTGGCGCAACCACTGTCGGCACACCAGGCATAGTTTCCACTATCGGTGTTGTGTCCTCGGGTGCTTTGCTGCCATAGGGTAAATCTTCACCAAAACCCCAAACCACAATACCACCGATGATGAGTAACCCAGCTGCAGACAAAAGCCATGTCGATGTTTTGCTGCGTGCTGGACTGTTGGGTTGATCGGGCGAGGTGGTGGTGGATTCGTTCATCCTGATGCGCTCCGTGGGGTCGATGTGTGTAGCTTGCTGTATCAATAGGCCTGTCTCGCCACAGAGGGTAGCTTACATGCATCTCCGTGTCGTTTCCGGTTCTTGACACATAGTCAGACCGTTTCACACTGCTCAAGTTTCTGTTACCGGTCATCTCATAATGAAAAACGATCCGTTGCTCCAGCCCTATACCCTGAAGCATCTTCGCTTCAAAAATCGTCTAATGCTGTCTAGCCACGAACCGGCCTATTGCGACGACGGCATGCCAAAGGCACGTTACAGGGCCTATCACGAAGAGCGTGCTAGGGCCGGCATTGCACTGACCATGACCGCCGGGTCGGCGTCGGTCTCCCGCGATAGCCCGCCGGTGTTCAATAACCTGCTGGTTTGGAAAGACGAAATTGTCCCGTGGATGCGCGAATTAACCGACGCATGCCACGAGCATGATTGCAAAGTGATGATCCAATTGAGCCACCTTGGCCGCCGTACCCGCTGGGATAAGGGCGATTGGTTGCCGGTGGTTACCGCTAGTCACGAGCGCGAGGCCTCCCACAAGGCCTTCCCCAAGCGCATGGAAGACTGGGATATTGCCCGCATCATCCAAGATTATGTCGACGCTGCCGAACGTATGCACGCTGCGGGTCTCGATGGTCTTGAAATTATGGCCTACGGGCATCTACTCGATCAGGTGTGGTCGCCGCTGACCAATGATCTAGACGGTCCCTACGGTGGCAGCCTCGATAATCGACTGCGCATGACCTTCGACATTCTTCGGGGTATTCGGGCTCGGGTTGGCGACGATTTTGTCTTGGGTGTGCGCTATACCGGCGACGAAGCGCTGCCCGGTGGCTTGAATAAAGACGATGGTTTGGCCATTTCCCAAAGGCTGAAGGAGTCGGGTCTCGTCGATTTCCTCAATGTGGTGCGTGGCCACATCGATACCGACGCCGGGCTTACCGATGTCATTCCAGTACAGGGTATGCCCAGTGCTCCGCACTTGGATTTTGCCGGTGAAATCAAGGCGAGCACCAATTTCCCCACATTCCAAGCGGCCAAAATTCAAGATGTGGCAACGGCCCGTCACGCCATCGCTTCGGGCAAGCTCGATATGGTCGGCATGACCCGGGCACACTTGGCCGACCCACATATCGTGGCAAAGATTCTTGCCGGCGAAGAGGAGCGTATTCGACCCTGTGTGGGGGCGAACTACTGTCTCGATCGCATCTATCAGGGGGGTATGGCGCTGTGCATTCATAATCCATCATCGGGCCGCGAGCTGGAGTTGCCGCACACGATTACGCTGGCTGAAAGGCGCCGACGAATCCTGGTGGTGGGTGCTGGGCCCGCAGGGCTTGAGGCCGCGCGGGTGGCAGCGGCGCGGGGTCATGAAGTCATTGTCCATGAGGCGGCAGCTGACCCCGGTGGGCAGGTGCTACTAACCGCTCAAACCAAGCGTCGTCAGGAAATGATCCAATTGGTGCAGTGGCGCTACGACGAGTGTTTACGTATGGGCGTCACCTTTCACTTCAATAGCTACGCCGAAGCCGATACCGTACTCACGGCGGATCCACAGGTGGTCATTGTGGCCACCGGCGGGCTACCCCATACCGAGCTGTTGCCCATAGGTAACGAATTATTGGTCTCCAGCTGGGACATTATCACCGGTGCGGTAAAGCCGGGTAACCGGGTGCTCATTTACGACGATGCCGGCGATTATGCAGGGCTACAAGCGGCGGAGACATTGGCGAGCCACGGCTCACAGGTAGAGGTGGTATGCCGAGATCGACATATTTTCACTGAAGTTATGGCCATGTCACTGACCCCGTCATTGCGCTTGCAGCAGCAGCACGACGTTACCTTCACCCCCACGTGGACACTGCAGTCGGTGGCGCGGGGAGAGGGTGGTTTGCAGGTGGTTTTGGGTAGTGACTACGGCAGTGCTACCCGTGAGCGTCTGGTTGATCAGGTGGTGGTCAATCACGGCACCCGGCCCCTCGATGAGGTTTACTTCGAACTGCGAGAGCACGCCATCAATGGCGGCGAGGTGAATTACGAGGACTTGGTTGCAGGCAGGCCCCAATCGGTAGTGCGTCACTCAGACGGCAGCTTCCAGCTGTTTCGCATCGGTGATGCCGTTGCCGCACGGAATACCCATGCGGCCATTCTCGATGCGCTGCGACTGGTGCGCGTGCTATAGCGGCATGGGCCGGCGTTTGTGCTAATTGGCCAAGCGCTGGGCCATGATCTGGCAGTACCAATCAATAAACTGGTTTACCCCGTACTCGCTAATATCCGAATAACGTCCCGGGACATAGGCCGGTGAAGACACGCCACGCTGGGTTTCTTCAACCAATCGACGATCTTGATCGTTGGTTGCTACCCATACCTTGATCAGGTTATCGAGGTCGTAGTCTTTGCCTTCTACCGCGTCTTTGGGTACCAGCCATTTGGTGGTAACCAGCGTTTCCGTTGGACTGACCGGCAGCATACGGAAGGTAATGGCGTGGTCGCCCATGAAGTGATTCCAGGTGTTGGGATAGTGGTAGTAGAGCAGCACCCCAATGTCATCGAGCCCGGTGGTATCTAATCGCTGCTTCACAGCCGGTTGTTTGTCTAGGGTGTAACTTTTGGCGCCGTCGGTAAGTAACGTGCGCAGTAACCGGTAGCTGCCGGTATCGTTCACCTTGAATCGACTGGGTACACCCGCGGCCTCACAGTTGTTCCAAAACTGGGTGAGAGCAGGGTCTTCGCCCCCTGCAATGCCGGAGACCGACGTGTTGTCCAAAAACGACAACGATAGCTCGGGGTGATTGGCCTCGCAGTGATAACACTCGCGGTTGTTCTCGAATACCAGTTTCCAGTTGCCCTGCTCTACGATGTTGGATTCGTAGGCCACTTTGGTGTTTTCCAGTTGATGGGGCGCTAAATAGTCGGCGAGATCTTGCTGGAGGGGTGCAAAATCCGGCGGATTGTCTGCCACACAAACGTAAATAAGGGTATCGACACTGCCCACGTGCACGGGATGCAGCCCTTGATCGGTCTTGTCAAAATCGGCCTGCATGCTGGGCGCATAGATGAGGTCGCCGCTCAGCCCGAACGTCCACTTATGATAGGGACATACCAATTTGGGGGATCGGCCTTTTGCCTCCGTGCAAATGCGTGAACCCCGATGACGACAGGCATTGTGAAACGCACGGATATCACCCTTGTCCCCCCGAACCACCACAATGGGGTAATCCCCCAACTGGAAGGTGAACCAACTACCAGGCTTGGGTAACTCAACCGTATGACCAGCAAATACCCACTCGCGGTGCCAAATCATGGCTAAGTCATCCCGGTACGCAGCCTCTGACACATACAAATCTCTGGGCAGCGTGTGCTTAGGGGGACGTTCGTGAATGAGCTCAAGGGTTGATTTCGTGTTCACTCGTGGGCCTCGTCGGTTTTAATGGATCTCTGTTGCGTCCGAGCTTGCTAGATGACGCCTATCGAACGCTTTGCCGTTAAATCAGAAAAGTATGAGCGCTGCTGCCTAGCGTAAAGTCGTACTTGGGACGCTTTACTGGAAACCCACGGCCATGGATCAAACGCAGCGCGACATGTTTTCTCTAAGTATTCACCCTCGCTTGTGGCGGGGGTATGTGCTGACCACGTCCACTATAACCACGTTATTGGCGTCATTTTGGGTCCCTTTGCGACACAAATCATGCGTTTTTTAAACGTGTTAGTTGTATGGGGCTGGAGCAGCACAGTGTCGAAAATGGGCGCTTCGGCCGTGTTATCCCCCAGGGAGGGTTGCTACTAGCATGATATTTTCAGGTATTTATACGCCAGTAATTACACCTTTTGGGCCCGATGGGCGCATCGATTTCGCGGCTTATGAGACCCAAGTGCAGTACTTGGTATCGGCGGGTATACACGGCCTCGTCGTTGGCGGCACCACCGGTGAATACTATGTTGAAAGCCACCAAGAGCGTCTTGATTTACTGGTTGCAGCCAAAGCGGTCTGCGATGACCTGCCCATTATTTTTGGTACGGGCTCCATTAACCCCGAGCACACTTTGGCCCTCGCTGAGGCTGGCGCGGCCGCAGGTGCCGACGCGCTGCTCATCGCCACACCGCCTTATGTCTTGCCCACCCAACGCGAGCTTGCGACCCATGTGCTGAGCATCACCCGAGCCAGTGAGTTACCGGTGATGCTGTACAACTATCCCGACCGCATGGGCGTGAATATGGAAGCCGAGTTTTTCGATCGGGTTGGGCGTTCAAATCAGATTTGCGCCATTAAAGAGAGCTCCGGAGATATCAACCGACTTCACATGTTGGCGCGGGATTACCCCCATATTCAGACATCGTGTGGCATGGACGATCAGGCATTGGAGTTTTTCGCTTGGGGCGCCCAAAGCTGGGTCTGCGCCGGCTCCAATTTCCTGCCCGCCGAGCACATTGCGCTGTATCAAGCGTGTGTGTTGAACAATGACTTTGCCCTCGGCCGACGCATCATGATGGCTATGCTGCCGCTCATGCATGTACTCGAGCAGGGGGGTAAGTTCATTCAAAGTGTGAAGTACGGCGTTACCCTCGACGGCCGAACGGGTGGTGCTGTGCGTGCGCCGTTACGCGAGTTGAATAAAGACGATAAGCGTGCCCTAGAGCAAGTGATAGCAACCTTAAAGACAACCATTGCGGCACTACCTGTGCAGCTCGCCGAACAGTGAAGGGAACGGTGTCATGTCAGAGCGTTTAACCCATGCAGAGTATCAAGCCATTGCCGCACAGCTGAAACCAACCGGCATGAGCTTTATCGATGGCGCCTTCCGTCCCGCCATTAGCGGTGCAACTTTTACCACCTACAACCCAGCAACTCATGAGCCTTTGTGTGAGCTGGCCCAATGTAACGCCGACGATGTCGATTTTGTGGTCGAGAAGGCGCGTCAGGCATTCGAAGATGGTCGCTGGCATCAGCAGACACCGGGACACCGCAAAGCGGTGCTGATTACGCTGGCAAAACTGATCAAGCGTCACCGCCACGAGTTAGCAGTACTTGAAAGTCTCGATTCTGGAAAGCCGATAGCCGATTGCGCTGATGTCGATATCCCCGAAACCATCACCACGCTGCTCTGGCATGCCGAGGCCATCGACAAACTGTACGATCAAGTAGCGCCTACAGGTCGCGATGCTATCGCCATGGTTGTTCGCGAACCGATCGGTGTGGTGGCGGCCGTGCTGCCATGGAATTTCCCACTGCTTATGTTGGCTTGGAAGATAGCACCGGCGCTGGCGTCGGGCTGTTCGGTTATCGTGAAGCCCGCCGAGCAAACCTCCCTCACTGCACTGCGTGTGGCGGAACTTGCGGCCGAGGCGGGTGTACCGAGGGGCGTATTCAACGTTGTGACCGGAACCGGTCCCGACGTGGGTGCCCCCCTAGGACTGCACACTGGGGTAGATATGCTTACCTTCACTGGCTCAACGGCAACAGGGCGTCAATTTCTACGTTATGCCGCCGATTCCAATTTGAAGAAAGTTGTCCTTGAGTTGGGTGGTAAAAATGCCTTTGTGGTACTCGATGACGCTGAAAACCTCGATCGTGTCGCCGAGCAACTGTGTGCGGCAGCATTTTGGAATATGGGTGAAAACTGCTCCGCTGGCTCGCGACTTATTGTGCATCAGGCTGTTAAAGACGCGCTCTTGCAGCGTGTGCTAAGGCACCTGACAGAGTGGCGCTTGGGTGATCCGTTAGATCCGCGAAATGCACTGGGCGCCCTCATCGATAATCGGCATCTTGAAAAAGTGTCTGCATATATCGAGCAGGGTAAAGCCGCGGGATACCAGGTTTTAGCCGGTGGCACGCTTGACGGTTCGCCGTTTGTGGCGCCGACGATTTTCGAGGGTGTGGCGCCGCAAGATTCTCTGGCACAAGAGGAAATCTTCGGGCCGGTGTTGTCGGTCATTACTGTCAATAGTTTCGATGAAGCTATGCAAGTAGCCAATGACACTGCTTATGGTTTGGCCGCTTCAGTCTTCACTGCCAGCAATCGACGCGCGCTGCGCGCAGGACAGCAATTGCGCGCAGGCACCGTCACCGTCAATTGCTACGGTGAAGGCGACATCAGCACCCCGTTTGGCGGTTTTAAACAATCGGGCTTTGGGGGGCGAGACAACTCAGTCCATGCCCATGATCAATACACCGAACTGAAAACCGTCTGGATCGACATCGGCGATGATGTCATCGACGGTAATACCGACTAGCGTGGGCAGCGTCTCATGATCCAGCGCTTGGATATTGCGCCATTGCCTAATGATCCGGGCCCATCGGCTTGGAGGGAGATCTTGGACGCGGGGCCAAGTTTTCATGAGGTTTGTGGCACGCTAGATGCCGATTGGGTAATCGTTGGGGCAGGTTTTGCCGGTCTGGCGGCGGCTTGGCGTCTTAGCCAGCGAGTGAGTGGCGAGCGCATTGTGGTGCTGGAGGCGGGGCGCGTCGCCCAGGGGCCGTCGGGGCGCAACAGTGGCTTTATGATCGATTTGCCCCACGAGCTTAATTCTAGCTCCTACGCCGGTGCCGCCGAGCGCGATGCGCGCGATATACGTTTGCATCGAGCAGCCATTGATTTTGCAGCTGCGATGGCTGAAGAGTGTCAGTTGCCTGTCGGCGTTTTTGATCGTTGCGGTAAAGTTACTGCCGCCTGCGCGGCCCGCGGTGAGCAACACCTCGCGGATTATGAAAAGCACCTCAAGGCCATGGGCGAGCGTTACGACATCCTATCGGCACAAGATCTCAAGGCATACACCGGCATCGATTTTTACACCCGTGGCCTATTCACGCCCCATGCGGCGATGGTGCAACCGGCAGCGTTTATTCAAGGTGTGGCAGCCGGTCTGCCGCCATCGGTGACCTTATATGAGAATTCACCGGTGACTGGATTTGAGCCGGGGCGTAGCGGTGCCCAGCATTGTTTAACTACAGCTCGGGGGACGGTCCGGACACCCAAGGTGATACTTGCCGTGAATGGACTGATCCAGCGTTTTGGCTATTTTCCGCGGCGGTTGTTGCATGTATTTACCTACGCATCGATGACAAGAGCCTTGAGCCCTGCTGAAGTTGAGCGCCTTGGAGGGCAGCCCGACTGGGGCATTATTCCCGCCGACCCAATGGGCACGACCGTGCGGCGCACCTCCGACCTTCGCGGTAGCGGTCACCGGTTGGTGGTGCGTAATCACGGAACGCTGAATCAATCCTGTGAAGCCAGCGGCGCCAACATGCGCCGCGCCGCCAAACTGCAAGATCGCGCGTTTAAACGGCGATTTCCCATGTTGGAGGGTGTTGACTTTGAGTATCGCTGGGGTGGACGGTTGTGTTTGAGTCTTAATTCAGCTCCCGCCTTCGGCGAGCTAGAGCCGGGTGTATTCAGTGCCTGTTGTCAGAATGGCTTGGGTACCGTGAAAGGCACCTTGGCTGGAATGATGGCAGCCGAGCTAGCCACAGGTTCTGAAAGTGATTTATTGCGGTGTTATCAGCAACTTGATGCACCCAAAAAGCTACCGCCTGAGCCGTTTTTGGGGTGGGGCGCCAATGCCACTATGCGTTGGCGGGAATACAAAGCGGGTATTGAACTGTGATGGGCCTGCCACAGCGGCGCCTGCAGACGGTAGCCGGTTCGACGAATAGAAACACAAGGGTAATGCCGTGGAAAATGAAGTCAGCGTCAGTGATTTGAGTGTTATCAACACCTCGGATTTTATGAATCCGATGGTCACACAAATCTGGTCGAATGGTCGTCACCAAGTGCGTTGTGCCAAGGTGATTTACGAAACCCCCGACGTGTGTACCTTTACCTTCAGCATGAATCAGCCGGTGCTGTTTTTCTTCAAGCCAGGGCAGTTCGTCACACTGGAGCTTGAGATTGACGGTGAGCGGGTTATGCGCTCGTACACCATCTCTAGCTCGCCTTCTATTCCCTACAGCTTTTCCATTACGGTTAAGCGAGTGCCCGGTGGTTTGGTGTCCAATTGGTTACACGACAACCTGCGCTCTGGGGATTTGATTGCGGTGCATGGTCCCGCCGGCGACTTTAATTGTCTGGATTATCCCGCCGAGAAAGTGCTGTTTTTGTCGGGCGGTGTAGGTATCACTCCCGTTATGTCCATGGCGCGGTGGTGGTTCGATACTGACTCTCCGGTGGATATGATCTTCGCCCACAGTGCGCGTACCCCTCGCGACATTATCTATGCGCGCGAGCTCGAATACATGTCGACGCGGGTTGATAACTTTCAGCTACACACCATTTGCGAGCGCACGGAAATAGGACAGGCCTGGGACGGTTACCGGGGCCTGCTCAACATCAATATGTTGAAGTTGGTTGCGGACGATTTCCTGGAGCGTGAGGTCTTTTGTTGCGGTCCCGCCCCCTACATGGCGAACGTGCGCGATATGTTAATTGCCGAAGGCTTTGACATGAGCCACTACCATGAAGAGTCGTTCTTCGCTACGCCGCGAGAAGACGTTATCACCGCGGTCAAGAACGCCAATCTTGCGGAGCTCGAAGATGCGCAGCCCAAACAGTATGTGCAGGTGAGTTTCCCGGAGGAGGATCTCAGTGCCGAAGTGGCTGTTGGGTCGAATTTAAATGAAGCGGCGGCGGAAGCTGGCGTCACTATTCCCAAAGCCTGTGGTGTGGGCGTGTGTGGTGCCTGTCGCGTCAAGGTGCTTAGCGGTGACCACGAGATGGTGCATAACGGCGGTATCACCGAAGAGGAAATGCTAGAAGGCTACGTCTTGTCCTGTTGTACAGCGGTGCAGGGCGCAATGGAAATCGATTACTAGGGGGCTCCATGCAGCGATACTCCGGCTTTGGATTGCTGAAGAACAGTGTTCAGCACCATGAAAATTGGCAGCGGGCCTGGCGTAACCCCGAGCCTAAAAAACACTACGACGTTATTGTTGTTGGTGGCGGTGGTCACGGGCTTGCCACGGCCTATTACCTGGCCAAAGAGCATGGCGTGACCAATGTGGCGGTGCTGGAAAAGGGTTATTTAGGAGGCGGTAACACAGGGCGAAACACCACCATTGTTCGCTCCAATTACCTGTGGGACGAAGCCGCGCTCTTGTACGAGCACGCCATGAAGCTGTGGGAAGGCTTATCGCAGGATTTGAATTACAACGTCATGTTCAGTCAGCGGGGAGTGCTCAACCTCGGGCACACACTACAGGACATGCGTGACATTCAGCGGCGGGTGAATGCCAACCGTTTGAACGGCATCGATAGCGAAGTACTCGACACCCAAGGCGTGCAAAAAATCGTGCCCTTTATGGATTGCACCGCTAACACGCGCTACCCGGTATTGGGGGCATCTTGGCAACCCCGCGCAGGGGTCGCGCGCCACGATGCGGTGGCCTGGGGTTACGCGCGCGCTGCCGATGCTTTGGGTGTCGACTTAATTCAGCAAACCGAAGTCGTCGACATGTTAATGGAGAACGGCACCATTGTGGGGGTGAAAACCGACCGTTACGGCGATATCCGAGCCAACCGAGTAGGTTGTGTGGTGGCGGGTAATTCCAGTGTGCTGGCAAAAATGGCAGGCTTTGAGCTGCCCTTGGAATCCCATCCTTTACAGGCATTGGTATCTGAACCCATCAAGCCCATTCTCGACACGGTGGTTATGTCGAATCACGTACACGGCTACGTCAGTCAGTCGGATAAGGGCGATTTGGTGATTGGTGCGGGCATTGATGCTTATACCGGCTACGGCCAGCGTGGCTCATTCCCCACCATTGAACACACAGTGCAAGCTATCCTTGAGCTGTTCCCCATTTTTAGTCGCGTGCGCATGAATCGTCAGTGGGGCGGCATTGTCGATACCTGCCCCGATGCATGTCCCATTATCAGCGAAACACCCGTTCAGAATTTGTACTTCAACTGTGGCTGGGGTACCGGCGGTTTCAAAGCCACCACGGGGTCGGGGCACGTGTTTGCCGCTTCACTCGCAAAGGGCGAAATGCACCCACTGGCAAAACCATTCTCTATGTTCCGCTTTCACACCGGTGCCCTGGTCGATGAGCACGGTGCAGCGGGTGTGGCGCACTGAGGTTAGGAGTTCATTATGTTGTCAATTTACTGTCCACACTGCGCGGAATATCGGGACGAGGAAGAATTCCACTACAAGGGGCAAGCACATATTGCGCGCCCCATCGACCCTGACAGCTGCACCGACGAAGAGTGGGGCAACTACCTCTACTTTCGCGCCAACCCCAGAGGTATCCATCACGAGGTGTGGGTACACGCGCTTGGCTGTCGCAAGTTTTTCAATGTCACCCGCGACACCCGCAGCTATCAAATTTTTGAGTCTTACTGCATTGGCGAATCACCGAGCTTTAGCGGTGAGAAAGGGGGGGCGTCACTATGACCCAGCTTAACCGTTTGCCGACGGGCGGTCGTGTTGATCGAAGTAAACCCCTGCGGTTTACCTGGCGTGGTCAGTCCTACACGGGTTACGAGGGCGACACACTGGCATCGGCATTGCTGGCCAATGGCATTGATGTGGTTGCGCGCAGTTTCAAGTACTCGCGGCCCAGGGGCATTATCGCGGCGGGCGCTGAGGAGCCCAATGGTATTGTGCAACTGGGCGCCACCGAGGCGACGCAGGTACCCAATGTGCGCGCCACTCAACAGGGGCTCTATGAGGGGTTAGTCGCCGAGCCCACCAGTGGTTGGCCATCCTTGGAAATCGATCTTATGGGAGCAGTCGGCAAGGTAGCGGGTGCTGCCATGCCCCCGGGGTTCTATTACAAAACCTTTATGTTCCCCGAATCCCTATGGATGACCTACGAGAAGTTCATTCGTCGCGCTGCGGGTCTTGGGCGTTCGCCCACAGCCCCCGACCCCGATCGCTACGAGAAAACCCACCAACATTGCGATGTGTTGGTGGTGGGCGCCGGACCTGCGGGTTTGATGGCGGCGCTAACGGCTGCTCGCGGCGGTGCCCGTGTGATCATCGCCGATGAGCAAGAGGAAATGGGCGGCAGTTTGCTGGCCAGTCGCGAGTTGCTCGATGGCAGGCCCGCCGGTGATTGGCTTGGATCTGTGCTGGCCGAGCTCGAGAGGCATCCCGAAGTTATGGTGTTACCCAGAGCCACGGTCAATGGCTATCACGATCACAATTTTCTGACTATCGCCGAGCGCTGTACCGATCATCTCGCCGATCGTGCGCCCAGCCATCTGCCCCGGCAGCGCTTGCATAGGGTAAGAGCACAATGGGTCATCCTGGCCACGGGCGCCCATGAACGGCCGCTGGTATACGGCAACAACGATGTCCCCGGTTGCATGACCTGTAGTGCCGTCTCTACCTATATTCAACGTTATGGCGTGGTACCCGGTAACCGTTTGCTGGTGAGCACCAGCAACGATGGCGGCTATCAGGCGGCGCTCGAGTGGCACGATGCAGGTCGCCAAGTGGTGGCGGTAGTCGATGCCCGTCGCGAGGTCGCGGGCGCCATGGTCGATGCACTGAAAGTGCGCGGTATTGCCCTGATAGAAGGTTCTGCTGTGCTAAACGTCGATGGTTCAACGCGCGTGCAGAGCGCTGAAGTGGCGCGCATCGATGTAGATGCCCACGCCGTGGTTGGTCCGGTGCAGACCTTGGTTTGCGATACGGTGGCCACCTCTGGGGGTTGGAGCCCAGCAGTGCACCTCTCCTGTCATACGGGCTCTCGCCCCGTGTGGCGCGGCGATATCATTGGCTTTGTCCCTGGAGAGACCCACGAGCAGCGGCTCGACGCCGGCGCTTTGGTGGGTGAATTTAGTACGGGCGGTGCGCTTAATAGCGGTGCGGTTGCGGCCCAAAAAGCATTAGAAGCCTTGGCTATGCCGGTGCCCGAGTTGGCAATACCGCAAGCAGAGAGTGTGGAAACCATGCCGTCACTGGCTGTGTTCCATATACCCCACACTCGGCCAACATCACGGGCCCCCAAGCAGTTTGTCGATTATCAAAACGATGTCACTGCAGCGGGTATCGAGTTGTCGTGTCGGGAGGGCTTCGAGTCCATTGAGCATGTGAAGCGTTATACCGCGCTCGGTTTTGGCACCGATCAGGGTAAGTTGGGCAATATCAACGGTATGGCCATCACCGCGCGCACCCGCGGACTGTCAATTCCCGAGGTGGGCACCACGGTATTTCGTCCCAATTACACGCCGGTCAGTTTCGGCGCCGTTGTTGGACGCGATTGTGGGCCACTGTTCGACCCAAAACGCTACACCGCCATGCATGAGTGGCACTTATCCCACGGTGCTGCCTTCGAAGATGTGGGTCAATGGAAACGTCCTTGGTATTTCCCAAAAGCGGGTGAAACCATGGCACAAGCCGTTGATAGGGAGTGCGTTGCCACCCGAACCTCGGTGGGGATTCTCGATGCTTCGACCCTGGGTAAGATCGATATTCAAGGACCCGACGCGAGAGAGTTTCTTGGGCGGGTCTACACCAATGCCTGGGCCAAGTTAGCCCCCGGCCGCTGCCGCTACGGCTTAATGTGCGGTGAAGATGGCATGGTGTTCGACGACGGCGTAACGTCTTGCCTTGCCGATCAGCATTTTCTCATGACCACAACCACCGGTGGCGCTGCAGGGGTTCTCGAGTGGTTGGAGTTTTACCACCAGACCGAGTGGCCAGAGCTTCAGGTCTACATGACCTCGGTCACCGATCACTGGGCCACCATGACAATATCAGGCCCGAACAGTCGAAAGCTGTTGGCTGAGTTAACCGATGCCGATCTGTCTGCTGAATCCTTCCCGTTTATGAGTTGGCAGTCCATGACGGTAGCAGGAGTACCCGCACGGGTATTCCGCATTTCCTTTACCGGCGAGTTGTCCTTCGAAATCAATGTGCCTGCCAATTACGGGCTGCATGTTTGGGAGACACTGTTTGAGCGAGGCGCCGCCTACGATTTAACCCCCTACGGCACCGAGACCATGCACGTATTGCGGGCCGAGAAAGGTTTCATCATTGCCGGTCAAGATACCGACGGTTCGGTGCATCCCCACGATCTGGGGATGGGCTGGGCAGTGAGCAATCAAAAAGCCTTCAGCTTCATCGGTAAGCGGGGCATGGTTCGTGCCGACTGTGTGCGCTCCGATCGCAAACAGTGGGTTGGCATTAAAACCCGCGACCCGCAAGTGGTACTGCCCGAGGGTGCTCAGGGGGTATTTGATCCTAACGCGCCCATACCCATGCCAATGGTGGGGCACATCACCTCCAGTTACTGGAGCGCCAATTTGGACCGAAGCATTGCACAGGGCTTTGTAAAGGGAGGTCACGACCGTATGGGTGAAACTGTCTACTACCCGCTGGCCGACGGGTCAGTGGTTGAGGCCGAGATTTGCAGCTCTGTGTTCCTAGATCCAGAGGGGGAGCGGCAACATGTCTGATAACCCATCAACACCAGAAATGCCGTTGAAGGCACCGGTCAGTGATTGGATCTCGGTCACCGAAGAGGTAGCAGCACGCAGTCCCTTGGCCCACGCAGGGCTTGAGGCGCTGACGCAAGTGACCGACAGCAATGCGCCGGTGCAGCTGCGAGAGCGTGCGCTTTTGGGGCATTTGACTTTGCGATGTGATCCGAAAAATGGCGCTCAAACAGCGGCGTTTAAGGATGCAACCGGTTTGGTATTACCGACTACACCACTCACATCGGTGGCCTCAGACGATGCTGTTGTGCGTTGGATGGCCCCTGACGAGTGGCTCATCACAGTGGCCGCCTCGTCGTTGTTGCCACTGCAACAGCGCCTAGCAGAGATCATGCCTGGACATTGCGCTGTAGTGGATGTCAGTAGCGGTTTGACGGTATTTGAATTGTCGGGTGAGCGGGCACTCGATGTCTTGAAAAAATGTGTACCCATCGACCTCCATCCCCGGCATTTCCCCGTCAACAAGGTGGTATCGACGGCCTTTGCCAAAGCCAGCTGTACATTACGGCGCCTTGATGTCCAAACCTTCGAGCTGGTAGTGCGGCGCAGTTTCGCCGATTACATGTGGTTGTGGTTGCAAGACGCAAGCCTTGAATACGGACTGCATGTGGAAAACTGACCATGAACATCTCGGTGCTCGATCTTTTCAAGATAGGTGTTGGGCCTTCTAGTTCCCATACTGTGGGGCCGATGCTTGCGGCGCGACGTTTTTTAGATGTGCTGCTTGAGCACAATGTGACGGCCGTGAAAGGTTTGGAAATCGATTTGTACGGGTCCTTAAGTGCCACAGGCAAGGGCCACGGCACCGACGGTGCACTGATTGCGGGGTTGCGCGGTGAGTATCCCCATAGCGTTGACCCAGACGATGTACGTCCGCAGCTTGAGCGGGTGATTAGCTCTGGTGTGCTTGAGCTTGCCAAGCATCACGCCATTGACTTCCATTGGAGCGAGCATTGTCGGTGGCATAACGAGACGCTGCCGTTTCATCCTAATGCCGTGCGCTTCACTGCTCGCGATGCTGGCGGTGGCTTAATTGCGGAAAATACGTATTACTCCATTGGCGGCGGTTTTGTCGTCGATCAGCAGGAGGCCGAAGCGGGGGATAGCGCTGCTACCGAACCTGCGATGGCTTTGCCCTACCATTTTGACTCGGCCGATGAATTGCTATCGCTTACCCAAGCCCATGGTTTAAGCATTGCTGAGCTCATGCTTGAGAATGAGAAAGCGTGGCACAGCGAACAAGCACTGCGTGACGCTTTGATGGATATTTGGGCGGCCATGCGCGAGTGCATTGCCAACGGCCTTCACAAGGAGGGGGTGTTGCCCGGTGGGCTCAATGTGAAGCGCCGCGCTGCGGCCTTCCATAAAAACTTGATCCGCTCGGCGCGCAAGAATCTGATTAGCAGCAGCCTATCGGCAATGGACTGGGTCAACCTATATGCGCTAGCGGTGAACGAGGAAAATGCCGGGGGTGGGCGCATTGTTACGGCGCCCACCAACGGCGCAGCGGGTATCATCCCCGCCGTGCTCATGTATTTCATGGAGTACAGTCAAAACCCCAGCGATGAGCAGGTTGTCGATTTTTTCTTAAGCGCCGCAGCCATTGGTATTTTGTGTAAGAAGAACGCCTCTATCTCGGGCGCCGAGGTGGGTTGTCAGGGAGAGGTGGGCTCTGCCTGCGCTATGGCGGCTGCGGGTTTGTGCGCTGTCTTAGATGGCACACCGGCCCAGGTGGCAAATGCCGCAGAGATTGGTCTTGAGCACAACCTTGGGCTGACCTGCGACCCCATCGGTGGTTTGGTACAAGTCCCCTGCATTGAGCGCAATGCAATTGCCGCGGTGAAGGCGATCAATGCGGCCCAGCTGGCGCTGCGCGGCACGGGCGAACACTTCGTGTCACTCGACAAAGTCATTCGGACCATGCGTGACACGGGCAGAGATATGCATGAGAAATACAAAGAGACCTCTCGCGGAGGTCTCGCGGTGAGTGTGGTGGAGTGCTAAAGCAGCCTAGCGGTATTGCTCTCGCAAGCGCCTGGCCGCTTCCACCATCGACTCTAACTTAGCCAGTGACACGTCACGGGGCAGATATTTCATGCCGCAGTCCGGCGCAAGCACCACCCGTTCTTTGTCGATATAGGGCAGAGCGCTTTCTACGCGGGCGACGATCGTTTCAGGGGTTTCAACCTCTTCGGTCGATAAATCAATAACGCCTAGCAAAATCGTTTGGGCAGGCAGTGATGTCAGCACGCTACAGTCTAGGGATGACTGGGCGGTCTCAATAGAAATCTGCTGACAACAGGCGTTGGCCAATTGGGGTAAGAACGAATACCCCTCGGGACGTTCGTGAATAAGCATGGCGTAACCGAAGCAAATGTGTACGCATGTGGGGCCAGCCGCACCTTCGAGTGCTGCGTTCAGGGCCGCCACACCGTACGCCTCAGCCGCTTCTGGCCGGGCTTGCATGTAGGGCTCGTCTAGCTGAATGACGTCGGCACCGGCGGCGAATAAATCCGCAATTTCTTCGCGCACCGCAGCGGCATAATCCATGGCGGCTGCTGCCGGTGAGTCATACCAGTCGTTTTGCGCCTGCTGGCTCATGGTAAATGGGCCGGGCACTGTGAATTTAATGGGGCGATCGGTGAGTGTGCGTAGGTATTTTACTTCTTCGACACTGACCGGGTGCTTACGACTGATGGGGCCGCATATTCGCGGCACAGGTACCGGCTCGCCACTGCGATCAAGCGCCTGTCCAGGATTATCGATGTCAATACCGTTGAGCGCAGTGGCAAAGTGATTGGAGTAGCTCTCGCGGCAGGCTTCGCCATCGGTGATGATATCTAGCCCGGCATTGACCTGATCTTCGACCGCTAGACGCACGGCATCCTGCTGGGCCTCTGCCAAAAACTCGGGGGCTACGCGCCACAGTTCTTGTGCTCGGGTTCGCGGTGGGAATCTGCCCTTTAATTTGGCTTTATCGATGAGCCAATCCGGCTGTGAATAGGAACCCACAAGACTGGTAGGGAACAGGGGTAGCGTCATGGTCTAGCCTCTTTAGAAGGTGTTGATAGGGCCGGTTATTGAAGTGCATCGTGCGCTGGTGAAGTCACGTCGCTTTGCTTATACCCAGGGTTTATATATAGGGCCCTCAAAGGAGGGCCACAGACATATGAACTTAAGCCGCAGCTTCCGAATAGTCCACCAGTTTCGTCTTGTAGGTCTCGCGGGGCAGCTGCCCATGCTCAACTAAACGGACATCGGTGGTGACTAACAGCCGAGCCTTGATCTCGTCTTTGATCTGCTTGGCCAGCGCAGGGTTTTCTATTGACTGCCCATGGGCCACTTCAACGACTACCGGTAGGGGGGGTGTTTGCAGTACGCCCTTTGTCATGGGGCGAATACTGAAGATACCCGATACCTGACTGTTGAAGCTGTCGAGGACGCTGCGAACGGCGGTGGGGAACAGATTTACTCCACGTACAATGAGCATATCGTCGGTGCGTCCGACGCAGCGGATGCGTGGACCTGTGCGCCCTGTTGGGTTGTCTTTCATCGTCACCACAACATGGTCTCGACTGCGGAAGCGCAGCAGTGGCATCGCCTCCCGTTGCAGGGCGGTGTACACCAGCTCGCCCTCGGCACCGTCTTCCCAAGGCAATGGATTGCCCGAGACCGGATCAATCAGCTCGACGTGTACGAAACCCCGAGCCATGAAGTGCATACCGTTCTCGTCGGCATCCTCGGCCCAGACCGAAAGCGACACGTCACCAATGCCCATAGACTCGCGTACTGTGCACCCGAAGGCGTCGGTGATGGCCGAGCGCACAAACGGATCGCCGCCGCCGGGCTCACCGGCTGTGATCATATTGCGAAGGCCCAAAGAACGGGTATCGATGCCATGGTCTCGACACCAGTCGATGAGATACAAACCGTAGGAGGGTGTACAACTGACACCGGTAGCCCCCAGCTTCTGAATGGCCGTAACCATACGCTCGGTATTGCCGGTACCCACGGGGATCACGCTACAACCAATTTTGTCGAAACCGTAGTAGACGGCACCAGCCACAAACGGCCCTGCGTTGAATCCTACAACTAAGCGCTGCCCGCGTTTGAAGCCCGCAGCGCTGTAGCCCCTAGCCACGTTGGTGGCATACATATCGAGGTCACGTTGCGTCAGCCCTAAGTAGCAGGGTGTGCCGGTGGTACCGCTAGTGCTGAACACACGCACCAAGCTATCGGGGCCTGCTGCAATATGGCTACCAAAAGGGGGATGCTCCGCCTGACTGGTGCGCAACTCGTCTTTTTCGGTAAATGGGAGCTGGGAGATATCGTCAAGCTCACCAATCTTCTCGGGCGTATCAAAGCCTGCTGCAGCCAATTTCGCCTGATAGAAAGCCGAGTGCTCAAGAAGGTAGCGGATCTGGCGTTGGTAGCTGTCCCGATCGATGGCGAACTGCTCATCGACCGGGCGCGTTTCTACCTCAGCATCGAACAGCTGATGATCACGCATTCTCAGCACCCCAGCGGCACAGGGCTTCGGCTACTCGGATACCAAATAGACGAGCGGTTTCCCGATCGGCATCGGGTGGGGCAACATCTGGGCC
>CBFHTF010000036.1:0-20889 GCA_965658685.1 Luminiphilus sp.
GCGACGATCATCGTTTAGTAAGCCGCATTTACGAAGCTCGGCCAAATGTCGGGACACCTTGGGTTGACTCAAATCGAGGGCCGCCTGTATGTCACAAACGCATAGTTCCTGCTTTTGGGTAATCAAAAGTATCGACTTGAGCCGAGTGTCCTCGGACAGGCATTTGAAGAAAGTCAGCGGCGACAAAGGATATCTCCAGTTGAATACGGAATATCATATATATGAAATTTCGCATGTCAATGAGTATGTTGCGCACAATGCTGTGTAACTCACCGTGACAATGAAGTGCTTGGGTGCCTGAAAGCAGGGGTACTTCGAGACCTCATAAATCAGCCCTCCTAATGACTCTCAGGAAAAAGCTCAGTAGAGTTCGTGCGCTGATTGCGGCTACCACACAGCCATAACAAGCGATATAACAAGAGACTGATCCCACAACTGCTCAAGGAGAACACAGCATGGAATTAAACGGAAAAATCGCCATTGTTACAGGCGGCGCATCGGGTTTGGGTGAAGCCACCGTTGAGGCGTACGTTGCCAAGGGGGCCAAGGTAGCTATTTTCGATTTGAACGAGCAGCGTGCCAACGATGTTATCGAGCGGTTGGGTGCCGATAACACAGCCTTCTGGCACGTCGACGTGTCAGACGAAGACTCAGTGCGTAATGCCATCGCCTCTGTGGTCGAGACATTTGGTGCTGTGCACATTTGCAACAACTTTGCAGGCATTGGCAATGCGGCCAAAACCTACGGAAAAGATGGCGTATTTCCCATGGATACCTACATGAAAGTGGTAATGGTCAATCAGGTGGGTACTTTTAACGTATGTCGTTTCGCTGCAGAGGCTATGGCCGCCAACGAGCCTGTCACCGCCGACGGCGGACGCGGCGTCATCATTAACACGTCTTCAGTGGCCGCTTACGAGGGACAAATTGGACAAGTGGCCTACTCCGCCACCAAAGGAGCTGTCGTTGGCATGACCCTGCCGATGGCTCGCGATCTGGCCACCCTTGGTATTCGCGTCAACACCATTGT
This sequence comes from Luminiphilus sp., assembly GCA_965658685.1. Classification (GTDB taxonomy): domain Bacteria; phylum Pseudomonadota; class Gammaproteobacteria; order Pseudomonadales; family Halieaceae; genus Luminiphilus. The sequence goes on from CBFHTF010000036.1 coordinate 1,031, forward strand.
CCCTGGGCTCATTCATACGCCCCTCTTCGACAGCTTGCCCGATAACGTCTACGACGCGTTAGCTGACACAGTGCTGTACCCCAAGCGCCTAGGAAAGCCCGAGGAAATCGCACACTTGAGCGTCGCAATCGCAGAAAACGACTACATCAACGGCGAGTGCATTCGAATGGACGGCGGCATACGCATGCAACCTCGATAGATCGGGGTTCAACCGCCATGTAAAGAAAATGCCCGAGTGGTCATTTAGCGGCTATAGCGCGTATAACACACGAAATTGGCTATGTTTGGTAACTTCCGCGTCTATGCATTGTCATAGCAAAAGTGTTGGCATCCCCGCGGCAAATCAACAGGACTTATCAATGACGTACTTACAGCAAACCTCCATGGCACAGCACACCACGTCAAAGGGGGCGATAGCGCAGTCAAACAGGGTCGCGGGTACTACCCTTGTGCTGACACTCTGTCTACTGTTGCTAGGTGTTGGGCTGCCAGCCCAAGCCCTCTCCCCCACTACGCTTCAAGGCAAAACCTTTGAAGAAATGGTAGACACCCTCGAGGATCGACACTACGCGGGGCGAATTTATAACGATGAACTTTCTCGCGCCCACTTAGAGGCTTACCTTGACGGCCTCGACCCTCAGAAGATGTTCTTTTTGCGCTCTGACATTGAGGAGTTTCAACAGTGGGCCACCCTATTGGATGATTTGAGCCGAGACGGTGACGTGGGACCTGCGTTTACTATCTTCAATCGCTACCTTGAGCGTTTGACAGCGCGTTATGAGCGCATCCTCGATGGGCTCAAAGATCAAATAGCCGGCTTTGACTACACCGTTGAAGAGTACATTGATCTCGAGGGTGAAAGTTACGACTGGGCCGACGATATTGCAGAGCTTGACGACCGATGGCGCAAAAGCCTCAAAAATCAGGCATTGAGCTTACGCCTAGCTGAGAAGCCTGATTCGGAAATACCCGAAACCCTGGAGCGTCGCTTTCGCAGCCGCTTGAACCGACTTGATCAATACAACGAGCAAGATGTTTTTGCTGTCTATGCCAATGCGTTGACGGAACTGTACGACCCTCACACATCGTATTTCTCTCCCCGCCGAGCGGAGAATTTCGATATCAATATGAGCCTGTCCTTCGATGGTATTGGGGCGGTGCTGCAGGTCGATGATGAATACACCAAGGTTGTGCGTCTGGTACCCGCAGGCCCCGCTCAGAAGCAGGGAGAGTTGGCGCCATCCGATCTCATTATTGGTGTTGGCCAGGATAACGATGGACCGATTACTGACGTCATTGGCTGGCGACTCGATGAGGTGGTCGATCTTATTCGTGGCCCCAGAGAAACGATCGTGCGACTCGAAGTCATTCCAGATGCGGGCAAGATGGACCAGCGCCACGTCATTGCCATTGAACGTAACCAAGTCAAATTGGAAGAACAGGCTGCCCAAGGCGAGCTGATTGAAGTGGAAGATGTCGATGGCGAGCCACGTAAAATTGGCGTCATCGATATTCCAGCCTTCTATATCGACTTTGCGGCACTACGCCGCGGTGAAAAAGACTACAAGTCCACCACCCGTGACGTGAAGCGCATCATCGAAGAGCTAGAAGCACAAGGGGCTGAGGGCTTGGTTATCGACCTGCGCAATAACGGCGGGGGCTCACTACAAGAAGCCAATGACCTGACGGGACTGTTCATTGAATACGGGCCTACCGTACAAATACGGTCAGCTGAGCGCCGAGTGTGGCGCGATGGCAAGCGTCGACGTTCTAGCTACTATCAAGGTCCGGTTGCTGTACTTATTAACCGCTTGAGTGCGTCGGCGTCAGAGATCTTCGCGGGCGCCATCCAAGATTACGGACGCGGCGTGGTGTTGGGGGATCGATCTTTTGGCAAAGGCACAGTGCAAACTCTGCTCGATTTGCCCGAAGGCCAGCTCAAGGTGACTGAAAGTAAATTCTATCGAATCTCTGGTGACTCCACACAGCATCGCGGTGTTATCCCAGATATTGAATTTCCCTCAATGTTTGACCACGAGGAAATTGGCGAAAGCGCTCTGGATTACGCCCTCGACTGGGATCAGATTGATCCTGTGAGACACCGTCTATACGACGCTTTTGGTCCCTTGGTCCCCGCGTTAGAAAAGCGTCATCATACCCGTGCCGCTAGCGATCCAGACTTTATTTACCTGACAGATCAAGTGGCATTGGCCGAAGAGACGCGCGGCATCACGCGTCTCCCGCTGTCGGAAACGGCACGACGCGCCATGCGTGAACAGCAAAACGTCCGCGCGCTCGCCATCGAAAATAAGCGCCGGCAGGCTAAAGGCTTACCCGCCCTTGCCAGTCTCGATGAACTGGAAGATGACGAGGACGCCACCGAAGCATTGACGACAGAGGATGCGGGCACCGAATCCGATACCGACGGCGCGGACCACAGCGCGCTGGAAGCGAACACCGATGACGATGATAGCGAAGAAGACGAGGCGGACGTTTTACTGCTAGAGGCTGGTAGGATTTTGGCGGACTCTATGGCGCTTAGCTCGGCTGTCGCTAAGTCTCAAACAGCTTCACGTTGACGGTTGGCTGTACCAGCCCAAGGTTGGATGCAACCCCACCACGTCGCCAATAATGAGCAACGTTGGCGCTTGGGGTTGCTGCTCTAATACCCGCGCTTCAATCGTTGCCAGCGTGGCTGTTATAACGCGCTGCTGCGGCAGCGTTGCTTTTTCAACGATGGCTGCCGGTGTCATGGGATCTCGCCCTGCCGCTACAAGCCCCTGCGCAATAATCGATAGCCCGGCGAGTCCCATGTAAAACACGAGTGTCTCGGCAGGATTTAAGAAATCGGCCCACTTTAAATCGAGCTTATGGTTACGCGTGTGCCCTGTTATGAAGCGGACCGACTGGGCATGATCTCGGTGGGTTAAGGGGATACCGCCATAGCAAGCGGCACCCGAGGCAGCTGTAATACCCGGCACAACCTCAAAATCAACGCCAGCGGCCATGAGTCCTTCGATTTCCTCACCACCACGACCAAAGATGAACGGATCGCCCCCTTTCAAGCGCGCGACGCGTTTGCCCGACAGCGCAAGCGACAGCAGCGCGGCATTGATCTCGCTCTGGGGCATCGCATGCTCAGCACGCTGTTTCCCCACATAAATTTTTTCTGCATCCCGGCGGGCCATCTCAAGAATACCCGGACCAACCAGGCGGTCGTAGAGCACCACGTCGGCCCGTTGCAACAAACGCAAAGCCTTAAATGTCATCAGATCGGGATCGCCAGGACCCGCCCCAATCAGGTAAACCGCACCTTGCTGGGTACTCTCAGTATTCGCAAGCGCCTGTTCAAACAGCGCCTGAGCACGTTGTGTTTGCTGCGCCAGTAAGGCGGGCACGAGCTCTGTCTGGTCGATGAGCTGCTCCCAGAATACTCGGCGTTGACGTTCTTCGGTGAGCACAGCAGCGAGCTGTTCACGTCGCTCCCCCAAAAAACGTGCCACATCGCCATAACCCTCTGGGTAGCGGCTCTCGATATCACTGCGAACCCGCCGTGCCAACACGGGACTGCTGCCACTGGAGGAAATGGCGACCACTAACGGCGTGCGATCAACAATGGCCGGAATGATGAAAGAACAGAGGTCTGGATCATCCACCACGTTGACGGGAATATTGTGTAACTGCGCCGCCTCAGATATAGCGCGGTTTACCCCTCGGTCGGGCGTGGCAGCAATAACCGCACGATAATGCGCAAGAGACTGCTCCGCCCAAACCGTTGAGAAATAATGGCCACCGTTCAACAAGCCGCTCAGTTCCGATGTGATGTCCGGCGCGATAACGTCAAGCACCGCACCCGCCCGATGTAGCAGACGCGCTTTGCGTGTGGCGACCACGCCGGCACCAACGAGTAGCACCCTTTGGTCCTGTAGCTTGAGACAAACAGGTAAGTAATCCACGATGGTGCTCAGCTAATACGGGTTTGGCCTGCCATGTAAGGCTGCAGCACATTGGGAATAAGTACGGATCCATCGGCTTGCTGATAATTCTCAAGAACCGCCACCAGTGCGCGGCCGACAGCGACACCCGAGCCATTGAGGGTGTGCAGCAGCGCTGGCTTGCCTGTTTCAGGATTGCGCCACCGCGCCTGTAGCCGGCGTGCTTGGTAGTCTCTGAAGTTCGAGCAACTGGAAATCTCTCGATAAGCGCTTTGCCCCGGTAACCACACCTCTAGGTCGTAGGTCAGTGCCGACGAGAAGCCTAAATCACCGCCACACAGCATGACCTTGCGATAAGGTAATTCCAGCGCCTTCAGAATCGCTTCGGCATGTCCAGTGAGCGCTTCCAACGCTTGCGCAGACTGCTCGGGTCGCACCAACTGCACGAGTTCAACCTTTTCAAATTGGTGCTGACGAATTAAGCCACGTGTGTCGCGTCCATAGCTTCCCGCTTCGGAGCGAAAACACGGGGTATGAGCTACCATGCGGATACCGTCGGCACCCAATTCCTGCTCATCAATGATGCGATCTCGGGCGATGTTGGTTACGGGAACCTCTGCCGTTGGGATGAGGTAATAACCATCGTCCCCCTCAATTTTAAACAGATCCTCGGCAAACTTTGGCAGCTGACCCGTCCCGTACAAAGATTGGCTATTCACCATGTAGGGCACGTATACCTCGGTATAGCCATGATGCTGGGTATGTGTATCGAGCATGAATTGCGTCAGCGCTCGCTGCAGACGAGCCAAGCCGCCTTTCAATACCGCAAAACGCGATCCGGTAATGCGCGTAGCCGCATCGCCGTCTAACTGCCCTAGACCCTCGGCAATATCGACATGGTCGAGGGGGGTAAACGCGAATACCCGAGGCGTTCCCCAACGGTCTATTTCAACATTATCGTCTTCGGAGGTGCCTGCGGGCACAACGGGATCGGGGACGTTGGGAGTGCTTTGTAATAGCTCATCGATGGCTGCCTGGGCGGCTTTCGCCTGCTCGGTTGCGCCGTCGATCTCCGATGCTATGCGCCCGAGCAGCGTATTAACCTGGGCTTTGGCGTCCTCCACCGAAACACCCTGCCCGACCAGCTCACCAATCTTTTTTGATGCCGCTTTGCGCTCAGCCAGCAGCTGCTGAGACCGCATGTCAGCGGATTTACGTTGGCTATCGAGCTCAGCAAATTGTTCGGTCGGGAACGTGTGGCCTTTACGCGCAAGCGCACTGGCGACAGCCTCAGGATCCGAGCGAACAACTTTTAAATCGAGCATGACAGCCTCCAGCGAGCAATATTGAGGGTTTACGACAGCCGCGCATCATACCCGATCACAGCACCATACGTGTCAGAACAACACCGCATGCCGCACCGAGCACACAAATCAACAGACTCGCCAGGGCATAAAGCAATCCTAGGGTGAGTTGGCCGCGCTCTATCATCTGTAGCAACTCCAGAGAGACGGTTGATAGCGTCGTAAACGCGCCGAAAAATCCCACCATTCCCAAGGCGCGCATGTCTGGATGTAGCAGGTGGCGCTCAAGCAATACCGCCAAAACACCAATTCCGAAGGCTCCTAAAATATTGACGGTTAAGGTCGCTAGCGGCCAAGGCGAATCGATGTAATGGCGGGCGGCCACAGCCACACCGAAGCGCGCCATGGCGCCTGCCGCTCCGCCTATAGCCACGTACAGCAAAGACAACATTATGGCGACTCCTCAGGTTTAGCAGTCCTATCTCGGATACGCAGCTGCCGCAACTTCTCTTGAATTTTAATTTCCAAACCCCTGTCTACGGGCTGGTAAAAGCACTGGGGTGCCATAGCGTCAGGGAAATAGTGTACGCCCGCCGCATAGGCATCTGGCTCATCGTGGGCATACCGATAACCCTGACCAAGCCCCTCTGCCTTCATTAACGCGGTGGGCGCGTTGCACAAATGTGCAGGCACAGGATGACTTGCGCCCCCCTCCACCGACGCTTTGGCAGCTTTATAACCTAAGTAAACAGCGTTACTTTTTGCAGCACAGGCGAGGTAGGTAATAGCTTGAGCGATGGCCAGTTCACCTTCCGGGCTGCCTAATCGCTCCTGTACTTGCCATGCGTCTAATGCCAGTGCCAATGCACGCGGATCGGCGTTGCCGATGTCTTCACTTGCCATGCGCACTACCCGGCGCGCGATGTACAGCGGGTCGCAGCCGCCATCGATCATGCGGGCAAACCAATACAAGCTGGCGTCTGGATTACTACCTCTCACTGATTTGTGCAGTGCACTGATTTGGTCGTAGAAGGCATCGCCACCTTTATCGAATCGTCGCAAACTCGCACTGCCAATCTCATCGAGCACCGATTGATTGACTCTGCGGGTGCCGTCGGCAGCGGTATGCGCTAAATCGGCGGCCAGTTCCAACTGCGACAGTGCCCTGCGACCATCACCGTCAGCACTGCGAGCCAATTGTTCAAGGCAGGCTTCATCAACGAGAACATCGGGCAATTTTGTCAGCAGCGCTCGGCGCAGCAAGGTTTGTAAGTCGTCCTGCTCAAGGGCCCGTAAGCGATACACTCTGGCTCTCGATAGCAGCGCTGAGTTCAGCTCAAAGGAGGGATTCTCGGTCGTTGCGCCGATGAAGGTAATGATGCCCTCCTCTACATAAGGTAAAAACGCATCCTGCTGGGCCTTTTTAAACCGATGCACCTCGTCGACAAACAGTACGGTCGCCCTTCCGTGGATTTGCTCTCTCTCAGCTTGAGCCATCGCATCGCGAATATCGCGTACACCGGCCATCACCGCTGACAACTGCAAAAATTGGGCGTCTGCTTGGTCAGCGGCGATACGTGCAAGCGTTGTTTTGCCCACACCGGGTGGTCCCCACAAAATGAATGAGTGCAGGTGTCCACTATTGATTGCGCGTGCGAGTGGTCTATCGGGCGCTAATAAATGACGTTGACCCACAAACTCAAGCAGGCCCGACGGCCGCATGGCTGCCGCCAATGGCGTGGGTGCAGGGTCTGCGTGTGCATCCCCAAATAACCCTTGCTGCGGTTTCTCCGCCAAGCCCTAGGGTTCCTGGGTGTAAATATCGACGTTGTTTGGCGGCTGGAATACAAACGTCGACAAGGGTGGCACGTCGTTACCACTGACGGAGAACACAATATCGATGGTCTGCCCCAGGCCATCATCAATACTCAGTTGTTGGGGTACGCCGTCGCGATAGAGCACCTGCATAGATTCAAAAGCGGAGTTGGCAACCAAGGGCGTGAGCGTCAACGTATCGTCAATCCACTGCAAATCGTAGTCTGACGCTAAAGCCGTCAAGGATTGGGTGAGAAGACGAAGCGGCGCGTTGCGATCCAGCCCCATGGGTTGACGATTAATGGTTTCCAAATCTAGATCGTATTGCCATAACCACTCACCGTCAGCGACTAGCAGTTGTTGCCCTGGCTCTTGTATTGACCATCGAAAAAAATGGGGTTTGCGCAGTGCAAATTGTCCGCGGCTTTCACTGAGCACGCTGCCGTCAGCATCGACAATACGCTGCTCAAAACTACCCGACAAACCCTCTGTGGGTAGCAAGCTTACCGGTGCTTGCGCGGTTTGCCGCGTGTCATTTGCTTCTTCGGGGGTATTGCCGGCGACTGCCACTGTGCCGGGCAAAGTAAGCACTGCAATCAACAAGACGCGCACCGCTCGCATCATTACTTGTGTCATTGCTTCAATCCTCGGCTGGAGGTGGTGCCAGCACATCGCGCTGACCGTTGGTGCCCATTTCAGAGACAACCCCCGCCATTTCCATAGTTTCTATGAGACGTGCGGCGCGGTTATATCCAATACGCAACTTGCGCTGAACGCTGGAAATAGACGCCCTGCGACTCTTGCACACATGGTGAACAGCCTCGTCGTAGAGCGGATCACTTTCGGGGTCATCACTGTCAGAAGATGCCGACTGTAACTCCCCAGCAGTTACCGGGGTCTGGCCACCTTCATCGAGCAAGTCCTCAATGTACTTGGGTTCAGCTCGACGTTTCCAATCGTTTACTACTCGATGCACCTCGTCATCAGAGCAGAAGGCACCATGGACGCGCACGGGCACATTGCTGCCCGAGGGTTGGTACAACATATCACCATACCCCAACAACTGCTCGGCCCCACCATGGTCAAGGATAGTACGAGAGTCGATCTTGGAGCTTACAGAAAAAGCGATACGGGTTGGAATATTGGCCTTGATAAGCCCCGTAATCACATCCACTGAAGGCCGCTGGGTGGCCAGAATTAAATGAATGCCAGCAGCCCGCGCTTTTTGAGCGATGCGCGCAATCAGCTCTTCGACCTTTTTGCCCACAATCATCATCATGTCGGCAAATTCGTCGATGACCACGACGATGCTCGGTAGCTCCTCTAGGTGAGGTTGAACTTGCTCCTCCTCGGGCGTCATCGATAGTGGGTCTGGTTTCCAAGTTGGATCAGCAATGGGCTCACCGGCGCGAATGGCATCGGCCACTTTTCGGTTGAAGCCGGCTAAGTTGCGTACCCCCATGAGTGACATGAGCTTGTAGCGTCGCTCCATTTCGGCAACACACCACCGCAGACCATTGGCCGCGTCTTTCATATCCGTAATCACCGGCGTCAGCAAATGGGGTATACCCTCATAAACCGACAGTTCCAGCATTTTCGGGTCAACTAAAATGAGTCGCACTTCATCGGGGCCTGCTTTGTACAGCAGACTAACCAGCATGCAGTTCACACCCACCGATTTACCCGAGCCGGTCGTGCCAGCCACCAACAAATGGGGCATCTTCGCCAAATCTGCCACCACCGGCGCGCCTGCAATGTCATGCCCTAGGGCCAGAGTCAGTGGCGATTTGGACTCTTCAAAGGTCTTTGACGCCAGCACCTCTTTGAAATTCACCGTTTGTCGGTCGGCGTTGGGAATTTCGATGCCCACAACACTCTTGCCTGGAATCACCTCAACAACACGAACAGAGATCACCGCCAAAGAGCGGGCCAGATCCTTTGCCAGATTGGAAATGCGCGATACCTTAACCCCAGGCGCCGGTTGAATTTCAAACCGTGTGACAACGGGTCCCGGGTACACCGCTGTGACCTCTGCGGTCACATTAAAGTCGGCGAGCTTCAACTCTAACAAACGCGATAAGGACTCGAGCTCTTCTCGTGAATATCCGCGTGGACCTGTATTGACAGGCGCATCAAGTAACTCGAGGGGCGGCAACTCGCCTACCAGCGGTTGATCAAACAAGGGTTGCTGCTTTTCTGCTTCAATCCGCTGCCCCGTCTCAACTTTCGGCTCAGGTGCTTTGATCTTCGGCGGCGGTCGCTTTTTGGTTGTTTCGACGTACTCGGCAATTTTTGTCTTACGCGCCTCAACTTGTTGGGCTCGGGTTCGTCGCTCGATCCAGCGATCGCGCAAGGTGAAATAGCGCGCATGCACGCTGCGCAACAACCCCAGGACCCTTGCACCCATCCAGTCGATGACCTGCAGCCAGCTGATGTCCGCGAACAGGGTCATACCCACCAGAAACAAGGCAACCAGGATCAGCCGACTGCCCACGGGGCTAAATGCGGCATCGAATCCAACCCCTACCGCTGCCCCCAAAATACCACCAGCACCTTGCGGCAAGGCACTACCGCCACTGTCGTTGAGTGCAGCAATGGACGTAAATGCCACAATGGCCATGAGTAGACCGAGTGCGCGAAAACCAAACAGCAGCCAGTGCACGCCTTGATGATCGTCAACGGCCGTAAGTAAGCGCAAGGCTCGCCACGCCAATACAACGGGCACCAAGTAGGCGGCAAAGCCGAATAGCGAAAAGGTAACGTCGGCAATAAACGCGCCAGTAATGCCGGCCATGTTTCGGATACCGCCACCGGTGCCACTAGCAGACCAACCTGGGTCATCGGGGTGATAGCTCACCAGTGCCAGCAACAGCAAAAGGCAGCCAGCGCTAACCGCAATGAACAAACCGTCACGCAAACGTCGACGAGGATGACTCAACTCCGCTGTGGTTGCGGTTTTACGCGTACTCGCCAAACCTTTGACTCCGATTTAATAAAAGCAAAACTCTAGCATAAGCCACTGCCAAAAACCTTCTTTCTTCTGTTTTTTCAGTGGCTTGCAATGACTTCCAAGAATTCATGTTGACTTTGCCGGAACTGGCGCTGTGGTTTACCCTAGCGCACCCTTTTTTTGCAGAGACAGCTCATGACCCAAGCCAACCATCACCGTTTAATCATCTTAGGTTCTGGTCCGGCTGGCTACACCGCGGCCGTCTACGCGGCCAGAGCCAACTTGAACCCCGTCGTCATCACCGGCATGCAACAGGGTGGTCAGCTTACCACCACCACCGAGGTCGAGAACTGGCCCGGTGGTGCGCCCGATTTACAAGGGCCGCAACTCATGCAAGAAATGCAGGCCCATGTCGAGCGATTCGATGCCAGCATTGTATTCGACCACATCGAACAGGTGGACCTCAGTACCCGCCCATTTCGACTCGGCGGGAATCAGGACTACAGCTGCGATGCCCTCATCATTGCCACCGGTGCGTCAGCCCAGTACCTAGGACTCGACAGTGAAACCGCGTTTATGGGCAAAGGCGTAAGTGCCTGCGCAACCTGTGATGGATTTTTCTACCGCAACAAAGATGTCGCAGTTGTTGGTGGCGGCAACACCGCTGTCGAAGAAGCGCTCTATTTAGCTAATTTATGTCGTACGGTACATTTGGTTCACCGACGCGACACTCTGCGCGCCGAAAAAGTCCTGCAAGATCGGCTATTTGCGCGTGCTGCCGAAGGTAAAGTGGTGCTTCACTGGCACAGAACCCTTGAGGAGGTCATCGGTGATGACTCGGGTGTGACCGGCATCGTGGTCAAAGATACGGCCAGTGATCACACCGAAAAGCTCAATCTCGATGGAGTGTTCATTGCCATAGGCCATAAGCCCAATACAGGTATCTTCGAGGGTCAGCTCGCCATGGAAGGTGGTTACATCACCATCAAATCAGGTGTTGGAGGTGACGCCACGACCACCAGTGTGCCGGGAGTGTTCGCTGCGGGAGACGTGGCAGACCACATCTATCGACAGGCAATTACCTCTGCGGGATTCGGGTGTATGGCGGCCTTGGATGCCGAGAAATATCTCGACGGCTTAAGCTAGCCCACGGGCTGTGGAGCCATTTCCCCCCAGCAGTGCGGCGCTAACAGAGCCTAATGGACTGTTAGCAGTAGGCGGCGATTTAAGTGCCGAACGACTCGTCGCTGCCTACCAACAGGGAATTTTTCCGTGGTTCAGTGAGGGTGACCCCATACTTTGGTGGACGCCCAACCCTCGAGCGGTGCTCTTCCCCCCTGATTTTCATGTCAGTCGATCGCTCCGTCGCGCCATGCGTAAAACGCCAATGCGAGTTCAAGTCAACACCAACTTTGACGCGGTGATTCGCGCCTGTGCAGCGCCCCGAGCAAAGGAACGCAGTACTTGGATTAGCCCCGACATGATGACCGCTTACAAGCAGCTACACACGATGGGCTATGCCCATTCCATAGAGATCTACCAACAGGCACAACTCGTGGGCGGTCTTTATGGCATTGGCATGGGACGGGTGTTTTTCGGTGAATCCATGTTTTCGCTGTTACCCAACACATCGAAAATGGCGCTAGCAGCCCTCGCTTGGCTGGGTCAAAAAGGCTATTTTGAATTGATTGATTGCCAGGTAGAGAGCGACCACCTGAGTAGCTTAGGCGCGCGCAATTTGCCTCGCGAGGTCTTTGAAAATTATCTCGCACGCGCTATAAACGTATCTATGACCGGAGTTAGCAAAACACAACCGACAGAGCGCTCGACAGAATTGTCGACAAAGGCTTGCAGTGACAGTCCCACAATAGCTGAGCGCGGCTCGTTAGATTTTGCGTGTCCTGTAGACCCCGCATTGTGGTGCCAGCTGCCCAATGACACGGGGGATTTACTGCTTGGGTGGCCCGATTGAGCGCGTCACTGAAAGATATCAAGGTATTCACAACCTTCCCCCACGAGTGCAGTTACTTGCAGGGTCAGGAAGCGACGACACTGTTCATTGACCCCCGCCAGCGCATCAGTGAAACTCTCTACACCCAGCTGTCGTTGTTGGGATTTCGCCGCAGCGGTGATCATATTTATCGCCCCCACTGCACCCGATGCAGTGCCTGTATCGCCGCTAGGGTGCCGGTGCAATCCTTCAACATGAGTAAAAGCCAGCGTCGCGTTTGGCAACGTAATCGAGATCTTACGATCGAGCTAACCGACGATATATTCGACGATGCATCGTATGACCTCTACAGTCGCTACATAGGGGGGCGGCACGCCGATGGCGACATGTATCCCCCTGACCGCGACCAGTATCAATCCTTTCTCAACAACGGGCTCGGTTGTACCCGCTACTTCAAGCTGTATAAGAAGCAACAACTGATTGCTGTGCTGGTCTGCGATGAAATGCTCGACGGTTTATCGGCTATTTACACGTGTTATGACCCCGATGAACAGCACCGTAGTTTGGGTACCTACGCCGTCCTTGTGGAGATTGAGCAAGCGCGGCAACGACAGTTGGACTACCTGTATCTGGGCTACTGGATACAGGATTGCCAAAAAATGAATTACAAATCCCGATTTCAGCCCCTAGAGTTGCTAATCGGTGGTGAGTGGCAGCGCCATGAGCAGTTGCCCAGCGTATCTCAGGAACAACAAAGCCTACCCCTCCATTTCGTGGACAATCCCCGCTGATGGTGCTTTTTTAACCGCTCGCTTTCGGGTACAGTGCGCGCCTCACAGTAAATGGTGCCCAAAATACATGGCGAAAGAAGATCAGATCGAAATGGAAGGGGAAATCATCGACACCCTTCCCAATACCACATTCCGAGTCAAGCTCGAAAACGGACATGTCGTTACCGCTCACATTTCCGGCAAGATGCGCAAGAACTACATTCGCATCTTAACGGGCGATAAAGTGCGTGTTGAAGTCACCCCATACGACCTGACGAAGGGTCGCATCACTTATCGGGAACGCTAGGCCCTAGGCCTCTACGGTCGCGTCAGAGACCGTTTCTTCCGCACTCACCTCCAAGGATGTGCGATCTTCGCTCAAGCGCACGACAGCCGTGCCGCCCTTGCTGAGCGCGCCAAAGAGCACCAAGTCGGCCAACGGCTTCTTAATGTGCTCTTGGATAACGCGAGCCATAGGGCGTGCACCCATATTGCGGTCGTAGCCCTTCTCAACCAGCCACAGTCGCGCTTCATCATCGATCTCGAGTTGCACGCGCTTCTCGTCGAGCTGTCCTTGTAATTCCGTTAAGAACTTATCAACGACAGTGAGGATGACATCCTCACCCAGCGGTGCAAACGGCACTATCGCATCCAAACGATTACGGAACTCGGGTGTGAAGGTGCGGTTTATGGCCTCGAGGGAATCGGTGCTGTGATCTTGCTGGGTAAAGCCAATCGATCGACGGCTGACGTTTTCCGCGCCTGCATTGGTGGTCATCACAAGAATGACATTTCGGAAATCGGCCTTGCGTCCATTGTTGTCTGTGAGCGCACCGTGATCCATGACCTGCAATAGTAAATTGAAGACCTCTGGATGGGCTTTCTCAATTTCATCGAGTAGTACTATCGAGTGGGGATGCTTGGTGACCGCGTCGGTCAGCAGTCCACCCTGATCAAAGCCGACATAGCCGGGGGGGGCACCGATGAGCCGAGATACCGTATGGCGTTCCATGTACTCAGACATGTCAAATCGAACTAATTCAAGCCCAAGTTGCAGTGCCAGCTGTTTGGTGATTTCCGTCTTACCAACGCCTGTCGGGCCAGACAGCAAAAAGGAACCGATAGGCTTATCTCCAGAGCGCAGACCCGCCCGCGCAAGCTTGATAGACGCCACCAGCTGACTAACCGCCTGTTCTTGCCCAAACACAACCATGCGCAGGTTGGATTCCAGCTTCTCGAGCAATTCGCGATCGTCCGAGGTGACTGTTTTGGGCGGAATACGAGCAATCTTTGCGACAACCGCTTCGATATCGGCCGGTCCAATCACCTTTTTCCGTTTATTGGCTGGGACGAGTTGCTGGTAGGCCCCCGCTTCATCAATAACATCAATGGCTTTATCGGGAAGGAAACGGTCCGTGATGTAGCGCGCCGACATTTCGGTGGCCACACGCAGTGCCTTGTCGGTATACCGCAAACCGTGGTGTTCCTCGAATCGGGATTTCAGCCCTTTAAGTATCTTGTAGGCGTCTTCCGTTGATGGCTCGAGCACATCAATTTTTTGGAAGCGACGGCTGAGGGCTTTATCTTTGTCGAAAATACCACGGTACTCAGCAAAGGTTGTGGAACCGATGCAACGCATCTTGCCGGAACTCAACAGGGGTTTGAGCAAATTACTGGCATCCATGACACCACCAGAAGCAGCCCCGGCACCGATGATGGTATGAATTTCATCAATGAATAAAATGGCGTGCTCGCGCTCTTTAAGATTGGCAAGTAAGCCTTTGAATCGCTTCTCAAAATCGCCTCGGTACTTGGTGCCCGCCAAGAGTGCTCCCAGGTCCAAAGAGTAAACCACAGCCTCTTTTAAGGTGTCGGGCACGTTGCCATCGACAATCAACTTTGCCAGACCCTCGGCAATGGCAGTTTTGCCTACGCCGGACTCACCGACCAGCAGCGGATTATTTTTGCGCCGTCGGGCCAAAATCTGTGCAACTCGCTCGACCTCGTGGAGACGCCCAATTAGCGGGTCGATCTGGCCCGATTTGGCCTCCTCGTTGAGATTGGTTGCGTAGGTATCGAGTGGGCTCGCCTCGGCGGCACTGTCACCCTCTGCCCCACTCTCTGGCTGCTCAGAATCGCCCAAGCCAGAATCATCATCATCTTTTGCAATGCCATGGGTAATAAAATTAACCACATCGAGTCGGGATACATCCTGGCTTTTGAGGAAGTACACCGCCTGAGACTCTTGCTCAGAAAAAATGGCAACCAGCAAATTGGCACCCGTCACTTCCCGCTTACCCGAGCTCTGCACATGGAACACAGCGCGCTGCAGCACCCGCTGAAAGCCCAGTGTTGGCTGGGTGTCGCGGCCATCGTCTTCGTCACCCAGTAAGGGGGTTGTGGAATCAATAAACTCCACCAGGTCGCTGCGCAGATTATCTAGATTTACCTGGCAGGCCTGCAGTACAGTGAGTGCAGCGGTGTCATCGAGCAGCGCCAGCAACAAATGTTCGACGGTAATAAACTCATGCCGACGACTCCGAGCGGTACGGAAAGCCTCATTGAGAACCTGCTCAAGATCCTTGCTCAGCATGGTGTTACTCCTCGTCTTCTGAAGGTTCAACTTCGCACAATAGTGGATGACCGTTATCACGTGCGTGCTGGTTCACTTGGGCCGCCTTTGTTTCCGCAATATCCCGTGGGTAGATACCACACACACCCTTTCCTTGGGTATGCACTGCCAGCATGATTTGAGTGGCCCGCTCACGATTGAGGCCAAAAAACTGCTCGAGTACGTCGACCACAAATTCCATAGGTGTGTAGTCATCGTTAAGCAATACCACTTTATACAGTGGCGGCCGCTTAAGCGCTGGCTTTGTCGGCGCAACCGCAAGGCCACCATCATCTTCGTTGCCACCGGTATCGCCGGGCTTAGCGGTGGCAGAGATGTGTACAGGCGTTGCGATAAGAGTCATTGGGTAGGTATTCGTCATGGTCGCCATCATGCCCAGAGTATAATTGAAGCGTCAAACGCTACCGTGCCCACCTTGGCGAAAACTTGCTTAAACCGCTATGACTGAAGCACGACAGGGACTGGTCGAACGTCGGCAAGCCGAGCTACTCGGTGTATTGATGGGAATAAAAAAGCCCGCGATAGCGGGCTTGAGGGTAGCTACTAGTAAGGTCAGGTGTCACATGGCCTTGATAATGGCCTTACCGAACTCTGAGCAAGACATCAACGTGGCACCTTCCATCAGACGCTCAAAGTCATAGGTGACTGTTTTGGACTGAATAGCACCGTTCATGCCGTTAATAATATGGTCTGCAGCCTCGTTCCAGCCCAAATGCCGGAGCATCATCTCTGCTGACAGAATCAAGGAGCCAGGATTCACTTTATCTTGGCCTGCGTACTTGGGTGCGGTGCCGTGGGTCGCCTCGAACAGGGCAACCGTATCAGAGAGGTTTGCACCCGGCGCAATGCCAATACCACCCACCTGAGCCGCCAGCGCGTCTGACAGGTAATCGCCATTGAGGTTCAGTGTGGCTACAACGCTATAATCTTTTGGCCGAGTGAGAACCTGCTGCAACATGGCGTCGGCAATGACGTCTTTAATGACGATAGACTTACCGTTGTTGGGATTTTTAATCTCAACCCAAGGACCGCCGTCGAGTAATTCACCACCAAATTCGTCGCGGGCCAGCTCGTAACCCCAATCGCGGAAAGCGCCCTCGGTGAACTTCATGATGTTGCCTTTGTGGACCAATGTGACCGAAGGCAAGTCTTGATCAATGGCATACTGAATGGCCTTGCGCACAAGACGTTTGGTGCCCTCGGCTGACACTGGCTTAATGCCAATACCCACGTTCTCTGGGAAGCGGATTTTCGTGGCGCCCATTTCCTTGATGATGAAATCGACGACCTTTTGGGCTTCTTCGGTACCCGCTTGGTATTCGATACCCGCGTAAATATCTTCTGAGTTTTCGCGGAAGATGACCATGTTACAAGAACCGGGGTCCTTAACTGGCGACGGTACACCCTCGAACCAGCGTACAGGTCGCAGACAGGTGTACAGGTCGAGTTCCTGACGAAGTGCCACGTTCAAAGAGCGGAAGCCGCCTCCCACGGGCGTGGTTAGGGGCCCTTTTATCGCCACAGAATAGGTTTTTATAGCCTCAAGTGTCTCTTCGGGGAACCAGTCGCCCTCGTACAGCTCGGCCGCTTTTTCACCCGTGTAAATTTCCATCCAGGAAATCTTCTTCGCGCCGCCGTAGGCCTTCTCGACCGCAGCATCGACCACCTCTATCATCACTGGACTAATATCAACGCCAATGCCGTCACCCTCGATATAGGGGATGATGGGGTTATTGGGTACGGTGAGACTGTTGTCGTCGTTTACGGTGATGACATCGCCCGATTCGGGTACCTTGATGTGCTTGTAAGCCATAGGGTGAGGATCCTTTATTGGTTCGGTTATGGTGCTCGCTTTACGGCTGGGGGGCACCGCAAGCTTGGCAATTGCTGCCTGCTTGATCTGTAGAATCCCCCCGGGACCGCTGGCGGCTTTAAGCCGCTCTTAACGCTGAAGTTTACCACTAAAACTGGGTGTGCTGCGCTTGTCGAACATCATTCTATTGAACAAACCCTTCCAGGTTCTTTGTCAATTCACCGACCGAGACACCACGGTAGCAACTCCGCGAACCACGTTGGCCCAGTATCTCAATGCACCTGGCTATCGGGTGGCCGGCAGACTTGACTACGACAGCGAGGGCCTGGTGGTACTTACCAACGATGGCCGGCTGCAGCAGCGCATTGCCAATCCCCGACACAAGCAATGGAAGGTCTATTGGGTCCAGGTGGAAGGCATCGCCACCGAGGCATCGCAGCGGCAATTACGAGAAGGTGTTCTATTGAAAGATGGACCCACCCTGCCCGCGCGGGTTCGTCTCATGCAGCCACCCGCCCTGTGGGATCGCCAACCACCGGTGCGTTATCGCGCCACGGTACCCGACAGCTGGCTTGAAATTGCATTGCAAGAAGGCCGCAATCGTCAAATCCGACGCATGACGGCCGCTGTGGGTCTGCCGACGCTTCGATTAGTGCGTATCTCGGTGGGACCTTGGCAGCTAAACGAACTGACACCGGGGCAACATCGTGTGGAAACCCATAGTCTTGCCGGGGAATGGAAAGAAGTCAGCGGCAAAGGGTCAGTAAATAGGCGATCAAAGGGTCTTTAGTGATCTCCGGTAAAGTGGCGCCCGCTCATGGGTGCGCTTTTCAGCATTTCCTCCGCGGCGCCCGAAAGCGGTATCATTGGCACGCACAGGGTACACTGGCGGTGCCTAGGCGAACTTCCATCGAAGCGCAGCTCTCGCTGCCGCGTTGGTGAGCCAAGCCCCTGCAATTGACAAGCTCCCTACTCAAGCCATCACGAGATATCACGGTTTAGCATGCACCAACCCCAATACACTAAAGTCATCGTCGGTATGTCCGGCGGCGTCGACTCCTCAGTCTCAGCCTTGTTACTGCAACAGCAGGGCTATCAGGTTGAAGGGTTGTTCATGAAGAACTGGGAGGAAGATGACGGCACCGAATACTGTACAGCCAAAGTCGATTATGCCGATGCTCAAGCCGTATGCGACCGTTTAGGCATTAGGCTACATGCAGCGAATTTTGCTGCTGAATATTGGGATGGGGTGTTTGAGCATTTTCTAAGCGAATATCGGGCCGGACGTACACCCAACCCTGACATCCTGTGCAATCGCGAAATTAAATTCAAAGCCTTCCTCGACTATGCCACCCATCTAGGCGCAGATCTCATTGCAACGGGGCATTATGTGCGCCAACAACAACGTGATGGCCGCACGCAATTGCTGAAGGGGCTTGATAGCAACAAAGACCAAAGCT
The DNA here is from genome assembly GCA_965658685.1 of Luminiphilus sp. GTDB lineage: Bacteria > Pseudomonadota > Gammaproteobacteria > Pseudomonadales > Halieaceae > Luminiphilus. The sequence goes on from CBFHTF010000036.1 coordinate 19,661, forward strand.
ACTTCCTGCATCAGGTGGGCCATGAACAATTAGCAAGAACCCTTTTTCCCGTGGGTGAATTGCCAAAGTCGACAGTGCGATCTATCGCCGAGCAAGCGGGCTTGGCGACGGCTCGCAAAAAGGACTCCACTGGGATTTGTTTTATCGGCGAACGCCGTTTTCGAGGTTTTCTACAGACTTACCTACCTGCCAACCCCGGTGCCATCGAAAGTGTCGATGGTGAACCATTAGGTCGTCATCAGGGCTTGATGTATCACACCATTGGGCAACGACAAGGCTTAGGCATTGGTGGCTTGGCGGACCACGACGAGGCGCCCTGGTATGTGGTGGGTAAAGATGTGTCACGCAATGTCTTGCTGGTCGCGCAAGGTAATGACCACCCCGCTCTGTACTGCGACTCGCTAGTCACCGACCCCATTTTTTGGATTAACGGCGCCGCGCCAACGTTGCCACTTCGTTGTATGGCCAAAATCCGATACCGGCAAGCCGATCAGCCGTGCACTGTGTTGCCCCGGCCGAGCGGTTCGCACGGCAGTGTTCAGGTTGTGTTCGATACACCCCAGCGTGCGGTAACCCCCGGTCAATCGGTGGTGTTTTATGACAATGAAGAATGCCTTGGCGGCGGTGTCATCGTGGCCGGCAGCGCCGATTTCACCAACGATAGTTCCCCCTCTGACACACACTTGGCAGCCAACAGCGAGGCACTGACCTAATGTCATCACCTGGACAGCGGACATCGCTAGAGGACCAAACCATTGCGCTTGCGGGTGTCGCTCAAGCGGCAAGGATTGTCGATCAGTTGTCGCGCACGGGCACCTACCCGCTGGAATTTTTAGAGGCCTCTGTTCACTCGCTTTTCAGTTTTGACGCACCCGATGTGGAGTCGGTCTTCGGTAACGTGCAAGGTGTGCGCTTGGGTCTTCAAAATTTAGCGGCGGGCTTGGCCTCGGGCGGCGACGAGACGAGCGCGTCGATGATGCGCTACCTGTTTGCCATATTGCATCTTGAGCGTAAGTTCGCTGGCAATGGTGGGATGCAGCAGGTAGTCCACAGTCGGCTGCAGCACACCCAATACAAGGCCACGCACTTCGCAAGCCACGTTAATGATATCTGTCACTCGGTGGCGGCCATCTACGGTGACACGCTAAGCCAACTGTCATTCCGAATTAAAGTCACAGGCAGCGCGCAACATCTTCAAAACGACAACAATGCAGATATTATTCGCGCCC
>CBFHTF010000037.1:0-20375 GCA_965658685.1 Luminiphilus sp.
GTTGGTTTTGGTCGCGCTCCCCTGTCAATCAGGCATCGCTATTTACCCTCATCAATGAATCAAACCTTGTCCGACTGGTTGGAGACGTCGATTCATACGGGCGATGCCATAGAAGGCGCTTTTTTGTGGCGTGGCGGCTTCAAGGACTACGGGCAGGCCAAGCAAAGTTTACAGCTTGGCCTTAACGTACAGCAGCTTGAGTTGGCGTTCAGCCCACAGTGGCCTGTGCTTGAGATACCAGAAGCAAGAATCTTAGTGGATACAAACCGTGTGAGTGCTTGGTCCACGCAAGCCAGCATTGCTGAACTTAATTTACAGGCACTTTCAGTGGAGGTAGATGCCAATGCTTCAGTAAAGCGGTTACTTGCCACCAGCGAGATCGATACTGATGCAAGTCATATCGTCACCACGTTACGACAGTCCCCCGTTTATGAGCGCGCTTATGCTGCGCTTTCCGACATCACTGCACAGGGAGATGTCACCGGTGACTTGGCGGTAGCCTTAGATTTAGGCGATAAAGATTTATTGCCATTGGTCCAGATTGATAGCCAGCTAGACAACGTTACGCTCGGCTCAGATCGGCTGCAATTGGCACTTCAGCAAATGACGGGTCCTCTGGCCTACACCACTTTGCGGGGATTTCAATCACCCAGCCTTGAAGGCCTTATCCTGGACCAACCATTTGACATCTCTATCGGTCCAGGCCTTAGTGGGTTTGACGATGCAGGCGTACTCGACGCACGCTTGACGACAGTGTTGTCTTCCGAATCATTGACTGACTGGCTACAGCTTGTAACTGGGCAACTTATTGATGATGCGGTACTGCCACTGGAGGGCGGTTGTGGTGTCGCAGTAACAGTGGGTGTCGGCGACACCACGTCACTGCGCGTCAACACCGATTTGCAAGGTCTGGCCGTCAATTTGCCGAGCCCACTGGGTAAAGCTCGGGCAACGGCAACCCCTTTGATTGCCAGTCTCAGTCTGGGTAAAGAGAGTGTCCTAGAGGTGTTCTGGCAGGAGCGGCTAAACGGCATTGCGCAGGGCGAAACCCGATTTTTCGAGCAGACTAGAATTGATTTCACTCCGTCGATGACGGCTTCCACATTGGCGACATTGGGCACGGGGCTACACTTTACTGGTCGTGTACCCCATATTAACATACAGCCCTGGTTCGACACGTCACTGGTCGCCGCACTGTCAAGCAAGGTACTGTCCGACGATGGGCCGCCACCTGCTGTGTTTGTCGATGGGTTGTTGATTGATCAATTGTCCGTGGGTAGGCGGCGCTTTGGTAATACAGAAGTGAATGCCGAGCGTTTTGAGAGCTGGGATGGCTGGCGTCTGACCACGTCCTGGCTTGACGCGTCCCTCACGCTACCTTTTGATGGCGATCCAACCCTTGTTATCAATGACATAGATTTCGATCAGTTACCCGTTGTCGTCGGTGAAGAAATAAGTGGTGATTTATTACCACCTCGGCTGAGCAGACCGTTAACAGTATTTGTTGCAAATATGCGTTTGGGTGACGAAATGCTTGGGGCGTTACGTTTTGACGTAAATAGCGATGGCCAGTCGTTTGGTCTGACAGAACTGAGCGGTAACGTAATAGATATCGACTTGCTCGAGGGAACGCAATTAACGTGGCAGTTGGCAGGTGAGCGTGAAACTCTAACAGCCCTAGTGCTGAATGCCGAGCTTGATAATGTTAGCCGCACTTTTGAAATTCTTGGGCTGGAACCGGTATCAGAGACCGATAGCGGGCATGTAGCTTCGGTCTTACGCTGGCCGGGTAGTCCAGTAGACGTCGATACGTTAAAGCTAGTTGGCGATATGGATCTGACCCTGAGAGAGGGGTCTTTCTTGCCCGTGCCTTCAGGTGCCACTGGTGCGGTTCGGCTATTCAGTCTACTCAATTTGGCGGGTCTCTTTGAGCGGGCAAACGTTACCCGATTGTTTGAGCCCGGTGTTGCCTTTAAAAAGGCTGAAGGCAAGCTGTTTTTTAATGCCGGTCAATTGGCCGTACCAGGTTTTTCTGTTGAGGGTCCGGGAGGCGGGTTCAAATTCACCAGTGATATCGATTTGATTGCAAGAACCCTTGATGGTGAGTTGGTCGTTACATTACCGCTTGCAAACAATATCCCGTGGGTGGTTGCTTTGGCGGGTGGCCTGCCGGTAGCTGCAGGTGCGTACATTGCCAGTCGGGTTTTTAAGGATCAGGTGAAGACATTGACCAGCGGTGTCTATAGCGTAACCGGCTCTGTCGACGAACCAGCCGTAAAATTCGTGCGCGTATTCGATGCGACTGGGACTAAACAGACCCAAGGCAGTGTGACTGATAAAAATGCTGCGGCGACCGATAGCGAAGAGACGTCTGAGCCAGCGCCATTGCCCGATGAACCTGCCCCACAGTGATGGCGACCTTCGCTTATTTTATTGAGGGGAAGACTCGCTAGCAGGCGGTCAGTCGCTATTGTTAGCCGCTTCGTCGAGTTGCCGCAAATAGCGAAAAAGTTTTCGCCCGGCCGTTGGGGGTTTACCAGCATTTTTATCTTGTTTGTGTTGGCGATAAAGCTGCCGCAGTTGTTGTCTGTCGGCGTTGGGAAAAGCGCTCAGTACCGCGTCGAGGGCTGTGTCACCCTCATCTAAAAAGTGATCTCGTAGATTTTCCAAGCGGTGAAAGCGTGCTTTTTCTGCACTATCTTGATGATCTAGGGCGTTGAGCGCTTGCTCAATCGGCTCGGCATCAATGCGTCGCATGAGCTTGCCAATGTACTGCAACTGTCGGCGTAAGCCGCCGCGGGCGGTTATTCGTTGCGCGAGTGCAATGGCTTCTAAAAGCGCCTCATCGCTAATCGGTATCTGTGCGAGACGCGCTGCGGGTAATTCCACCAGTCGTTCACCGAGGGTCTGCAGCGCCGTCATTTCACGCTTGATAGCACTTTTACTGGGGCCATCAAAATCGTTTTCGCCATTGTCCAAGTGGTCTTGCGTCATGATTTAAGCGTACACCAGCGCGGCTAGTCCAAGGACCGATAAAAAGCCAACGACATCTGTCACTGTCGTCAGCACTACGCCGCCAGCAAGTGCTGGATCAATCCCCAGTCGCTGCAGCAGTAGCGGTAGTGTGGCACCTGAGACGCCGGCCGTAACCAAATTGATCACCATTGCGGCAGCGATAATGGCACCGAGAATCCAGTCGTCAAACCATAGCGCTGCTGCTACTGCAACGACGGCTGCCCACAATAGGCCATTAAATAGGCCTACGAGCGTCTCTCTGCCCACCAGCCAGCGCTGGTTGCGATGATTGATATGACCCATGGCCATACCTCGAATCAGAACCGTGAGTGTCTGCGTGCCCGCAATTCCCCCCATACTCGCCACGATGGGCATGAGCACCGCCAACGCCACGACTTTTTCGATGGTGCCCTGAAATTGACTGATCACTGCGGCTGCAATGAAGGCGGTTAACAGATTAATGCCCAACCAAACGGCACGACGTGGGGCTGTTTGCATAACGGGTGAAAATGTATCTTCCTCTCCGAGGCGAGCGAGTGAGGTGAGCGAGTGGTCGGCCTCTTCACGAATGACGTCGACAATATCGTCAATGGTTATCCGTCCAAGTAGCAGGCCGTTGTCGTCAACCACGGGTGCCGAGATCCAGTCGTTGCGCTCAAAGAGTCGCGCCACCTCTGCGGCAGGCATTAGCGTAGGAATCGGGTCTCTGTCTGTCACCATCATTTCGCGTACTGAAACGTGGGGGTCAGTGACGAGTAGTGTGCGGATTGGCAGCATACCAACGTAACGATCTTCGCGATTAACGACGATAACTGTATCGGTATTGAGAGGGATTTCCTGATGACGTCTGAGGTAGCGAAGTACCACGTCCAGGGTTAAATCTGCCCGAATAGTGATTGTGTCGGTGCTCATTAGACCGCCGGCCACGTCATCTGAGAATCCGAGTACGGTCTCGATACGGGCGCGATCTTGATCGTCCATTGCGCTAAGGACTTGCCCAGTTATCTCGTCGGGTAGTTCCTGCAGTATGTCGGCGACGTCATCGTCATCTAGTCTGCCAACGATTGAGGCGAGGGCCTCAGGTTCCATCTCAAGCAGGAACGTGCTTCGCAGATCCTCAGGTAATTCATTGAGGACCTCTGCCTCCTGCTCGTCCTCGAGCAAGCTCCAGAGAACATGTCGATAGCGAGGTGGCGAGGAACTTAGAAGGTGGGCGACATCACCGGGTGATAAATCCGCAAGAACACCGGCCACGTCACCCAAGGTACCGTGGCTAAGTGCGCGGTCTAAGCGAGCAAGCTGTTTCTGAGATTTAACCGCCGTATTCACGCTGTATCCTCATGTCAGTGCGCTATTATCCGGCACTCAGGTGAGGACTGCATCCAAAGTATTGACGAAAAATTCAATCTGCCTCATCGAAGCGGTTATTGATGAGCGAGGTTAGTGCGTCCATCGCTGCCTGCTCATCCCTGCCATCAGCGGTAAGTGTTACCCATGTGCCTTGCCCTGCTGCAAGCATCATTACCGACATAATACTTTTGGCATCGACTTTGTTGTCGGCTTTAGCGATTGTCAGCTGACTGCTGAAGCGAGCGGCGCAATCGACGAGTTTTGCCGCTGCCCGCGCGTGCAACCCCAGACGATTGATGATCTCTATGTCTTGACTGATCATAGGGCACTCTTCATAGGACACTCTTCACAGGACACTCTTCACAGGGCAGTCTGCCTCGCCAGCTCTCTGTGACGGATTTGCAGTCGATTTTGGCTGGACTCAAGTCGTGCAAAGACCTGCTCCGCCACGTACACCGACCGATGCTGGCCACCAGTGCAGCCGATTGCGATGGTGACATAGCTTCGTTGAGAGCGATGGTACTCGGGTAACCAGCGCTCAAGAAAGGTAACGATGTCGTTGATGAGCGCACTGGTCTCAGGATGAGATTCTAAAAAGTCAGAGACCCCTGCATCTTGTCCTGTTTGATGACGTAATCCACTCACCCAGTGAGGGTTGGGCAGCAGTCGCGCATCGAATATGAGGTCAGCGTCTAGTGGAACGCCTCGCTTGAAGCCAAATGACTCGACCAGGACCGACATGCCTTCTTTCGGACCGCCACCCAAATATTGATCGATGACTGCACGTAAGTCATAGAGATTGAGGTCAGATGTATCGATGACCAGATCAGCTCGGGAAGACAAAGCTTCTAATAAGTCGATCTCTGCATGAATCGCTTCACTCAAAGAGCATTCATCATTAGATAGGGGATGGCGCCGGCGTGTTTCGCTGAAACGTTTCGTTAAGATTACATCCTGTGCATCAAGAAACAGCACCTCACTGTTGAGGTTGCTGGGTAAATTCTCGAGTACGTCTTGAATACGACTTAAATCATAGCGACTGTTGCGGGCATCGATACAAACTGCAATGCCTTTGAAGGTGGCGTACTGATTCTGTTCAAGCTGCTCGAGCAGCATCGGCAGTAGACCCGCGGGGAGGTTGTCGACACAGTAGTAACCCTGATCTTCAAGCTGGTGCAAAGCGGTACTCTTGCCAGAGCCCGAGCGCCCGCTGATCACTATAAGTTTCATGGTTAAGCAGCCACGCTTTGATTGGCAGCGAGTAGCAGTTGGCTTGCCGAATTGGCGCTGCGCAACTGCGAGCAGTAGTGTTCGTTGGAGAAGCGACGCGCGATCTCCGCTAACAGATCCAGGTGGATTTGGGTGGCCTCTTCAGGCACTAGTAGTACGAATAGCAGATCAATTTCGAGGCCATCCGGGGCATCGAAATCAACGCTACTGGCAAGTGTAACGAGGCATCCAAGCGGTTGTTCACAACCCGCCACGCGGCAATGGGGTACTGCCACACCGCAACCGAGGGCAGTGCTACCCAGTTTCTCCCGAGCAAAAAGTTGGGTGTAGACCGCATCTTCCGTCAGGTTTGCATCGTCTGCAATTTGCTGTGCTACTAGTTCGAAGATGCGTTTCCGGCTGGCGGCCTCAACCTTACACATGACTCGCTTATGATCGAGTAGCTTGTCGAGAGCATTCATAGTTTAGCGGCCGCGATGTTTTTCCTTGTGTTTAATGATTTGACGATCCAGCTTATCGGCAAGGGCATCAATGGCTGCATACATGTCGTCGGATTCGGCAGAGGCAAATAGGTCAGCACCCGAGACATGCAAGCTAGCTTCTGCTTTGTGTACCAGCTTCTCTACCACGAGGGTCACTTCAATGTTCGTAATGTGGTCAATGTGACGCTGCAATTTTTCAAATTTTTCATCAACGTGGGTTCGCATACCGTCGGTGATGTCGATGTGATGTCCGCTTATTGTCAATTGCATTATGTTCCTCCTGTTGGCTACCGCGTAAGGATACTAGATATGACGTTTCCGCTCATTAGACGGGGCTATGTTGAGTTGTTCTCGGTACTTTGCAACGGTTCTTCGAGCTACCACTGCGCCCTCGGCTTTTAGAAGACTACATAGCTTGCTGTCGCTCAGTGGCTTACTGCAGTCCTCCTCCTGTATGAGCTTTTTGATAAGCGCTTTAATGGCAGTCGATGAGCATTCGCCGCCTTCAGTGGCGGCCACATGACTGGAAAAAAAGTACTTGAGCTCATAAACGCCCCGAGGGGTGTGCATAAATTTGCGTGTTGTTGCCCGCGATATGGTGGACTCATGCATGTCGATTTGTGCTGCAATGTCAGCAAGGATCAGGGGGCGCATACCCTCCTCACCAACCTCTAAAAACTGACGTTGATGCTCGACGATCTTGCTGGCCACTTTGAGCAGCGTCTCATTACGGTTTTGCAGACTTTTCATAAACCATCGCGCCTCCTGCAAATTCTCTTTCAAGAAGTGCTGATCACTTTGCGATTGGCCCTTGCCGATCAGGCTAGCATAGTCACTGTTGATTCGCAGTTTGGGGGCAACATCGGTATTCAATTCGACACGCCACTGATTATTGACGCGGCGCACAAAAACGTCGGGCACAATGTATTCGGTAGTTTCACCCCCAATGGTGGCCCCGGGGGTGGGGTCGAGGTTGCGTATCAATGCCAATGCTTGGCGAAGGGTGGTCTCATCAGTACGCAGACGGCGAGCTAGCTGTTTGGGTTGAGCGGTCGCGATATGTTCAAGGTAGCGGTTTACTAATTGTCCCGCTAATTCTCGGTAGGGTGTCGTGACCGGCATTTGCCGCAGTTGAAGTAACAAACACTCCCGTAGGTCAGCGGCGAATACACCCGTGGGCTCAAAGTGCTGTAACCGATGTAGCACGGCCATTACTTCATCGAGCTCTACGCCCTCAATGACCAATGATTCTAGGATTTCCTCGGGTGTTTGCGTCAAACGGCCATTGCCGTCGATGCTGTCTACAAATGCTAGAGCAATTTCTCTGTCAGTATCGGAAAAACGGGTGAGGTTCAGCTGCCAAAGTAGGTGACTTTGTAGCGACTCGGGGTTGGCGTCGCGTTCACCAAAAGGTAGTTCGTCGGATCCATCGCCGCCGACGGTAGGGGGCGGCGCAGATGAGGGCATAAGATCTTCCCATCGGGTATCAACGGGAAGTTCGGCGGTGCTATCTTCACTATCTCCGGTGCTGCTGAAATCGACATCGTCCTGATCACTGGACCCGGTCTCTATTTGGTCAGCCTCGCGCTCTAGCAGAGGGTTGGATTCCAGTGTTTCCTCGATGGCCTGCTGTAAATCGATGGTGCTCAATTGAAGAAGCTTAATTGCCTGTTGTAGCTGCGGGGTCAGCGTTAAGGATTGCCCCATTTTCAACTGCAAACTCTGCTTCATTCCACCTGCCACATGTTCGATAGCTGTCTAGCTTGATCGTTCAGTTTAGCTGCCTTTCTGGGCTGGCCGCAATCAATTGGCTCATACCTTGCATGGTTGTTATAGCTGGAAGTTGTCGCCCAGATACACTGACCGAACTTTTGCGTTGGCAAGGACTTCTTCGGGGGTACCGGAGGCAATCACGTGTCCCTCTCCAACAATGTAGGCTCGCTCACAGATATCGAGTGTTTCACGAACATTGTGATCGGTGATCAAAACGCCAATACCGCGGTCACGTAAGTGCGTGATGATGGCTTTGATATCGTTGATAGAAATTGGATCGACGCCCGCAAATGGCTCGTCCAACAGTATAAAACGTGGGCGTGCGGCTAGCGCTCGCGCTATTTCTACCCGTCTTCGCTCACCCCCAGACAGCGCTTGCCCCATGGTGTCGACAAGATGGTCGACGTTAAATTCTTTAAGGAGTTCGGCACATTCTTGATGCTGTTGGGTGCGATTTAGCTCGGTCCTGGTCTCGAGAACAGCCAATAGATTGTCCCTGACAGTCATACGGCGAAAAATAGACGCTTCTTGCGGCAAATAACCCACTCCCGCACGGGCACGTTCGTGAATTGCCAGAGTTGTAAGATCCCTGTCACCAAGCTGGATGACCCCTGCATCGGCATTCACCAGCCCGAGGATCATGTAGAAACAGGTCGTTTTCCCTGCGCCGTTGGGACCCAAGAGCCCGACAATTTCTCCGGCAAATACCTCGAGTGACACATCTCTGACCACCTGACGGCCCTTATAGGCCTTCGCTAGGTGGTGCGCACTCAGCCGGGCATCTGGATTACTCATTGCGACTCGTCACTGCGCTCGAGTGCGCTTGGTGGGATGATCACTTCAACTCGCTGCTGATCCTCGGCGTTTGTAGCTGCACTTGCTCTGACTTGTTGTGCACTCACCTCGTAGTCGATGATAGCGCCTGTGACAACAGCACCCTCTTGTTCAATACGTGCATTGCGGACCAGCTTAACCGTGTCGAGATCTTGCCGGTATTCGATGCGTTCAGCTGTCGCCCAAACTGGCCCGTGATCTTCCGTGGGCGTCTGCTCAAGTTGAGCGGGCTTCCCCGTGGCCACTATGACCCCAGAGCTGTTCTGTTGCCGCTGAACGACGATTTGGTCTGCGTTAATCCGCAGAGAACCCTGAGTGAGTTCGACATTCCCCTTGTAGTGGGTTTCCCCTGTGGCCTCGAAACGACTGGCGCTATCGGCAGTAATTCGAATGGGTTGTTCCCGGTCATCAGGCAGTGCCATCACTGACGAATTTACGATGGCCATATACAGCAACATGACGCGAGCTATAGGGTGACTACTGAACGTCATAGATGGTCTCCACGTCCTTCAAAAGTTCGCCAGTGCCCGCGGGCAAGTTTACGTTTAATCCCTGTGCCGTGGTGATGCTTGATTGAAAAGTGATTGTTACAGGGGCTTCAGTGCTGGCCGTTTGTTTTTCGGTATCGACCACTAAATTGTCTGTAACAAGTCGACTGCGGCGATCCGCTTGCAGCAACTCCACATTATGTCTGAGCTTCAGTTGGTTACTGCCAGGCAGCAACTCTCCAGCACCTGCTGAGAGCTGCCAGTGGTGTCCCTGTTGGTCGTTGCCATCTAAATGAAGGGTGTCCAGATAGATAGTCGGATGATCGGTGTAGCGTCTCGCGTGTGATGTTGTCAGGCGCTGTTTGCGCACACCCTCGCTGTCGTACATCCAGTACTCGCCATCATCAAGGTAGGTTTGTAAGTGTCGATTATCGTCTGTCGGCGTAAGCTCGAGCACAGGATCAACAGGGTCTAGGGTGAGCCACACCACTGCGGCTATGATGATTAGCAGCGTTGAAGGCAGCGTTTTTTTCAAAGCCGAAAATCACTAACCAACGCATCCCACTGACCGCGTGCGGACAGCAGCATTTCAACGAGTTCACGCACGGCGCCACGGCCACCATTGACGGTTGCGACCCAGTCCGCAGCCGCCACCACTTCACTGGCAGCATCGGCCGGACAAGCACCCAGGGCTACTGCTTCGATAGCACTGAGGTCTGGCAGGTCGTCGCCCATGTAGGCTACCTGAGCAAGGGTCATATCAAGCTCTTGTAGCAGTTCATTCAGTGCGCTCAGCTTGTCACTGCGTCCTTGTATGACAAGGTCGATGCCAAGTTCTTTGGCGCGACGTTCCAGTAGCTGCGAGGACCGTCCGGTAATGATGGCAAATTGTAAACCTATCCGCTGAGCCATTTTTATGGCGAGGCCGTCCTTGATGTTGAATGCCTTTAACTCATCGCCGGTGTTACTGTAGATCACGCTGCCATCGGTGAGGACGCCATCAACGTCGAGTGCGATCAGGTTGACTTGTGACGCCTTTTCGGAGTGTAAAAACATTAGGCCAGTCCCGCTTTTAGAAGTGCTAACAACTGTACGACACCTTTGATGTGGTTATCAGCATCGGTGACGACCACGCTGCTGATGCAAAATTGCTCCATCGTCGCCAGTGCCTTGGCGGCAAGGGTCCCCTCGGGCAGTGTTCTGCCGCCGGTCGACATAATCTGTTCGATACGAACTTCATTGATGTCAGGCCGGCTATCAAGCGCGCGGCGCAGGTCACCATCGGTGAAAATACCTAGTAACTCTCCATCGCGGGTAATGGTTGTCATACCCAAGCCCTTTGCCGTTATTTCCATCAGGGCTTCGCCTAATGTTGCCTCAGGTGTAACGCGAGGAATAGCGTCACCCGTGACCATAACGTCGTCCACTTTTAACAGCAGACGTTTGCCGAGGGCGCCACCAGGGTGAGAAAACGCAAAATCTTCTGCGGTGAAGCCTCTACACTCGAGGAGTGCAATGGCCAGGGCATCACCCATTACCAAGGCAGCCGTTGTACTTGAGGTCGGCGCCAGGTCAAGAGGGCAGGCTTCGGTTTCCACACCAGCAAATAAATGTACCGTAGCACTTGTTGCCAAACTCGAGTCGGCGTTTCCAGTAATACTGATGAGAGGCACGCCAAGACGCTGCAATAACGGCAGTAGGGTCATTACCTCTGGCGTTGTGCCTGAGTTCGATAGCGCAATTACCGCATCTTTTGCCGTGATCATACCCATGTCGCCATGGGAGGCTTCGGCGGGATGCACGTAAAAAGCTGGCGTGCCAGTGCTTGCCAGCGTGGCCGCTAGCTTATTGGCGATGTGCCCAGATTTGCCCATGCCGGTCACAATTGCTCGACCCTCAATACCCAACAACAGGTTGCATGCGCGAGCAAAGTTGTCATCGATGTGTTGACGCAGCTCGCAAATGGCATCGCTTTCCATTTGGAATGTGCGGTGAGCGGAGGCGAGGATGTCGTCGTCGGTCATCATTGGATGTCGGGGGTCACCTAAATGAATAGCCAAACATAGTATGCGGTATAAATGGCCAGGAACGTGCACCCTGCCAGTCTACCTACATGTGCTTTCTGCTGCCCTGGCCGCCACTTTATGGCAACAAATAGCAGTAATACTGCCGTAGTGAAAAAGACGGTTCCTGCATCCCTAATAATGTCACTGCGCTCAACCAGTAAATCATCGAAGAATCCTGGTAATGCCAGTACTACCAGCAGGTTGAACATGTTTGAACCCACGACGGCGCCAATGGCTATATCGGCATGACCGCGAAGGGCGCTCATCAGTGAGGCTGCTAACTCGGGCAAACTCGTGCCGAGGGCGACGATAGTTAGGCCTATGATGAGCTCGGATACCCCCAATGCCGTGGCGACATTGACCGCCCCATAAACCAAGGCGCGTGAACTAATGATGAGGGCAATGAGTCCAATGCCAAACATAAGCCACGCTTTCGCTGGGGCCATATTGGGTATGTCTGGCACTTCATCGTTGATATCCGGATGCTGGGCATGATTAAGCAATCGCCAGAAAAACAGCATCAGACCTCCAAGTAGTAGGCTGGAATCAAAGAAGGATAGGCGGCCATCAATGAGTAGCCAGCCACAACAAAAGCTGGTGAGTAGTAGTAACGGTAAATCGACGAAAGCGGAGGACCTACCCACTGTGATTGGCGCGATCACTAGTGTGACGCCAAGTACCAACCCAATATTGGCAATATTGGAACCGAAGGCATTGCCAATGGCCAGTGCGCCGGCATCGCTGATCGCAGACATCAGAGAAACCAGCATCTCTGGCGCTGATGTGCCCACGGACACAATGGTCATACCAATGAGTAGGGGGGCCATGCCAAGATGGCGAGCGATGGCTGCGGCGCCATCAACAAACCGGTCGGCACTCCAAACGAGTGCGGCAAAGCCAATAAGTATGATGGCGATGTCGATGAGCATAGGAGGTCTCACTAGTGGTTGCGCAATTATTACCGTCAATGACCCGGATTAGGATCGTTACCCCGTGAATTGCGCAGAGCGGTCTGCGAACAGTTCGGGTATTATGCGCGCCCCGATGGACTGTTGCTGCCACAATGTGCCGGCGGGCGCCGGAGTTTACCCCACACCAAGCTAATGCGGAGAGCACTATGACAGTCAGTTTCAGTCACAAGTTCACAATCCTGAGCTTTCTTGCCATAACACTCGTAAGCCTCATTACCGCGCCAGTTCGTGCTCAGGACACAGCCGCACTCGCAGGCCCGGGCGACGTAGTGACGGACGCTACCAAGAGCATCATGGCAATTGTCGCCGAGGCGCCTACCTACTTTGATGAAAATCCGCAGCGCTATTTTGATGCCATTGGCGTTGAACTCGATAAGGTAGTGGACTTTCGCAGCTTCGCCAGGGGTGTAATGGGCAAATATGCCTCCAGTGATCGGGTGAAGCGCTTAAACAAGGAGCAAACCGATCAGCTGCGTAGTCAGCTTGAACAGTTTACCCAAGTGCTTCGCTCAAGCTTAATTGGCACATACGGCCGCGGCTTGCTGGCTTTCGGTGGTGTTACGTTGAATTTGGGAGAGGTAGAGTTGGCGCCGAACAGCAATCGTCTCGCATCGGTCAGTCAATTTGTCAGCAGTGATGACGGTAAGGTCTATACCCTTAAATACCAAATGGGGCAGTACAAAGATGGCCGCTGGCGTCTACGCAATATGATTATTGAGAATATTAATTTGGGTGAAATTTATCGCAGCCAATTTGAGGCCGCGGCAGATGAGGCCGGTGGTGATCTCGATCGTGTCATTACCCAGTGGACAGATACCGACGTTGAGACGTCAACCGAGGAGTAAAACAGATGGAAGCAACTGCAGTTCAGCATCTTATCAGTCAGGCATTTCCTGAAGGGGATGTACAAGTCGAGTTGGTGGGAGGCCACTACAATGTGACGGTTGTATGTGACTCATTTGAGGGTAAGCGCTCGGTGGCCCGTCAGCAAAAAGTCTACGCACCCTTGGCCGAGGCGATTGCGTCGGGTGCCTTACATGCCGTGAATATTCGCGCTGTGACACCCGCCGAAGCCAGTGCAGGCTGAACGTTGGGTAGTCTACTAATTAAAGGCGGGCGCCCCCTCCAAGGCCGGCTAAAAGTGTCGGGTGCTAAAAATGCGGCCTTGCCTATTCTTGCGGGCACGCTGTTAACGTCAGAGGTCACGCGCATCCACAATTTGCCGCACTTGCACGACATCACCACCATGATGGAGTTGTTGGGCTGTTTGGGCGTTGGTTTAACGGTCGACGAGCGACTGGGTATTGAGGTTGACGGAAGCTCGGTGGCCAATGTGCGCGCACCTTATGAGTTGGTAAAAACTATGCGCGCCTCCATTTTGGTGCTGGGACCCTTACTCGCCCGCTTCGGTGAGGCCGAGGTCTCATTTCCCGGGGGCTGTGCTATTGGCTCGCGTCCGGTCGATCTTCACCTGAAGGGCCTTGAGGCCATGGGCGCAGATATCACTATTGAAGATGGTTACATCAAGGCCAAGGCGTCGGGCGGGCTTTTGGGTGCCGACATTACCCTGGAAACAGTAACCGTGGGCGGCACAGAGAATCTGCTAATGGCGGCGAGTCTTGCCCGAGGCACAACGGTGTTGCGTAACGCTGCCCGAGAACCAGAAGTCGTTGATTTAGCTCAGTTTCTTATTGCGATGGGTGCGAAAATTTCGGGGGCGGGCAGTTCCACTATTGAGATCGAAGGCGTTGCGGAACTCAGGGGCTGTGATTACACCGTTATGCCAGACCGTATTGAGGCGGGTACATACTTGGTTGCCGCCGCAGCGACAGGCGGCAAAATTCGCCTAGAGGGCGTGATACCCGATCACCTCTCCATCGTATTGGATAAGCTTCGTGAGGCCGGTGCCGACCTCTCAATTGAGGATGACGCCATCGAGCTTGACATGAGGGGACGCAGGCCAACGGCCGTTGCCATTACCACCGCGCCGTACCCCGGTTTTCCCACCGATATGCAAGCGCAGTTCACGGCACTCAATACCGTTGCCGAGGGCGTCGGTCGAGTAACAGAAACAGTCTTTGAAAACCGACTTATCCAAACCCACGAAATGAACCGTATGGGTGCCGATATTCAGATTGAGGGCAATACCGCTATTGTGACTGGACGGCCAACCTTACGTGGCGCTCCGGTGATGGCATCAGACTTGCGCGCCTCAGCGAGTCTTGTTATTGCCGGTCTTGTAGCCTCGGGCGAGACAGTAGTTGATCGTATTTATCACATCGATCGCGGTTACGAGTGCATTGAAGAAAAACTGCAGTCCTTGGGTGCCGACATTCGTCGACAAACGAGCTAGTACGCATTATGGAGTTGTCATGAAACGGCCGCTGACAATAGCGCTGACCAAAGGACGGATTCTCAAGGAAACACTGCCGCTGCTGCGCGAGGCAGGTATAGCGCCGCTCGAAGACATTAGCAGCAGTCGTAAGTTGGTGTTTGGCACCACCCTTGATGATGTTCAGCTCGTTATTCTAAGAGGCTCTGATGTCCCCACGTATGTCCGCCATGGCGCTGCCGATATGGGGGTCGTTGGCAAGGATATGTTGCTAGAGTTTGGTGCCGAAGGGCTGTACGAACTGCTCGATCTAAAGATCGCTCAATGCAAACTAATGACCGCTGGATTCCCCGATGGTCGCTGCGACCGACCCCGACTTCGGGTTGCCAGCAAGTTTGTGAATGTGGCGCGTCGTCACTATGCTTCGAAAGGTATTCAGGCCGATATGATCAAACTCTACGGTGCGATGGAATTGGCGCCATTGATGGATCTTGCCGATGAAATCGTCGACATCGTCGATACGGGCAATACGCTGCGCGCCAATGGTATGTCGCCGCTAGAGCACATCGCTGACATCAGTTCACGTTTGGTGGTGAACAAGGCGTCTATGCGCACGCGACACGACGTTATTCGTGAGTTAGTACAACAGATAGGTGTGGCTGTTGAACGACTTGGTGAGGAGCAATGACGATGGTTCAGATTCGACGGCTGCAAAGTTGCGACCATTCTTTCGA
Source organism: Luminiphilus sp. (assembly GCA_965658685.1). Lineage (GTDB taxonomy): Bacteria > Pseudomonadota > Gammaproteobacteria > Pseudomonadales > Halieaceae > Luminiphilus. Next base: position 15,276 of record CBFHTF010000037.1, read on the forward strand.
GACTGAACTCGCCGCACTACTCGAACGTCATGAAGAACGCGATCCCAGTTTGATGGCTACCGTTGCCGATATTTTGAGCACTGTCCGAGAGCAGGGTGATGCAGCACTTTTGGCTTACACGCAGCGTTTCGATAAGCATCCCGCTCAGCGGCCAGAAGAATTGCTTGTTCCTCGCGATCGATTATTTGCTGCACTGGAAGGCCTCGACCGTGCCACCAGAGAGGCGCTCGAGACCGCTGCCGAACGAATAACAAGCTACCATCAATATCAGGTAGCAGAGAGCTGGGACTACGTTGACTCCTTGGGAAATCGTTTGGGCCAGCGTATTACCCCTATGGCACGTGTTGGTCTTTATGTGCCTGGTGGCAAAGCCAGCTACCCATCCTCTGTGTTAATGAACGCGATTCCAGCAAAGGTGGCTGGTGTGCCCGAAGTGGTGATGGTTGTACCAGCGCCAGCGGGAGAGCTGAATGATTTGGTGTTGGCTGCAGCAGCACTTGCGGGTGTTGATCAGGTGATGACAGTCGGGGGCGCTCAAGCGGTCGCGGCGCTTGCTTATGGCACTCATTCATTGCCGCGGGTTGATAAAATTGTAGGTCCCGGTAATCGCTATGTCGCCGAAGCCAAACGTCAGGTATTCGGTACCGTTGGCATCGATATGGTCGCTGGGCCATCGGAAATTCTCATCATTGCTGATGGGAGCGCTGATCCGCGTTGGATGGCAATGGACTTGTTTTCTCAGGCGGAACACGATGAGCAAGCACAGGCTATCCTTATTTGCCCAGACGATGCCTACCTCGATGCTGTGGCCGAGGCTATCGATGCACTGCTGCCAACGATGGAGCGCGCCGATATTATCGCCGCTTCACTACAAAATCGTGGGGCGCTCATTCACGTCGCGGATTTGTCCGAGGCAGTAGCCTTGAGTAATCGCCTCGGTCCTGAGCATTTGGAATTGGCAGCGGCTGATGCTGAGCCCCTACTTGAAGCCATTCAGGTGGCGGGGGCGATTTTTGTTGGCTCGCTCGCTTGCGAGTCTCTGGGTGATTACTGCGCTGGGCCAAATCATGTGTTACCGACATCGGGGACGGCGCGGTTTTCCTCGCCACTGGGCGTGTACGATTTCCAAAAGCGTAGCTCGGTGATTCGTTGCTCAAACGAGGGTGCTCGGGTGCTCGGTGGTGTTGCCTCGATACTGGCGCGAGGAGAATCCCTAACCGCCCATGCTCGCAGTGCGGAAATGCGCGGCGAATAACGTCAACTAGAGCTTCGGCTACCAACGATAGCCTGCAGCTCCAAGGTCTGCCCCGACCGCTCTACGCTCAGATTGACCACCTCGCCGGGTCGCAGTTGCGCGATTTGATGCATGGCGGTTCGCCCATCGATGGCTTCAATCCCGTTAATGGCTGCAATGACATCGCCGACTCTCAGTCCGGCTCGGGCGGCTGGACCCTGTTCCGAAAGACCGGATACCAGTAGCGCCTGACGAGCACTGCCATCGTCGTTGCGCCTAAGATGAAGCTCAACACTGACACCTAGCCACCCTCGCACGACGGTACCGAAATTAACAATGTCGTCCATGACAAACATCGCCACATCGACAGGTGTTGCCAGATTGATACCGCTGGCGGCGTCATCGGTGCTGTTTCCCGCGTAAATCAAGGTATTGATGCCCACCAATCGACCCTCTGTATCCACCAGGGCGCCACCGGAGTTGCCTGGGTGAATGCTGGCGTCGGTTTGGATGTATTCCCCGTAGGTCGGGAGTAATAAGCCAAAGCGGCCCAGGCCCGAGATGATGCCTTGGGTGACCGAGTGGTTGAAACCAAAGGGATTGCCAATTGCCATGACAACATCACCGACGTGTATGTCATCGGGGTTGGCGGCTTCAGCAGGTGTTAGATCCGGTAGATCAATGCGCAGCACCGCAAGATCAGTTTCAGGGTCTGAACCGACGACGACGGCGGCGCCGGTGCGTCCATCGTACAGCGCGACCTGAATAGCATCGGCATCGGCGATCACATGTTCATTGGTGATAATGTGGCCATCTGCGGTCATGATGACACCTGAGCCAAGCGAGCGCTCGACCCGCTGGCGTGGCACTTGCCCGCCAAAATAGCGGCGCAACAGGGGGTCATTGGGCATGGGGATACGCCGTTGGGTGACCAGCTTGGCGGTGTAGATATTGACTACCGACGGTGTAGCCTTGGAGACGACATCTCGATAACTGACGACCGGCTGTGCACCGGAGGGCAGTAACGAGTGATCCAGTACCGCGCGGTCGAGAACTAATAGCGCAACCAGTATGCCGGCAGTAGTGGGCCAAAACAGGCTAATGAGATAATCTTTCACGGGCACTCCTCTTGCCCCCTATTGTAGAACAGACGGCATGTTTATTCTTCGTGAGTGTTGATCATTTTGGAGGTCAAACGAATGCCCATCGCACGTGACGAATTGATGAGTGCCCTCGATGCGTTATTACAACCCGCGGCCTTTAGGGATTATTGCCCCAACGGGTTGCAGGTGGAGGGAGCCCATACTATCCACCGACTGGTATCGGGCGTTACCGCTAGTCAGGCACTCATCGATGCGGCGGTGGCTTGGCAAGCCGATGCCATCTTCGTACACCATGGATTTTTCTGGAAGTCCGAAGACCCATGTATTCGGGGCATGAAGGGAAACCGTATTCGGGCGCTTATCAAAGCCGACATCAATTTAATTGCCTACCATCTACCTTTAGATTGTCACACGGACTTGGGTAACAACGCAGGCCTTGGTCGGGCAATGGGACTTGAGCGCTTTGGTTCAGCTAGTCCCTCCGAGCCCACGCTGCCACTGTTTGCCGGTGAATTCTCAGAGCCTGTTAGCCAATCAGCAATTGTTGAACGTTTATCTGGCGCATTGGGGCGCAGCGTGCTGTCAGAGGGACTGCGAACCGACGTGCGCAAGGTGGTTTGGTGCACTGGTGGCGGTCAAAGTTACATCGAGCGAGCGGTCGATATGGGCGCTGATTTATTTGTGACTGGCGAGGTGTCAGAGCAAACGATCCATGTGGCACGAGAATGCAACATTGGCTTTATCGCAGCCGGACATCACGCCACTGAGCGCTTTGGGGCGCGCAGTGTCGGAGATTGGCTGGCTACGCGCTTCAACCTAACTCACCAATTTATAGATATCGACAACCCGGCGTAAGCACTCTTGTTACGCCTTCGTCAGTGGCTGTGACGGCTTGTAATTGCCATCGATTTATCGGTGCGAGTTTCCCGCGTCCGAGCGCTTGTCGAAGCCAAACTCTTCGGATAGCTGCCCGCGGGCGGCGCCGTCTTTACGTGGCGCATAATCTAGCGGTTGCATGGTGTTGAGCATCTGATCGGATAATGGTTCTGCGTCACTTGTGGATGCTGATGATATCTGCATTGCCACCGTGCCATCGCAGAGCGTATCTGCACCGCTGGCCATGTGCTGATAAATGGCGCGGTAATCATTGCTTAGTTGATTGAGCAAACCTGCGGTCTTCTGAAAATGCTCAGTGACTTCAGCCTCGTAGTCTGCCCGGCTAGTCAACGCCTGTTCCAACCGTTGCTCGAGCTCTCGGGTTCGGTCTTGGTTGTCTCGCCGACGCGTGCCCATTGCCCAGCCAAGACCAAGTCCCAGACACAGAGCGGCGATGACAATAAGTGTGGGCACCAAGGGAAACGGCATAGAGCAAAACTCCTTCGACGGAACAGCGGTACGTGTAGTGTAACCGTTTGCTGGGGTCAGCGTACAAACTTCACTATGTATGAGTGCATTTGCACTCGCAAGCAGCTGTCGCTAGAGTGCCCGCCCCAATATCACGCCTATCGAGCGGGTTTCATGCATGTCACTTAGTCCTTGGCAGCGATACCAGAACGATCTTCAGCGACCGGATTTTTACGCCGACAACGCCCAGGCCAATGCGGTGGCGCTATTGCAAGATTTGTACGAACGTTTGCTGGCGCAGGAGCAAGCTGAATCGTCGATTGCAACGCGCCTGAGCCGTCTGTGGCGCCGCGAGCGAGAGCCTGAGATGGGTCTGTATTTTTGGGGTGGGGTAGGTCGGGGGAAAACCTACCTTGTCGATACCTTTTTTGATGCGCTGCCGATCAAGCGCAAAAAACGCGTACATTTCCACCGATTCATGCAGCGCGTGCATGATGATTTGACTGCGCTCTCCGGTGAGAAGAATCCGCTGCAGCCAATTGCCGATGGCATTGCGGAAGAAGCGCGCGTGCTCTGTTTCGATGAGTTTTTTGTCAGTGACATTGCCGATGCCATGCTGCTTGGTAGCTTGATGGAGGCATTGTTTGCGCGTGGAGTGACACTTGTCGCCACCAGTAACATAGAACCCGATCAATTGTACAAAGACGGTTTGCAGCGCACCCGATTCCTTCCCGCAATAGCGCTGATTCAGCGTTACACACAGATCGTTAATGTCGACTCTGGGGTCGATTATCGATTGCGCACATTGGAGCGTGCCGAGCTTTATCACTGGCCACTTGATGACAGTGCTGAGCAGGCGTTGATGGCGGGCTTTGAAGCGCTGGCCAATGGCCGCCCGGCGACGTCTACTACACTTTCTATTAACCATCGGGACATTGATGTGCGTCGAAGCACTGAGGGCATCGCATGGATAACGTTTCATGAGTTGTGCCAGAAACCCCGAAGTCCCAGCGACTTCATCGAGCTTGGACGCATCTTTCACACCGTATTGTTAGAAGGTGTGCCGTTGCTAGGTAGTGATAGGGAGGATGCCGCCCGCCGATTCATCAATCTTGTTGATGAGTTTTATGACCGATCGGTTAAGTTGATTATTACGGCCGAAGCACCCCCTGAGAAACTGTACGCTGGCAATCGCTTGCGGTTTGAATTTCAAAGAACCCTCTCGCGGCTGCAAGAGATGCAGTCAACCGCTTATCTTGGGCGTGAGCATAAGCCCTGAGCTATCGTGCAAAAACGTGTTGAAAGCGTTGACTCGTTCCTGTAATCTCCGCGCTCCTTTTGATTCGGCCCCAAAGGCTAACTATTTATGAAGACCTACAGCGCAAAGGCAGCTGACGTACACCACGATTGGTACGTCGT
>CBFHTF010000038.1:0-20291 GCA_965658685.1 Luminiphilus sp.
CCAACCGCTACAGATAATTCACCAGCGCACAGGCCCTCGATAACTCGCTGTACGGCACCATTACCGAGCCCTTGATCGAGTACATCGACGAGTAGTGGCGTCGCAACCATCACCGAATCGACCACAGCCTCAGGCAGCGCGACTTGACCGCAGGCTTCAGCGAGCAAAATGAAATCGACGGGACCGAGACCCAAGCCGCCCAAACTTTCCGGAACCAGCATGCTGCCCAGTCCAAGTGCCTGCACCTGAGCGATCAGTGCATCATCAATGCCCGATGGGCTGTCCCAGCGCGATCGAATCCGGTCGGCAGTCACTTCAGCGCGCAGCATAGAGTCAATGGCGTCTCGATAGGCCAGCTGGTCATCATCGAAAGTAAACTTCATGGGGTCACTCCTTACTTTCGCGGCATACCGAGCATGCGCTCGGCAATGATGTTGCGTTGAATTTCATTGGTGCCCGCATAAATAGGGCCCGATTGGGCAAACTGAAAACCGTCTAACCACGTGCCTAACTCAGCAATTTCAGCGGCAGTGGTAGGTTCAATTTCCGCCCGAGGACCGAGCAATTTCATCGCAGTCTCGTGAATCAATAAGTCCATTTCCGACCAGAAAATTTTATTGCAACTGGCTTCAGGGCCAATACTGCCACCAGCCGCAAGTTTTGAAGCGGTCTGGTAAGTCGATAAGGCATACGCTTCAGCATCCATGTAACAACGCACAACCGCGTCTTCAGCAGCGGGGTCGATGATGTCGTCACCCCGCTGTCGGTAAAGTTCTACCAGCCGCTTCGAGGCCTGTTGAAACCGAGCGGGGCTCCGCAGCATCAACCCTCGCTCAAAGCCCGCGGTGGCCATAGCGATCCGCCAACCCTCGCCCTCGCCGCCTAGGCGATTAAACACGGGCACTCGCACATCATCGAAAAAGATTTCGGCGAATCCCGGCAAACCATTAAGCTGAGGAATGGGGCGCACAGTGACACCCTCGGCGTTCAAGGGCACAAGAATTTTTGAAATACCGTGATGGCGCTCGGAATTAGGGTCTGTGCGGAATAGGCCGAATACCCAGTCGGCAAACACAGCGCGTGTAGACCAAATTTTCTGACCATTGATGACGTACTCGTCGCCATCCAAATCGGCTCGGCAGCGAATCGCCGCCATATCGGATCCGGCATTGGGCTCCGACCAGCCCTGAGCCCAAATTTCATCACCGCTTGCCATAGCCGGTATGAAGCGTGCCTTCTGTTCCGGTGTGCCGTACTCCATAAGCGTTGGGCCCAAGAGGAATATGCCGTTTTGATTGACCCGCAGGGGGGCACCGGCACGGTAATACTCCTCTTCGAAGATTAACCACTCGATGAGATCGCAGCCCCGTCCACCAAATTCCTCGGGCCATGTGACCATGCCCCAATTACCCTTCGCGAGCGTGCGTTCCCATTCCCGATGGGCTTCGAACCCTTCTGCGGTGTCGAAGGATGCCAACGGTGTTGTTGGTACGTTAGCTGCTAGCCACTCCCGCACTTCCGCCCGAAACGCTACTTGCTTGTCGGTGTAAGTAAGATCCATAACCGTTAACTGCCTTGTTCCTTGTTCGCTTTGGCCATAGCCTTTGCGTCAAAACCGCCGAGCTTGTCACCGGACACTAAATCGTTATGCGCATGGGCAAAGTGATGCCACGCAAACGCTGCCTCCATACCCGTGCGTTTGCCCTGAAGATCTTCGACGTTGTTAATGGCCTGCTTGGTTAGCGCAAGACCCAGCCGCGGCATAGCGGCAATTTGCGTGGCTAGCGCGGCGACATCATCGAGCAACGTGTCTCGGGTGCTAATTTGATTCACCATACCCATTTGATACGCCCGCTCTGCACCCATCTTGTTACCGGTGAACAGAAACTCTTTGGCGATGCGCGGGTTGAGTTCGTAGGGGTGTGCGAAATATTCCACTCCCGGGATGCCCATTCGCACCACGGGATCGGCGAAATAGGCATCGTCAGTCGCAACGATCAAATCACAAACCCAGGCCAGCATTAGACCGCCGGCAATGCAGGCGCCCTGTACCGCTGCTATGGTGGGTTTTGGGATGTCGCGCCACCGCCGACACATCCCGAGATACGCTTCAGCCTCTCGCACATAGAGGTACTCACCGCCTTCTTTGTTCGCGTGGTCGTACCACATGGACGTGCGCTCTTGGCTGAGGTGCACATCTCGGCCGGGTGTGCCAATGTCGTGCCCTGCTGAAAAATGCTTGCCCTCGCCCTTCAATACAATGACTTTCACCTCGTCGTCAGCCACCGCGCGTTGGAACGCGGCATCCAATAAATAAGTCATGCGTCCATTTTGCGCATTGTTGTAGCGCGGGCGGTTCATCGTAATCCAGGCGATGCCCTCAACAGATTGGTACAGCACAATGCTGTCATCCTGGTCTGCGGGCATGTCATTTGAGGGTTGTTCTGCCATCGTCAGGCCTCCTGCGGACGAGTTCGCACGCCGGGCGGGTTGTCTTTCAGTTGTTTGGAGCGCGCATTTTTAGGATCGAGCTGCTCGATGATGGCAAGTTGCTCATCGGTCGGCGCTTCGGTCACTGCCAAAGATTCAGCCACCGCCAACTCGAAGCCAGTGTTATCGCGCACCTCGTCGAGACTTACTCCGGGGTGCAGACTCACCACTCTTAACTGATGATCGGGCCCCTTGAAGTCCATCACACACAAGTCAGTAATTACCTGACGAATGTCGATGTCATCCATGGAATAGCCCTTTGGCAACCGCGATGGGTTGTAACCGATGGAGCAAACCACATCGCACTCACCCGACACAAAAGTGCGTGTCGAGTGCTTCGGGACAAAAAATGAATTGGCATGACTGATGGAGTTTCCGGGGAAGCCACGCACCCCCAAGAGCTGCACTTTAGGTGCACTGTAAGTGCCGCCTAGCGCAGAAATATTGGTCTGACCGAAACGATCGATTTGACTAGGACCGACCAGCGCATGGCGTTTACCACTCCATACGTTGTCGAAAATACGGGCAAACCCCATCCAGTTTTCGTTAGCCTGCCCACTGTGGCCATCAAACCCCGATACCGGGTTGGGCGTCGATAACATGTATGACTGGCTGTCTGTCATCATCATGTCGGGATTGCTTGTGCGCATTGCCAGGCTGGCAGCCAGACGGGGCAACAAGCCGATGCCCGTCGCCAGCACTTCGCCGCCATTGTCGAATACTCGACTGGCAGCGCAAACCATGAGTTCTGCAAGGGAATACGTCATGTGCTTAGTCCTCAATCGAGCGGCTTAATAGACCGGCAAAGGCAATGCGTGAATGGCATCGATGCCGCCAACCGCCGACAAGTAGTCGGACTCTTCGGCACCAAGATAAGTGTCGGCCCACGCTCGGTATCCGCCGTCAGTGATCAACTGCGCGTATTGTTTGAAATGAGCGACATCAAAGCCGTGGAAAGGATCGTTAGAGCTTGGATGGGCGCCACAGGTGGTGTGCACTACCGCTTGGGTCTCGGCGCGCTCCCAGAAAACCCGGCGCGCCACGTTACTGTCGAAGAAATGCGCATCATCCACAATATTATCGGTAGAGACGATCGTGTGATGGGCGGCGCGGGCAAACAAATCGTCCATGTAGTGATCCGGGCTTGCGATCTCACACACACCTCGACGACTGGCATTACTCGCGTGCACCAGAGATACATCTAGCTTCAGGGCGGGCACAGCCACCCATTCTTTGTCGTCATAGGGACTGTCGATAACGGCGAGTCCCGGGTTGTTTTTGATGACGTCAGTGCCCAGGCCCACCTGAGTGGGGATAAAGGGTAAGCCCCAAGCTGCCGCACGCAACCCAAGAAGCATCATGCCCTCGTCTATTTCCATTACCTCGATGGCGCCCGACTCTCTGGCCTTGCGAAAAGCGGGCTCTAGGGGCATAAAATCGAGGGATACAAAGGCAAAAACCACTTTGCGCACTTTGCCAGCCGCGCACAGCAAGCCCACATCGGCGCCACCATAACTGACCACCGTCAGGTCCTTCACGTCAGAGCGTAGTAGCTCACGGACCAACGCCATGGGTTTGCGCCTGGGTCCCCAGCCCCCAATACCTACGGTCATGCCATCTTCGATGGCGGCCACGGCATCTCGAGCGCCGAGCAACTTATCCATTGCACTTCCCTTTTATACGGTTTGCTGATTGAAGGCTCAGTATCAAAGCCACGACGGAGAGGGATCATCCTCCATTGAGACTATGACAAGCGAACTGGCCGGTCGTAGCGTGGAGCCATCGTGTAAAGGCTGAAAAATCAATGACAACGCCCGACCAACAAAACAGTAGCTACAACGCCGTCACTACAGTCGACCTGCTGCAATCCGCCGCGGTCCGTTATGAAAACCGGCCGTTTATTGTTGATGCCGACGAAACACTGTCGTTCGTTGAAACACTGAAACGGGTACAGAAGCTGGGCGCTGCGCTGATTGACGATGGTTTTGAACCAGGTGCACGCGCGGCAATATGGGCGCCCAATAGTTGGCAATGGATTGTCGCCGCGTTAGCTATTCATTGGGCAGGTGGCACGTTGGTAACGCTCAATACACGTTATAAGGGCGCGGAAGCTGCGGCTATTTTGCGCGCCAGTGGCGCCAGCACTTTGTTTATCGTTGACGAGTTTTTGGGCACTAACTACCCGGCTCAACTCAATGGTCACGACTGTGGGGAGATAGCGCGCACCATTACACTCGTTGGTCTGGGCACAGGTACCGACGCAGCAACCAGCGAGACGCTGCTTACCACTGGGGAAAGTTTGGCAAGCTACCTGGCACATGGGGCCCACTGCCTGTCACGTGACAACGGCCACCAAGGCCCTGTATCCATCGATGCCAACACGCCATCGGATATCTTGTTTACCTCTGGGACAACGGGTCGAGCTAAAGGTGTACTGACCTGCCATGGTCAAAACCTGAGAGCGTTCAGTAGCTTTGCAGAGATTTTGGGCCTCGATCACAGTGACCGCTACTTAATCATTAACCCCTTTTTCCATAGCTTTGGTTACAAAGCCGGCTGGCTGGCCGCGTTGATTGCGGGCGCCACGGTGTACCCGATGGCAGTGTTCGATGTGCCCAGCGTGCTCGAAACCATCCGGCGCGAGCAAATAACGGTTATGCCCGGCCCACCAACCTTGTTCCAATCTATATTGGCGCAACCCAATCTCAATATCGCAGATCTGAAATCTCTGACAAAGGCCACCACGGGGGCCGCAACCATACCGACGCAACTGATTGTTGCCATGCGCGACATTTTGGGCATTTCAACGGTGTTAACGGCCTATGGTTTATCGGAGAGCTGTGGTCTGGTGAGTATTTGTCGCGCCGATGACAGCGCTGAAACCATTGCGCAAACATCGGGTCGAGCCATCCCGGATGTCGAGCTGGCGATTATGGATTCTGATGGGACACTGCTTGCTCCAGGGCACAGTGGTGAGATTGTGGTGCGTGGCTACAACGTGATGCACGGTTATCTGGATAATCCCGAAGCCACCGCGGAAACGATAGATGAACAGGGGTGGCTCCACACGGGGGATATCGGATCCCTTGATGAGACCGGGAATTTACGCATCACTGATCGACTCAAAGATATGTTTATCAGTGGCGGTTTCAACTGTTACCCAGCTGAGATAGAACAACAAATGCTCGATCACCCTGCGATTGCGCAAGTTGCTGTGGTCGGTGCGTCTGACGAACGCATGGGTGAGGTAGGCGCTGCTTTTGTTGTCGTGAAGCCGGGCGAACGATTGAACACGGACGAGCTCCACCGTTGGTGTCGAGAGCATATGGCAAATTACAAAGTGCCTCGCTTCTTCACCTTTGTCGAAGCCCTGCCCCTGAATGCGTCGGGCAAGGTACTCAAAACCGAACTGCGACAGCGATTAGACGCTGAGCCAGCGTAATAACGAGGACGTTTATATGAGTATAAAAAGCCTGGGCTATTTGGGCGTTAGTAGCAACCAAACCTCACGGTGGCGTGAGTTTGCCTGTGCCGTTATGGGGCTAGAAGATGTCTCGACTCGACTCGAGGCATCCGACGGCGAGTGCTTTTTTAAAATGGACGACCACCCGTTTCGTTTTTTCGTAGAGCCCGGAGAGGAAGAACGGCTCTCCGTGTGCGGCTGGGAATGCAATGATGAAGCCGGTTTATTGGCGGTGGCTGAAAGCCTCAACCAAGCAGGCGTTGCTTTTGAATGGGCTGATGATGCATTGGTTAGCAAGCGTCGAGTGCAGCGATTGCTGAGTTTCGATGATCCTGCGGGCAATCATCATGAGGCCTACTGGGGGGTGGTCTCGGATTTCGGTCGCTTCAACTCACCCACAGGCGTCCCTGGTTTTATCACCGGCGACCAAGGTCTCGGTCACGTTGTATTACCGGCACCCAACTTTGATGCGGCGATAACCTTTTTCACCGACGTTCTGGGTTTCGGTTTGTCAGATCTAATGAAAATCCGTTTTACGCCTGATCCGTCAGAGCCAGAAAAGCGCCTGTGGTTTATGCACTGCAACCGGCGTCACCACAGTCTGGCGCTGTTTGAAATGCCCCACCCCAGCGGTTGCATCCACGTGATGACCGAGGTTCCTAGTGTTGATGACGTCGGGTACTGTAACGATCGACGTATTGCCCACGATGTGAAGCTGTCGGGCACCCTGGGGCGGCACGCTAACGATCATATGGTGTCGTTTTACATGCGCTCTCCCAGCGGTTTTGACATTGAGTACGGCACAGAGGGGCGTACGGTAGAGGACTGGTCGAGTTATTCAGTTTTCCAAAGCACGGTACCCAGCTTTTGGGGCCATGACTTTTCTGTAGGTCACACAGACTAAGACATAGCGACGTCGTAGTGCATTCGGGGTATGAGCTTGACGACAGTGTTTGCAAGGATCAACGCATAGGCTATGCCTGTAAGCGGTACCGGACATAGCGCAGGGGCCTTCTGGCCAGAACGGGATAAAACAATAGGAACCATGCCATGAATAGCTATCAACCCGTGGTACGCGACGACTACCAGCCCTTGGTAACGCAGGACGTCCTAGACTTGATCGCGAGTAAATCCGACGAACAGCGTGCCAATCGTCAAATGTCTAAAGAAGTGGTCGATGCCCTGAAGGAATGTGGCTTCTACCGTATGATGCTGCCTAAAAAATGGAATGGCCTTGAGGCGCGTCCACAAGAGTTTTTCCGCGAGCAAATCCGCATCGCTGAGGCTGACATGAGCACCGCATGGGCCAGTGGCATCATCGCGGTGCACGCTTTCCAAGTGGCTATGATGTCAGAGCAAGCGCAAGAGGAAGTCTATAAAGACGATCCCAACACGCTTATCAGCAGTTCCTACAATCCAGTCGGTGCAAAGGCCGAGGCCTGTGAGGGTGGCTTTATGCTAAGTGGCCGTTGGGGTTGGAGTTCAGGCTCTGGTCATTGTACTTGGGCATTGTTGGGCGGTGTCGTACCCGGCGATGGCTACCGTACCTTCCTCGTGCCCCGCACACAGTACGTCATTGAAGATACCTGGCATGTAATGGGTCTGCAGGGCACTGGCTCAAATGATGTGGTCATTGACGAGCCGATTTTTGTGCCACTACACCGCACCCATCACCAGATGGACGGCTTCAATTGTAAGCACGACCAAGAGAACCCTGTGTATGATCTGTCGTGGGCGCAAACCTTTGTGCGTGTAGTGAATACCGCGGCGATCGGCGCACTAAAACATGCACTTAAGCTGTTCCTCGAGAGTCGCACTGCCGGCGCTAGTACCGATATCACCAAGCTGGCTGGCGATGTTGAGACACAAGAGCGCATTGCTCGCGTGATGAACACCATCGCCGAGTTAGAAGCAGTTATGTTTCATAACTTCGACAAGATGGAAGCTGCAGACTGGAAACCCACTATCGAAGAGCGGGTGCTGTACCGATATCAGGCTTCACTGGTTATTGAGAAAGCTATCGATGCCATCGATTTGTTATTCGATGTAGCCGGTGGTCGATCGGTGTTCCACGGTCACCCGCTGCAGAACCTGTGGCACGACATTCACATTGCCCGTTGCCACGTGGCGAACAACCCTACCGCCTTCGGTCGAAACCTAGGTGGCATGCAGTTGGGCGTTGAGAACAAGGATGTGTTTATCTAATGGCTAATAACCCCGCTTCCCCCCAGTTCCAAACGTTAGCCAACGGCTACACACTGCAGTTCACTGATCATGCTGCGGCCGGCGACGAACGGGGAGTGGTGGTTTTTATCCACGGTAGCGGGCCCGGTGCTAGCGGTTGGAGCAATTTCAAGCATAACGTAGCCCACTTCCAAAATGCCGGATACCGCTGCATCGTCTACGACCAGTGGGGTTATGGCCAGAGCGATAAACCTACCGATGTCGATCACACACTCGACTTTTTTGTTGGCGGGCTCATCGGTTTGCTCGATGCTCTCGAGATTCGCAACGCCCATTTAGTGGGAAATTCTCTAGGAGGTGCGGTTGCAATTGGGGCAGCGCTAGAGTGTCCCAGCCGGGTCGGTAGTCTTATTCTCATGGCACCTGGAGGCATTGAAAGTCGAGAGACGTATTTCGCCATGCCGGGTATCCAGGCGATGGTGCAATACCCTATGGGATCTCCAGAGTTTACAAGAGATGTGCTCGCTAAGCTATTGACTCAGCTGGTATTTAACCCAAACCAGGTCGATGAGGAGCTGGTTTCCGAGCGCTGGGCGACACTGCAGACCCAAAATGCACATGTGTTGGCCACTATGCAAATCCCCGATCTATCACCGCGACTGCCCGAGTTGTCCATGCCCACACTCACGTTTTGGGGCACCGAAGACCGTTTCTGTCCACCGATGGGGGTCTGGAAATTACTTGAGGGCGTACCCAGTGCACAGGCGGAGCTCGTGAACCGCTGTGGCCACTGGGTCATGAGTGAATACCCAGAGCTGTTTAATCGACGCTGCATCGACTTTCTTAGTCACTTGCCCCGCTAAAGATTGCTGGTACTGGCGGCACCTTTTTGCTATCTAGGGTGCGGTAAGACCCATAATGACATCAGAATACAGGTCGATGACTGAGCCCACATTAAAAGCATTTTCAAAACTCCTCGGCAGCCTCTATGACGGCCATATTGAGGAGGATCCTTACAACACGTTTCTTGTGGAGATGCGGGCACAGATTGATGCTAATTTCGGGTCTATCACCATGCGCGAGCCTCGGGGCGACGATGGCGGCCTGCTCTTTGTCTCCTCGGAGCACTTGCCAAGGACCTTGGTTGACGACCACAGCAATCCCTACACGGATCGGTACTACACGTCTAATCTGATGACAAACCTGCCGTGGGGGAAAGTCACCACCCTCGACGAGTGCGTGCCCTATAAATCGCTAGAACAGACAGACTTGTACCGGTTCTGTATGGCGCCTATTGGTATTCACCATATGATTGGTGTGGACCTAAGAAACGCCAACGGACAGCGCTTTAGTGTACGGTTTTGCCGCCCTAAAGAGGCACCGAATTTCGGGGCAGAGGAGCGGGGTCTCGTTGAGTTACTGGCAAACCATATTCAGCGAGCGGTTGCCAACGGCATGCAGCTTATCCAGCTCGATAAAGAGCGCAAGCTATACAGTTCGACGTTCGCAAAGCAGTCGGTGGGCATCATTACCCTCGACGAACGCGGCAAGGTCGTCACTCGGAATGCAGTGGCCGACGCCATTGTCCGGGAGAAGGACGGCTTATCCATTGTCAATGAACAGATCTATCTCGAGAGCCCCAGTGCTCGCAGTACCCTAAACGGCTACATCGATGCTGTGGCCACCGCCCAGCGCAATCAGGAGCCGGCGCCCACTAATGCTTTGGCTGTCGATCGACCATCGGGCAAGCCTGACCTCGAAATCCTTGTCAAACCGATGATGATTGATAAGACCGTGGAGCCCGGTCATACGCCACATATGATCGTGTTTATCAACGGTCCTGAACGCAGCTTCGACATCGACACGCGCATACTGATGAGTCTCTACAGCCTCACCAAGGCCGAGGTCGCGTTGGCCAAATTGCTCGCTGAGGGTGCCAATCTTGATCAGGCAGCTGCAGATCTGGGCATTGCGCGCAATACAGCTAGGGCGCAATTACGTTCTATTTTCGCCAAGACTGGCGTCTCGAGGCAGTCAATGCTGGTGAGTTTAATCCTGAAGAGTGTCGTAGCTTATTCCTAACACGCTCAGCCTGGGCGCACGTTATCGCCACCCCACCACGCGCGCATGCTGACGATTTTGCCGTCTTCATCGAAACGAAATACATCGATAATGGCAATGATTGATGTGTTATCGCCCGCGCCGGTGGTGATTTCAAACGGAAAGGCCACCTCGTTTCCAGCAACCCTTGGCGTACCGGTTAGTCGCGCCGCTGTCACAAAATCACAAGCAATCCGATAGAACGCCGCCAATGCTTCCCTGCCAACTTTTGGTTCGGTGCCTACCGGATCTTCCACCGTTGCATCGTCGGCAAACAGATTTAGAACAGCCTCCAAGTCGCCGGCTATCAAGCCGTCGAGATAGGCTTGGCACACAGCTATTCGCGAAGCGGTATCAGTCATTGCGCATATCCTTAAAACGGTAGGCCATCATCAATGGCGTGATTTCGATCCGCGGGCGTATCCATGCCGGGCACATGGTAGGTGCCGTTGAGTTCGCCCACTTTTGACGAACCATCAGTGCGGCTCTGATAAAACTGGCTATACCACTGTCGACCTACTTTAAAAGGTCCGTCGGTTTTCATTGCCATAATCTTGAGTGCTGGACGCTTATAACGCCAAATTTGAAAGTCCGTAGCAAATGCTTCCAGGGCACCAGCTTGGGTCTGCTTGGCAATCTCAATATCGGCATCGGTCACAGTTCCCCCCTGCGCCTTCACCAAACAACCGTGCCAAGCTTTGATCCGTCCGTCTTCAACTGGAGTGTTGGCGATTAGCTCGAACTGTACCGTGTCACCCCACACCTGCTTCGACAATAAAATGCCGGGGCCGGTATACCAAGTGGTGGTGTAAAGCATGACGCCGCCATAGAGTTGCATTGGCCCGCCTTGACGTTGAATGTAAACGTGATCGCGGCACTCGTTTTCAAAATACTCGCAGGGTGCACCATGGGTGGGTCCGAGGTGCCGAATATCGGACATGTTATCGAGCACTTCCTGAGGGTGAATATCGAGTTCACCAAGATGGTCGAGTTGCCAATGAATCCATTGCGGATCATCCCATTGCTCTAGGAACGGCGCGGCGTAATCAGGCTCCCCCCCCTCCTCGTCGAACCAAGCCATGATGCAGCCCATGTTATCAACCACAGGGTATGACTGAATCGATGCTGATTTTGGACACGGCCCATCGTGGTAAGGAATGTCATCGACATGGCCTTCGCTGTTGTACCGCCAGCCATGATAAGGGCAGCGGATGGAATCGCCCTCTATCTGGAGGCCATTGCGTACGATCATTGCCGAATCACTGGCCGCCAAATGGGTTCCCATATGCGCGCAGTAGGCGTCCAGCAAAACCGGGTTACCGCTTTGTCCACGATACAGCGCAAGGTCGCGACCAAAAAACCGAATGGCAATAGGCCCTGCATCGATTTCATGGCTCTCTGCAACAACGAACCAACCGCGTGGAAAGGTATTGGGACCCAAGTTGTAATCCACCGCTTTGGCCATGGGCATCTCCTACTGTGTTGACTGGGTATGTGCGTAATTATTGTTCGAGTATAGAGTCACGTCGCGTCCTGAATACGTCCATTTGGAGGTGTCAAAGCCCTCACCATGACGTTCGCACCACTGACAACACATGAGCATGTTTAATCGTTGAATGCGGCCGATCGCTTCTCATTGAAGGCATCGCGCGCTTCTTGCGAGTCTTTATAGGTGTAGGCTTCCAGGGTAAGACCCTGCTCTCGCCGGTATTTGTCTTCGAGGTTGCCATCCTCAATGGCATTGAGCGCCTCTTTTGCCAGCTGGACCATGACAGAGCTCTTAGCCGCGATGGCGGCGGCAATATCCATAGCAGCAGCAACGAGTTCATCTCGTGGCACGACTCGCTCCACAGCACCCAGTCGATAGGCCTCTGCAGCATCGATAAATTCACCGGTGAAATACATGTGACGGACTTTTTGCACCGGGAACATCCGCTGCAAATGCGCACCACCACCCATGGCACCGCGATCAACCTCTGGGACGCCGAAGGTGGCACACTCGGATGCCACAATAATATCGGCAGCGCCTGCGATACCTATACCACCCCCCAACACAAAGCCATGCAGTGCAACAATCACCGGTTTGGGGTTGCGATGGATGGCCTCGAAGGTGTCGTAGTTACCCTTATTAACCGGAACGATGCGCTCTGGATGCGCCCCGAGCTCTTTAATATCTACCCCAGCACAAAAGCCTTTACCTTGAGCACTTATAACAATGACATGAGCATCAGGATTGCGCCCCAGGGCATGAATTTCAGCAGCAATTGCCGCCCACTGCACACTGTCAAAGGCATTCACTGGAGGATTATTGAACACTAAATGGGCGATACCCTGTTCGATCGATGTTGAAAACGCCATGGATTATTCCTGTGCTGATACGCTGTTAAGACCAAGTGTGGTGATTCGCTGAGTTGCACAGCGGGCCTCGGCCATGATGCGCTCGATGAGATCGGCGGCGCAGGGTAAGTCGTCAATCAAACCCGCCACTTGGCCCGAGGGTAAAATACCCCTATCTGGATGACCGTTGACCATTGCCTCCTGAATCATCATGGGTGCATTGGCGGCCATGAGCGTCTGACCGAACGACGTGTGCCCGGCACGCCATGTCTTCCAGGCTGTACCCATCATGCCCACTAGCGAGCCGCCCGTGAGACGGGTGAATCCGATGCCGTTAACAACGGCACGCCACAACAGACCCACATGAGAAGCTGCCATCAGGCGCCCCAGATAGTCGTTGGCGATCATGCGCTGGGGCAGGCCATCGAGCTTGTTGCTAATCACAATCTTATCGGGCGGTGTGGCCAAATAAACCTGCTTAGTGGCCTCTGGCACTGGCGATTCTCGTGTCAGCAGAAAGCGCGTGCCCATAGCAATACCATCTGCACCCATCGCCAGCGCCGCCACTAAACCGGCACCATCTCTGAACCCCCCGGCTGAAGCGATTGGCACAGAAACGGCTGCACGCACCTCGGGTAGTAAAATGCTGGTTGCCACCGCACCGGTGTGCCCGCCTCCCTCACTACCCTGGATAACCAGCGCATCGGCACCAAGTTCAACCGCTTTCACCGCATGTTTTTTTGCGCCTACGGTCGGGATACATACGATACCTGCCCGCTTTAGCTTCTCAATGGCATGCCCAGCGGGAGAGCGACTATAGCTCACGGCCTTCACTTTATGGGTCACGCACAAATCAACGATATCGTCTGCGTGGGGCACATACATATGGAAATTGACACCAAACGGCGCGTCGGTTTTCGCTTTTATCGCCAGAATGCCTTGCTCAATTTCTTCAGTTGTCATAACAGCGCCCGCTAGGAACCCAAACCCTCCGGCAGAACTTGTGGCGGCCACTAGGTTGGCATCGGCCACCCAGCCCATAGCGGTTTGGATAATTGGGTAGCGGCAACCGAGCAGTTCGGTTAACGGAGTCTGCATAGATGTCTCGACGCTCGTTTCCTATGTTGGTACCGACATTACTCGGCCTCGAGAAAGAGGGTCAATGAAGTGACCTTTGGCAGCATACCCTGAAGGGACTATGACGACGCAGCCCCGCTAACGCACCATAGAGCGGAAGCCTCACTTCCTTGCCCATAACACAAATCGACGCAGGCGCTTGGTGACTATGAACGAACATACAGATGCCCATTTTACGGTAGTCAAACAGCTGACAGCGCCGGGTGCTCCCTTTGAGATTGAGGAGCGCAACATCGACGGCGTAACGTTCAAAACATACCGACATTGTGCACCCGATTTACGCACACTCATGGCCGCAGGTCGTCAGCACGGCGATCGATTGTTCGTGCAATATCCCGGCCAGACCCTCAGTTATACAGCGTTTTGGCAGCAGGTCGATGCACTGGCCGCCGCATTGCAAACACAGTATCAGGTTAAACACGGGGACAGCGTCGCCATCGCTATGCGTAACCGGCCCGAATGGCTGGTGACATTTACAGCCATCATCCAAGTTGGCGCGGTGGTGGTGCCACTCAATAGCTGGGGCAAAGGCGAAGAGTTGGTTCAGGGATTGACCGACAGCGATGCTCAGCTGCTAGTGGCCGATGCCCAGCGACTTGCACACGTTCGCCATGTTGGCAATTCACTACAAACCATCGTGGTCGAGCCCGATACCCCGTGTGACAACAGCTGTACCAATTGGCTTGAGATCGTTACTCGCTTTCATGGACAGGCCCCTGAAGAACCAGTCATTTCTCCTACCGATCCAGCGATATTGTTGTTCACGTCGGGAACATCGGGTCGTCCGAAGGGGGCGTTGTTCAATCACTTCAACTGCTGTCAGTCCCTGATGAACGTGGAGTTTATCGGGGCGTCTACCTACATGACGAATCAGGCGGCACAAGACGCCTTACTGGCTGACGGTACGCCACCAAAGACGTTGCTTGCGGTACCCCTATTTCACATTAGCGGCTTGTTCTCTCAGTTCATTATCAACCTGCGCCATGGCCGGGGCCTGTACATCATGTACAAGTGGGATGCTAAAGAAGCCCTACGTTTACTCCGAGAGGAAGGCATTACCGTCTTGATGGGTGCCCCCGCCATGCTCCTCGAGCTTCTGAACCTTGAGGATTTCCGCCCCGAAGACGCCGTAAACGTCGCGAATATTAGTGCCGGCGGGGCCGGCACCCCCGATATCCTTCACGGTTTGTACCTATCGCAAACCCCTCGAGCACTGCCAGGTGCCGGCTGGGGCATGACAGAAACCGGTGGCACCGGTGCAGCTTTTACCGGCCGTTATGCAGTGGAGTATCCGGGGGCGTCAGGATTTCCCAGTCCTATTGTTGAGTTCAGTTTTCATCGAGAGGATGGCAGCATCGCGAGCCCAGGTGAGCCTGGCGAGCTGTGGATCAAGTCATCTGCGGCCATTCGGTGCTATCGGACCGGCGGCGAGCCCGACGATATTGAAAACGGCTGGTTGAAAACCGGTGACATCGGCTATTTATCTGACGCTGGACTGCTTTACTTGTGTGGCCGCGCTAAGGACATGGTGATTCGTGGCGGTGAGAACATTTACCCCGCTGAAGTGGAAGCCTGTCTGCTCGAATTCCCTGGGTGTGTGGAGGCCGCAGTCGTAGGCATTCCAAGCGAGCGTTGGGGTGAAGAATTAGCGGCAGTGGTCAGACTCCGTGGTGCCGAAAGCACCCCGGATGGGGCTATTCGCAGCCATTGTGCTGAGCAACTTGCTGGCTTCAAAGTGCCCGAACACATCGTGCTGACCGATGAACCGCTGGCAAGAAATGCAGTGAATAAACTACTGAAAGCCGAGATTCGAAAGAAATATTTCGACATTTGAATCTCAGTGAGGCCGACCCGTAACAACACATCCCACTGACACTACGGATGGATACAGGAACTCCCTATGACTGACTCCAATGCTTTTCGGTCCGAGACTAGAGCTTGGTTAGAGCAGAATTGCCCCCTCTCCCAGCGCCAGCCAATTGTGCGTGAAGAGCAAATTTGGGCAGGTAAGCGTCGGCAATTCCCCAGTGAGGATGCAAAACGCTGGTTCGAAGCGATGCGTGATCGTGGCTGGACGGCGCCGGAATGGCCCACCGAGTACGGTGGCGGCGGCTTGAACCCGGAACAGGCGCGGATCCTGCAACAAGAGATGGCTCGGCTTAACTGCCGCCCTCCCCTATATGACATGGGCCTGTGGATGTTGGGGCCGGCGCTTTTAGCCTTCGGCAACGAACAGCAAAAGGCTACTCATCTACCCCGCATTGTGCGTGGTGAAGCCCGTTGGGCACAGGGTTATTCGGAACCCGGAGCGGGATCAGATTTGGCGAGTCTTAAAACTCGCGCCGATGATTGTGGTGACCACTTTGTGGTCAATGGTACGAAAATTTGGACGACACGCGCCGATGTCGCCGATTGGATTTTTTGTTTGGTACGCACCGATCCACATGTAGCTAAACAGCAAGGCATCAGCTTTCTCTTGATCGATATGGAGAGCGAGGGTGTCAGTACAGCTCCCATCAAACTTATTAGCGGTGAATCCGAATTCTGTCAGACCTTCTTTGACAATGTGAAGGTACCCAAGGAAAACCTGGTCGGTAACCTAAACGATGGCTGGGCTGTTGCAAAAGAGTTGCTTAAACATGAACGCAAACTCATGGGAACAATGGAATCCATCACTGAAAAGGTCGATGTCGGCATCGTTGATCTGGCCTTGGAGTATGCCCAGCTCAATGACGCTGGCGAAGTGACGGACAACAACCTTCGCATGGGCATAGCCAGTCATCTGATGAATGATGGTGCGATGCAGCACCTCAATGAGCGGTTGTACTACCAGCACAAAGCCGGCGCCGTTGATCAACGCTTAGGCATGCTCATAAAACACATAGGAACCAAAGAGTTACAGAACAAAGATGAAATTATACTTAAGGTTTTGGGTGCCGATGGTCTGAGCTGGGAGAACCCGGCGGTGACAGCCGATATCCATCGTATGGTGCGCAACTGGGCCTATGACAAAGCCCATACCATTGCGGGTGGCACCTCTGAAATCCAACTTAACATTATCGCTAAGCGAGCGCTTGGCCTGGCCGACTGAGGACCCTGCAGTGGTATTGAATGAAGAGCAACTATTACTTCGCGACACTATCGCCGCTTTCCTCGATGAGCACGCGCCCATTGAAGCACTGCGTGCTCTGCGCGATACGCCCAACTCTCCCGCTTGGGATCCCCAGCTTTGGCAACAATTGTGCGAGTTGGGTGCTCCTGCGGCCGCTCTACCCGAGGCCTACGGCGGCTTAGGATTCGGTTGGCTTGGTTTTGGTGCATTGCTCGCCGAAGCCGGACGTCGCCTCAGTGCCACGCCACTGCTCTCATCAATCGCAGGAGCGGGCTCGTTCTTACACCACTGCGGTTGTGAGGCCCAGTGCGCCGAGTGGCTGCCACAATTAGCTAGCGGCGATGTCGTTGCCACCGTGGCTCTGCAGGAAGGGCGGCATTTCCAGCGCCTACCCGCTCAGTGTAAAAGCCATCAAGGTGTTATCAGCGGTAGCAAAACGTTGGTTATGGATGCGTCGCAAGCCAACTATGTGTTGATATCGGCACTTCGGGAGGGCACAGAGTTGGGCCTCGCTCTTGTTGCTTGTGACGCCCCGGGCATGACGATAGATGAACAGCAACTGTTCGATGGCCGCAAATACGCCAACCTGACCTTTGACAACGTGCAGCCCGAGGCTTGGCTTGAGGGCGATGTGCAGACAGGCTATGAGCGTGCCTTAGACGAGATAACCATTGCGCTTGCCACCGAGATGATGGGGGGAGCGAGGGAAACCCTCGAGCGGACGGTCGCCTATCTTCAGGAGAGAGAGCAGTTCGGTGTCAAAATCGGCAGCTTTCAGGCATTGCAGCACCGCTGTGCTCAAGCCTACTGTCAGCTGGAGCTGGCTGAATCAACGGTACTTGCTGCGCTATCTGCTCTAGATAGAAGCAGTGATAATTTGGCGGATATTGCCTGCCGCAGCAAAGCATTGGCCGGCGATTGCTATGACCACATCACGAATGAAGCAGTTCAGTTACACGGTGGCATGGGTGTCACCGATGAGATGGATATTGGACTGTTCCTAAAGCGCGCCCGAGTCTGCCAGCAACTGCTGGGTGACAGTAACTATCAGCGGCAACGTTTTGCTGGCTTGCGCGGGTTCTGATAGGGCGATTGCGACAAAACATTCAGACAATGACTAAGAGCACGGCAAATTTTCTTCAACTCGATACTGCTCTGGTCAAGCACTTCACCGATAGTCGTTTGATCTAATCACAGTAACAGAGCCACGCCGGCGCCAATCTATCGCTTCATAAACACGGAATCCAACTATGGACAGCTCACTCGCCCCCCAGGTCGCTCTTATTACCGGCGCAGGTCAAGGTATAGGCCAGGGTATTGCCTACTCTCTCGCCAAACGCGGTGTGCGCATCATCGCAGTGGGTCGTACGCTGGCCAAATGTGAGCACACAATTCAAGAAATCAGTCGTCGATTTGGCGTCGAAGGGCTTGCGCTCGCCTGTGATATTGCGGATCTCGATGCCCTCGAGAGTCTCATTGAGCAGTCCGCTGCCCCGTTTGGCCGATTGGACATCTTGGTCAACAACGCTGTATCGACAACGGTTAAACCATTGTTGAAGATCAGTATCGATGAATTCGAGCAGGGACTTCGTGTAGGGCCACTGGCAACCTTGCGCATGATGCAGTTAGTGCAACCCCATCTGCTCAAGCAAGGTGGCGGCAATATTATTAACTTAGCCAGCACCGCTGCCATGCGCTGGGACAACCGAAACTACGGTATCTACGCGGCGGAAAAAGAAGCGATTCGCGCGTTGTCACGCAGTGCTGCTTGCGAGTGGGGCCCTATGGGCATCCGCACCAATGTCATCTTACCCCACGCCAAATCGCCAGCGCTCGCCGGCTGGGCCGCAGCCCGACCGGAAGAAGCGGCTGCCTTTGAAAAAAGTATCCCATTACAACGTATTGGCGAGTGCGAAGAAGATATTGGTGAGTTTGTGGCAACTCTGTGCTCTCCGGTGTCCCGTTACGTCAATGGCCAAACCATTGCCGTTGACGGAGGCCAAGCCAACCTTGGCTAAATCTAGTCACCTTTTTACTCAGGAATACAGGAGCTTCACCCATGATTACAGATCGCTTTCGCCTCGATGGTTCTGTGGCGTTAATTACAGGCGCAGGTAAAGGCATTGGTGCTCGTATTGCCACCGTGTTCGCGGAGATGGGGGCTGACGTTGTGTTAGCTGCACGCACCCATAACGATTTGGATGCAGTAGCCGCTGATGTCATGGCACTGGGACGCGAGGCGCTGACTGTGGCTTGTGACGTCACGAATGAGGAAGCATTGAAAGATTTGGTGGCCGCGACCGAGGCAAAGTTTGGACGCATCGACATATTGGTGAACAATGCAGGGGCACCGGGTAAGGGCTACGGGTCATTGAAAAAAGTCGATAAGGCCCGATTCGAGCACACCATCGATATTAATTTAACCTCCGCCTATACCCTTACCCACTTGTGCCTGCCACTACTCAAAAACAGTCAAGCGGGTGCAATCGTTAACATATCGTCTGCTCTGGGGTGGATGGTTGACAGAAACTTCTCGGCTTACGCCGCTGCCAAGGCGGGCATGAACCAGATGACAAAGGTGATGGCCTACGAACTAGCGCCCACCATACGTGCAAACGCCATCGCCCCTGGTGCTATTGAAACGCCAAGTACAGCGTTCATTACCCAAGATCCCGGACTACTAGCGGATACCGTTCGTTGGATTCCTCAACAGCGACTGGGTCAGCCCGAGGATATTGCCCTAGCGGCGCTGTATTTGGCGTCACCCGCGAGTGGCTTCGTCAGCGGTAAGGTGTTGGAAGTTGATGGCGGAATGGTGGCACTTCCGGGTAGCGCCATTCAGGCGACCCTCGCTGCCAGCCAAACCCCAGCAGAATAATAGGAGCAGAGAATGGCTACGTATATTTTGACTGGTGGAGCCACAGGCATTGGTGCCGCCATAAAAGCGCAACTAACGGATTGTGGGCAGACGGTTATTACCCTCGACATCAAGGACGGTGATTACCTTGTGGATTTAGGGGATGCCGCTTCGCGTGCCGAGGTAGTAGCACAAGTCGCCAGTGATCACCCATCTATCGACGGCATTATTACCTGCGCCGGTGTGGCTTCGCATTTTCCAGACCGGGCGAAAATATTGGCCATCAACTATGCGGGCACCGTCGATGTTGTAAATGGCCTGCGACCTTGCCTGAGTGCTGGCGGGCGTGTCATCGTCATCAGTTCCAACTCTGCGCCGCAATGCTCCCAACCCGAGCTGGTGTCAGCACTTCTTGAGGGTGACGAGCAGCGAGCTGCATCCCTTGCCGATGCGGCTAGCGGCCACGATTGCTACTCGGGCAGCAAACAAGCGGTGGCCAAATGGATGCGGTCGGTGGCGCCGGAATACGCTCGGGCAGGTATCGCCATTAATGCCGTGGCACCGGGTTACATTGAAACCCCCATGACCCAATCGGTGGCTCAAAGTGAAAG
>CBFHTF010000039.1:0-20112 GCA_965658685.1 Luminiphilus sp.
TTCAAGTGAGTACTTGGATTTAAGCATAGCGATACACGCAATCCTTCCTAACCTAAAGCCCTCAACGAAAACCATTTCTTTGCGGCTTCCTGAAGGCTTGTTAAACAGCATTAAAGTTGAAGCCAACAAAAGAGACATGCCGTATCAGTCTCTTATCAAAGTCTGGCTTGCCAAGGAAATTCAAGAGAGTCGCCGATAATTCCTTGCGCTGTAATCTCTCGCGCCTTGGAAACACTATGCCCAGTTACACCTCAAATGCTTTTTTTACGCCAAGAGTGGGCCCCAAGAGAACAAGTTACGCTCAAATAAATGACGACCTATGATCGCATCCACATGGGGCAGTGGCCGCATAGCGGCGATAACCGCCAACTTTTACAGTTTTCCTGCAGCAGCCAGGGCCGCATGGATGGTGTTAAACGGGAGAAGATAAGAACGTCTTTGCCCCACCCTTCTCATGACTTTGGCGCGCATGGCGCACCAGAAACATATTGAGATTTGTGTCGCCGCAGTCAAACGCAGCCCGATCATGCCGTTTCTCGATAAGCTCCTCATGCCAACTTGCCAGCATCATGAAGCTTTCGGCATAACATATGTAGCAGCCATCAATTTCTCATTGGGCTCAGGAGGATTCTCCAGCAGGTCCATCACCTGGAGACTGTCTCGCTCTGACAATTCCTAAAACATCACCTGTGAGAGGTCACCTACGGGGTTAATTGTTTCGACCACCTTGATCGTTAAAGGTTAATCCAGCTATTTAACGCTCGCAGACGAAACGTCGTACCGCCCCACTCCAATATGACACTGTCACGGAGAATGGCTTGCACCTTGAAACCGTCGTGCTGATCGCCGGCTTTCAGGCGCTGCCCATTCAGTAACACTCTCGACTCTCCCGTCGAGCTCCAGTCATGCTGGCGATACATGAGCGTGGGAATCCGATCCTTTTGTTGTTGGGACAGAGACTCGAGCAATGGCGCCGGATACTCCGTTAAACGCTCCTCTCCGATAGCCGCCTGTGCACGGCGTAAGACCTCGTCGGTATTGACAGCAGTATCGTCAGCTTTCCGTTGCTGTGTATCCGCTGAAGCGACGACGGGCTTTTCACTGGCCGCTGATTCTTGAGTGGCTGGCGGCTGGTCATCCATTGAAGAAACAGTGCCACCGCCACCTTTGACCGAGCGCGACGCGTACAGTGTTGCTACTGAAGCACTGGGTACCGAACGCGACGTTTCATCAGCTATCGCCGAAATACCGCTTGTCTCTCGGGGCTCTGGCTCCAAAGACACAGGCTCCAAGGTCGCCGGCTTGAGCTTGGATGCTACAGGCAGGGATGCTTCGGGCACAGCCTCTGGGATAGCCCCTTGGATAGCCCCTGGGGGCCCTGGCTTCGGCGACAAGGAAGGCTGTGCCGAAGTTACAGATAGATTCGGTAATGGAGCCACCGCGGTCGTATTTGCTGACGCCAAGGTGGGAGTGCTAGCACTGTCCGAACTTAGCCAGACAAACCCCGAAAATCCGAGGGACGCTACAGTCACGCCCGCCAACAACCACACCCAAGATGGCGCCGCAGTGGTCGTTATCGCTGCATAGTGCTCTGTATCAAGCGTCGGCACACTGCCGCCACCGGGCACCGGCTCTCGCGAGCGTTTCAATGCGTCAAGGATCATCGACACGTCAGAGATTCTCGCTACTAACGGTTGTTGCCGTCGCGCGTAGAAGTCGTCTTACTCGCTCCACACGTTGGGATAATGTTTGTGTGCGCCCCAATCGCTCATTCAATCGAATGTACGTTTGTTCACCGACAACCCCGTCGGCTACCAGTCCCTCACTACTTTGGAACAGCATAACTCGCTGCTCAAGGGCGCTGTTAAACCGATCGCTGCCATTATCAAGCAGGCTCACTGACTGCTCATCGAGAGCAGCAAAGTCGGCGGCCACTGCCGCTACTACCGGCCCCGTATCACCGCGCCCGACAGGGCCGCGCCAACCCGCTGGCACCTGCCACAAAAATTGATAATCACCTCGCCAAGCGCGACTTAAAACCTCGAGTGGCACCTGTGTCACCGCCGATGCTTGGGCCGACCCGGGTTGACCCGTCAGTACCCAAGCCGTGTTGGCATCGAAGCCCAGAACCAGTGTCTTGGCACTGAAGCCGTTGGGGGTGCGCATAGTCAACAATAGTGGCCGCTGGCGCGCGCTGAGTTCAAGCAGGGTTCCAGCGCGGGCATCAACACATTGCCACCCACCCACTGCGCGTTCAGGGCAGTTAGTTCCCGGTGGCGGACCATCGCCGTGTAAACGCCACCACCAAGCACTGGCCAGATCATCGCTCAATAACCACAGAGGGGCTGGCGACCGTGCTGTACCGCCTGTTACTGGGGCGCCACTTGGTTCATTGTCCGTCGCTTTGGTGGCGTTCACCCCGCCGGACGTTGCCACCTCTGAAACGTCTTGTGCCCCGATTGGGGGAGTTGTAACCCCCTTGGCGGCAACGGACGAAGGCACCGCCGGCTGCTGCGGTGCTGCCTGGCTTGCCGCTGGGTCGATAGCCGCTGTGGCTGGTGTTTCTGGGGCACTGGGCCAGAGCAGTAAGACACCCAACAACAGCACGAGCACAAGGCCTACGCCTGAAAGCAGTGGCAAAGGCCATTGCCGCGCCTTTTGCCCCTGCTGACCAAACACCTCGGCGGCGGCATCGCGAACCAACTTACGGCTAATCGTGTTTTGCTTACGGCCATAAGCGCCGAGTAATGCTCGATCGCACAACAGATTAATTTGTCGGGGAATGCCGCGGCTGCAGCGATGAATTTCCCGAACCACTGACATGGAAAATAACTCGCGTCCCCCCGGGAGCCCAGCCACCTCTAGTCGGTGTCGGATGTAGGCCGCGGTCTCTTGAGCATTCAGGGGCTGCAGATCATAGCGGGCAGTAATGCGTTGATTTAATTGGCGTAACTCGGGTCGGGCGAGCTTTTCGCTCAACTCTGGCTGACCAATAAGGATAATCTGCAAGAGCTTTTCTTCATCGGTCTCAAGATTGGTGAGCAATCGGATCTGCTCCAACACATCGAAATCGAGATGCTGTGCTTCATCGATCATCAATACCGTTTTACGGCCCGCCTCGTGGTTCGCCAGCAAGTAGCGATGCAAGGCATCGGTGAGATGTTTTAGGCTGGTGGTACCTGTTGGGTACTCAATACCTAATTCGTCGCATACCGTGGCCAGCAGCTCAACCGCACTAAGCGCGGGGTTGAGCACAATGGCTAAATCGGTAGTCTCGGGCATTTGTTCTAGAAGGCATCGGTTAATTGTGGTTTTACCGGTGCCGACCTCTCCGGTCAGCAGAATAAAACCACCGCCACTGCCGACGCCATACAACAAATGCGCCAAAGCATCTCGATGCCGTGGGCTCATGAACAGATAGCGTGGATTCACCGCAATCGAAAACGGTGATTCGCTTAGACCAAAGTACTGATGATAGATGGCAGTAACCTCCCTCAAGGGCCGTTAGTGTACATCGGTCGGAGGGTGGCACGGCAGTATCTGGCCGCTATATTGCGAGCCGATTGCGACTCTGGACTCGCACACGTCACCCACCTAAAAACGGACAAAGCTTGCGCAATTCACCCCAGCATCCGCAACATACTTGAGCGACAAAAAAACATACTGTATGTTCAAATCGAGTCGCTGCTTAAGCGTATACCCGTTTCCCGCCAGGAGAATGCACCATGGCCCTGCCACCTGTTATGAAGGACCAACTTCGTCTGCCCGTTGTCGCAGCGCCCCTATTCATCATCTCGAATCCAGACCTTGTCATTGCGCAATGCAAGGCCGGCATCGTGGGGTCGTTCCCCGCACTTAACGCGCGCCCCGAACCTGTACTCGACCAATGGTTACAGCGCATTACTGAAGAGCTAGATCGCTATAACCAAAAGAATCCCGACAAACCCGCCGCTCCCTTCGCGGTCAACCAAATTGTGCACGGTTCAAACAACCGGCTTGAGCACGACTTGGAAATGTGTGTGAAGTACAAAGTCCCCATTGTCATTACCTCGCTTGGCGCCAAAGAGATGGTGAACGAGGCAATTCACAGCTACGGTGGCATCACCCTGCACGATGTCATTAACAATCGTTTCGCCCGTAAGGCGATCGAGAAAGGGGCCGATGGCTTAATCGCGGTGGCCGCGGGGGCTGGTGGCCACGCAGGTCAGCAATCACCCTTTGCGCTAATTCAGGAAATCCGCGAGTGGTTCGATGGTCCCCTGCTTTGCTCAGGTGCCATTGCCACCGGGGATGCGGTACTGGCGGCACAAGCGATGGGCGCGGATCTGGCCTACATTGGCTCAGCCTTCATTGCCACCGAGGAAGCCAATGCCGAGCAAGCCTACAAGCAAGCCATTGTTGACTGCGGTGCCGACGATATCGTTTACAGCAGTCTGTTCACTGGGGTCCACGGTAACTACCTGCGCCCCTCTATCGAAAACTCCGGACTTGACCCCAATAATCTGCCCGAGAGCGACCCATCAGCAATGAATTTTGGCTCGGGGGGCAACACCGATGCCAAGGCATGGAAAGATATCTGGGGCTCTGGCCAGGGTATCGGCGCCATCAAAACCATCGGCACCACCGCAGACTATGTGGCCAAATTACAAGGTGAGTACGCCGCCGCACGTGCGAGGTTACTGGCATCATGACCGACGATAAACGCATCCCAAGAAGTAACGAGGACGACTACAGCCTCGACATCGTTACCCAGCGGCAACAATTCATTGAGCAGCAAACCGGTGCGGAACTGCACCACAGCAAACGTTTTTCGTTTGACCCCCACGACATGGCGGGCAACATCGAAAACATGTGGGGCGTGGCCCAAGTCCCCATCGGCGTTGCCGGGCCGCTGCTAGTCAACGGCGAGCATGCTCAAGGGGAATTTTATGTCCCTATGGCCACCGTCGAGGGCACCATGTTGGCCAGTTACAATCGCGGCATGAAAGTGATTCGCGCCTCGGGAGGCGTCACAACGACTGTATCGGCAGAGTCGATGCAGCGGGCACCGCTCTTTATCTTCAACAACGCGCGCGATGCCAGAGACTTCCAAATATGGTTACGCGAGAACACGGAAGCGATCAAGGCACAAGCCGAAAGCACTACGTCGGTGGGCAAGCTTCTGGAGATTGAAAATTACCATTTTCACAACTACGTCGCGACGCGCTTCGACTACTCTACGGGGGACGCCGCCGGCCAAAACATGACCAGTCGCGCCACGTTCTTCGCCTGCGAATGGATTCAGGCGAATTACCCAGGCAATTTACGCAACTATATGTTGTCGGGTAACTACGATACGGAAAAGCGCACATCATCGGTGAACCTGCTGAAAGGGCGAGGCCGACGAGTCACCGCCGAATTGACCATACCCCGACAGGTACTCATTGATCACCTGCGGATCACCCCCGAGCAAATGCAGTACGGCTACCAAATTGCCACCCTGTCCTCGTTTCAAACCAACAGCTCGAATAACGCCAGCCACCCAGCCAATGGTTTAGCGGCTTTGTATCTGGCCACTGGCCAGGATATTGCTAACATTGGCGAATCCAACCAGTGCACGGTCTATCAACGTTTACTGCGCAGCGGTGATTACTATTTCTCGATCACCCTGCCCTCTATCATCATGGCCAGCTACGGCGGTGGTACCAACCTACCAACACAGCGAGAGTGCCTCGCGATGATGGACTGCTTGGGCAAGGGCAAAGCACTGAAACTATGCGAAATTGCAGCAGGCCTAGTCGTAGCGGGCGAGCTGTCATTGGCTGCCGCCACCCGCGTTGACAAGGAGACACGAACCAACGAATGGGTTGACGCCCACGAGCGTCTAGGACGAAACCGCTAATGTAGGTATCTGTCACTTGCCCTTAACGGGCTAACGTGACGATCGTTGCCACTTGCGAGTGCGAACCATTTCCCCTAAGGTTTGTGCGGTTAAGCCTAGAGTAGAAAGCGTGTTGACGAGCAGCAACAAAGACTGGGGAGTTCGGGTTGACGAGACGCCGCCATGCAAGATGAGTGGCGTCACCCTCATAGAAACCCTGATTGCCCTGGTACTAGTGGCAATCATTGCTGCCATCGCACTTCCTAGCTATCAATCCTTTGTACAACGCGGACAGCGAGCAGAAGCCCGTGATGCGCTCATGCGCATTGGTATCTTGCAAGAGAAATACAAAGGCAACCATGCAGTTTACGCCAGTAGCATCGAGGAACTCGGTCTCGGCACCGACAGCTTGGGCAGCATGTATCGCTTACAGATTTCGTCAGCAAGCACCAAGGGCTTCACAGCGCTGGCCACACCCACAGGGCGACAGGCGGGGGATGAGTGCAAAGGCTTTGTGCTCAACGAGCGAGGCCCTGTGTATAGCAACGAGATTGACCGTCAGTGTTGGGGTCATTAAGAGCGCGCTAATCGCGGCCCATTCTCACAACCATGGCGCTCATCCGCGTCGCCTTCAGTGAACTCTACTGTCAGCGTGGCGTTTGAAGAGTCTCTGTCTAGTACGATGGAGGCCCTATAACTTGAGTCTCTTGGTATGGCGCCCTCGTCGCCATCCGCGCAGTAGTTTTTATCGGGACGTATGCGCAACGATAGACCTAAAGTCTCCCCTGCCGGCACTGACAGCTCGCACCGCCATCCATAGTTGCCGTTATTGTTGCTATACACGCCCGCGCAGGCGGGTTCTGCTTGGATATCAAATTCACCATCGCCCTCTCGGGTGATACCCACTACCTGCACTGTGGCCGTCCAGGGTGGCGGCAGGGTCTCATCCGGTGGAGGTGTGTCGCCGTTGTCGTCATCCGGGGCAGTGACATCGGTATTACCGGGCTCATCTATGGATGGCGGTAATGTGATCGCCAGCGCCTGTACCAATTGACTTGGACGCACTATTTGAGTGTCCGCGGGCACGCGAGTGCGCACTTGCATACGGCGCTCAATGGCATCGTCGAAGGGATCCTGCCACAAGGTCGTTACCTCCAGCAGCGCACCGGCTAAACCGGTCGTTACCGCGTAATCTCGCTCTACATTGACCCGTACCGACGGCATGGTCTCGGCACTGGCACAGGCATCAACCTGAAAGCGTGCCGATTCCAAGCACTGATTGGCGTAGCTCAGTGAATCGGATCGCACGTTGGCATCCGATAGCGAACGCACCCATTCCACCATCAATGCAGTGGTACCCACGACGGCTACGGCCAGCACCACACCGGCGATGAGTACTTCGATCATACCCAGGCCTGCCTGCTGGCGGCCCATTTTTGTGCCTTGAGTGTTCATGGTGTGGGTGGCTCCTGCGGTGTGGGCGGCACCAAGGTATCTGTCCAGGTACCAGGCACCAATTGTAGCGGGC
Organism: Luminiphilus sp.; assembly: GCA_965658685.1. Lineage (GTDB taxonomy): Bacteria > Pseudomonadota > Gammaproteobacteria > Pseudomonadales > Halieaceae > Luminiphilus. The sequence continues at coordinate 7,389 of CBFHTF010000039.1, forward strand.
CCTGCTCCAAGCTAGTGAGCTGTCCCCCGGGCACCGTCGCCCATGCATGTAATGCGGGCAGAGATGTCCAGTCGCGAAAGTCGCCATTCACCACTAAACTGCCATAGATCGTCGCGGGCCCCCAATCCCTGGCGATACAGCGCCCTCCACCCGGGTCATTGGGATCGGGCTCAATGAACACCAAACCATAATAGGTACCTTCCAGCATCGGGCACCCCTCGAAAATGACGATCATCGGGCTATCGGGGGCGCCGAACACATCATCCCGCGTCAGCAAGGTGGCGCCGTCGCCGCCAAACCATTCAATGTTTGGATGCTGAGCAGCAGCCTGCTCCATCCATGCCCGGTCGGTCGTGAAAATCGTTGACCACAGATCATCGGCACCTTCGCCGATGCCAAAAAACCCCTGAGCTACTGGGGGCTGCTGACCATTACTACACCGTATGGCCCCATCACCGGTACCAAAGCGCGTATTAAACGATTCACCGTAATCGGGACAGTCTTCGGCCGTGACTGCCGTGGCATGAGTATAGTGGGCTGACTGCCAACGGCCGCTGTCGGTGGCTGGACAAAGTGCTGGGCTGGAACTGCCATCATCGATACAGTCCCGTGTGACCAAGGGCGGCATATCAAAGCCATCAATGGCTAATAACGGTGCCATTACCGCCAATTGGGAGACGCTGGCTACCGCATCGGCACCTTCGGCAGTGGCATGCACACGAATATAGTCACCTACCAATTCAAACTGACTAACCACTCGATAGCTGCGCTCCACAGCGGTGTCGCCACTACCGTGGGTAAACGATTCCTGCATCTCCAATTGGGGTATGCCCGCATCAAAATCAAAGTACCAGGGTTGGGCAATGGCAACGGCCTCTGCCAGACCAATTTCAGCCGCGTTAAACGCTTCTTGAGCAGCAAATGCGTTATTAGTGATACGGATGGCATCGATGGTTGAGCGGTTTAGCGCAACAATCGCAATGCCCGTCACCAGGCACAGCACCATAATCGTCGACAGCGTATAGGCGCCTCGCTGACCCTTAGCATGTGCGCCGCTTGATGCAACCGGTCTGTCCATAATAGGCGCCATCAGTTAGCTGCACTCGGCTGTGGCACGCCGGCACCATCGCCCAGCGCCAGGGTCCTTGAGGCATTGGGCGCGAAAAATAGCCGGTCGTTGCGCGATGTTGCCGCCAAACGCAGAAAAAGCTGGCCTTCGGGGGTGCTCTCGCCGGCGCCGGGCAGGCAGCTGCCTGGCACACCAATGTCTGCGGGAAAACTGCACAACGTAACGTCCAAACGCCGGCGCTCCCGGCAAGTTAGGGTGTTACCACACTCAGGAAAGTTGCGGCAGGGTTCGGCGCCCAGCCATTGGCGTGACTCAGCATCCATACAGCGCTGCGCCATACGGAAACGCAATTGATCAATCAATACGGTTTCAGGCTCGGTTGCCGCCACCCAATGAGGGGCATCGGCCGCATCGTCGCATTGCGCACCATTGAATTCTGAAACCTGCACCGCAGCTGACAATAAACGGAAACCAAAATATCCAATATCGAGCGAGCCGGGGCCGGTTTGGTAGTGATATAAAATACAGGAGTCCTCGGGCTCACCCGCCGCTGCACCTAAGCTCACATCATTAGCCGGTGGTGACGTAAGCAAGCCCAACGGATCCTCAAGTAATCTACCGGCCTGATAACCGGTGCGCCTGAAATCGTGGGTTACGGTATCGACAATGGCTCTAGCTTGCTCGGTGGCTCGGCTTCGATCAAAAACATGGGTACCGGTAGTTATCGTGTTGATGTAGAGAGACGATCCTGCGAGCGCAATAAACGACCCGATAGCCACCGAGATAATAAGTTCAACAAGGCTTAGGCCCCATTGCTGCACGCTGGATAACCCAGCTCTTCGCTGTTGGAACATATACCGACGCGCCCCATGGCATTGCGACTAATCACCACCGATGCACCGCCCGAGGAAACCCGTACCTCAAGGTGGCTCTGCAACGATACCGCCCGCACCGACGAGAAGCTGATGCTGGCTGGACTATCGTGCGCTACCGAGAGTACCACGCTGTTACCGTAATCGGCGGCAGATCTTCGGGCAATGGTATCAGCACCATCGGCAATGGAGTAACTCCAAGCGCCATTGGAACCTGCATAAAAAGACGCCTCAACACGGGCCACCGGTCCGCGAGCGATGGCTTCGCTGCGAGCCCGACGCAAATCGGATGCCAGCGCTTCCACCGAGCTGCGCAACTGTTGGCGCTCAACCAAACTACCAAAAGCAGGTAATCCGATGCCCAGCAAGATACCCACAATGGCCACTGTCACCATCAACTCAACAACGGTAAACCCTTTTTGCTGTGTCGCTTTCATTTGTCACCTCCCGGCACTGCGCTGTCACCGGCGCGTTAATAAGTCCATGGGGAGATGCTGCAGCAGAACGCGTAAACCGGGGTGTTGGGGTGATAGATTTGTGAAGCAATGCACCGATGAGGCTGGTGAATGTTGAACTGGCGCACATTGCAAGCGACAGCGCCCTGAAGCGAGCTTCTTATTTGCGCGCAATACCCCTCGTCAGGGACGCAAAATGACCAAGTATTGTCTACCTTGTGGCCTGAAGCAGTTACTGCCAAGGTGGCGCACGAGACTTCCAGAGATTTTGCTCATGTTACCCAGCCAAGGCGCTAGTGCTTGCAACACTCAATACATCCGATCTGTCAAATCCGCTCAACGTGCTGCCATTGCCATCTTATTGCTGTTGCTATCAGCCGTCACAAAAGCCGAATCCTGGCAGCCCGCACCCAACTTCACACTGCCGGTCATCGCTAATGGTGCAGGCACACTGGCGCTGTCTGAGCTGCGTGGCAAAGTTGTGTATGTCGATTTCTGGGCATCTTGGTGCGGGCCCTGCCGACGCTCGCTACCCGCCATCGATACGCTCTATCAAGAACTTGCATCCCAGGGGTTTCATGCGGTTGCCGTGAGCATTGATGTTGTCGAAGAGGATGCTCTCGACTTTCTAGACCGCTACCGAGTCACCTACCCTGTGGTCATCGATACCGAGAGCGAGGTACCTCGGCAGTTTGGTGTTGAGGGCATGCCCTCGGGCTATCTCATCGACAGCGAAGGTCGGGTGCGAGAGGTCCATGTTGGGTTCAAAACCGGCGATGAGGTGATATTACGCGAGCAAGTGATGGCACTGCTTGCAGAGAACACCCATTCAACTGAGTAAGCTAGGACAACTGTTCGTCAAAACCCCATCGGGCCCATCCAGTGCCGCTGTGTGTTCGTACCGATTTAAGTCATACACAGCCTTGAGATAGACACATGCCCGACACGTTGTACTACGACGGACAATGCCCGTTGTGCGTCAAGGAAATGGATCGGCTCCGACGTTTGAAGGGGCCCGATCTCTCCTTGTGTGACATCCATGAATTGGATGACCGTCCCGACCGCGACACCTTACTGCGGGTACTCCACCTAGAGCGCGATGGCGAGTTCCTGACGGGCGTCGATGCCAACGTGGCCGCTTGGCAGCACACCCGCTTTGGCTGGCTGTGGCGGTGGATGACATGGCCACTGCTACGACCCTTTGTAGAGCGGGCTTACGACCGCTGGGCACGCTGGCGTTATGACAGGCTTTACAGCCAGCCAACCACCGAGGCACCCGCAGCAGCAAACCGGAGCCAAGACCCATGAAGACCTACACCGCAGCGAACATCGACGCGCTACCTCAACGCAGCCGTGCGAATCTTATTAATTGCGCCTCGGGGCTACGCTCGGCATTGTTAGTGGGTACCTGCAGCGAAGCCGGTCAAAGCAACCTAGCCATCTTTAGCAATGTGTTCCATGTGGGTGCTGCACCGCCTCTTATCGGCATGATTGCGCGGCCGAAGCCCCAGGGAACCGAGCGACATACGCTTGATAATATCCTTACCACCGGCGCCTGGACGCTGAATCACGTTGGGCAAAGCTGGGTTGCCGCCGCTCACCAGGCCAGTGCTCGCTACCCCAATAACGTTTCTGAATTTGCGGCGGTGGGGCTCGACGAAGAATGGATAGAGGATTTTGGCGCCCCCTTCGTGAGTCGCTCACACATTAAACTGGGGCTCACCTTAGAGCAGCACATACCCCTTACGGTAAACGACACGCATCTCCTCATTGGTCGGGTTCAGTTACTGCGCTGCCCAGCCGAGGTGTTAAGAGACGATGGCACCCTCAACATTGCAGGGGTAAATCCTACCGTGGCCTGCGGGCTAGATAGTTACCACAGCGTGCAAAGCCCTGAGCGTTTTGCCTACGCAAAAACCGACCATCCACCTGAGCGACTTGTCTAAGCCATGGAAACTCGTCAGCAGCGCCTTATTCGTGAAATCTTAGAGGCGGACTCGCCCAGAACCAATACCGAGGAGCAAGCGCACTCGTTGAAGCAGCAGGCGTGGGATAGAGCCTTCTCCGGAGTACCACCGAAAACACTGACGGCTTGGGAATGGCAAGAGTGGTATGCGTCCCAGGGCATACCCGAAACCCATAGCAGGACAGCTCACGACATCACTGAGCAATGGCCAGCGTGGCTTATTGCCGACCTGCGCTCAGACCATGCGGGAGAAACCGGTGCGGTAATGATTTATCGGGGGCTGCTGGCAACATGCCGTGATAAACAGGTTCGGGCATTTGCTGGTCGGCATTTAGCTACCGAAAAATCGCATCTACAGTTAGTAGAGAACTGGTTGCCCAAACCCCACCGTACACGACTATTACCTCTGTGGCGGTTACTAGGATGGATGACGGGCGCCCTTCCGGGGATCATAGGTCCTGTGTGGGTCTATCAAACCATTGCCGCAGTTGAGACGTTTGTCGATGAGCACTACCAAGCCCAACTCGACAAGTTAGATCCCGCCGGGCCCCACAGTGCACTGCGTGACGTGCTGGCAAGCTGCCAAGCCGATGAGGTAGCACACAGGGACGAGGCGAAAGCAGCCAGCACAGAACCCCCAGGACCATTATTACGGGGTTGGTGCAGGCTGGTCGCCAAAGGATCCGCGCTTGCCGTGGCCGCTAGTCGAGCGACATAGCCCGTCAACACTGCTGGGCAGGCACGACAGGTTTAGGTAATCTGCAGCATTGATTTTGCGCGCCCTACCCAGCGCAGCAGCTTTCTAGATGTCACTTCACAAGGATAATGCCATGCACCAGTGTGCTTTTAGTGCCTCACCACGCCAATGCTTAACACTCGCTGTCAAAAAAGCGGTTAGCAAGACTTCGGCCTCAGTACTACTGACCGCAGGGTTGCTGCTTGGCAATACCACTGCCGTGCATGCGCAAGATGTACCCGAGCGCGACGAGATTGCCGCCCAGTACAAGTGGGATCTCACCGACATGTACGCCAATGCTGAGGCTTGGGAGGCCGACAAAGCACGACTGCAAGCGCTGCTCCCGAAGCTAGAAGCCTACCGTGGGCGACTTGGGGAGAGCGGCGCTACGCTGTTAGCAGCCATTCGCCAGTCCGAGGACATCTCAAAAATTGTCGGTAACCTGTACGTCTACGCTGGCCTCAAGTCCTTTGAAGATACTCGAGTATCGGAAAATGCCGCCCGATTCTCGGAAGCACAAACCCTGTATGCCAACTACAGCGAAGTGGCTTCGTTTTTCTCCCCTGAACTACTTGCTATTCCCGAGGCAAAGCTCGAGCAGATGATTGCCGATACCGAGGGTTTGGCCATGTACCGGCACTACCTCGACGAAGAATCCAGAATGCGTCCCTACACACTCAGTGCCGATGAAGAGCGTTTGCTGGCGATGTCAGGGGATGCACTGGGTAAGTTTAGCTCGGTGTTCAATGCCATCGATAATGCCGATCTGAAATTTGGCACCATCGTCAACGAAGAAGGTGAAGAGGTAGAGCTGACCAATTCTCGCTACGGTGCATTCCTTCACTCCAGCGATCGTCAGGTACGTGAAGCGGCTTGGAAAGGCTTGTTCCAAGGCTATGAAAAGCTCAATCACACCTTGGCCGCCAACTATGAAGGTCACGTTAAAAGTCGTGTGTTTCTTGCGAAAGCCCGTGGCTTTGACTCACGGCTTGAGGCCGCCACCTACAGTAACGGCATTCCCACTGAGGTCTACCGCAACTTGATCACCGCTGTGCGTGAAGGCGCAGAGCCGCTACAGCGCTATCTTCGCTTACGTGAACGGATGTTGGGCGTGGAACAGCTTGAGATCTGGGATTTATACGCCCCCATCGTTGAACCCACTATTGATAACGTCAGTTTTGAAGAAGCCAAAACCATTGTTGCCGATGCTCTGGCACCCCTGGGTGAGGATTACCTAGCAGTGTATTGGAAGGGCTTTGACGAGGGCTGGGTCGATGCCTTCGCCAATGCAGGTAAACGCGGCGGTGCTTACAGTTGGGGTACCTATACGTCAAAGCCCTATCTGTCGATGAACTTCGAGGGCACCCTGAACGATGTCTCCACCCTTGCTCACGAATACGGCCATTCCATTCACAGTTATTTAACCCGCGCTACCCAGCCCTATGTGTATGGGGATTACCGCATTTTCATCGCGGAAATTGCTTCCATGACCAATGAAGCCATCCTGATGCAGAAGCTACTAAGTGAGGCTAGCAGCCCCGCGGAGCGCGCCTACCTACTCAGCAGCTACTTGGATGAGTTCAGGGGCGGATTCTATCGGCAGGCGTCCTTCGCCGATTTCGAGATGCAGGCCCATGCCAAAGTTGAGGCCGGTGAAGCGCTCACCGCCGATACGCTCAACGCCATTTATGCCGATGTCTTCAATACTTACTACGGCGATGCGGTGCGTGCCGATGAGCTCAATCAAATTGAGTGGAGTCGTATTCCACACTTTTTGCGGGGCGATAACTTCTACGTTTATCAATATTCAACGTCCTTCGTGGCCGCAACCGCACTGGCAAAGCAGATACTTGAAGAAGGCGAACCCGCGCGGGAGCGCTTCCTTGACATGCTGCGCTCGGGTTCCAGCGACTACCCCATTGAACTGCTTAAGAGAGCAGGCATTGATATGACCAGTCCCCAGCCGGTGTACGACACCATTGAGGTATTTGACGATTACGTGACACAACTGGAGGACGCACTGGCCGAGATGGAGGCCGAGGCGTCGGATGCCTGATGCCTCAAGTCCGGGCACCCAGGGCTCCGAGTACTTAAGCACACTGGAAAAGGGCCTGAAGGTACTAACAGCGTTTTCTCGAGACTGCCCGCAAATGACTTTATCGGAAGTGGCGCGGGTTACTCACTTAAGTCCTGCGGTAGCAAGGCGCTGTTTATTAACGCTGACCGAGCTGGGTTACGTGGGTAAAGTCGACGGTCTTTTCTCGTTACGACCAGCGGTGCTGGAGTTGTCGCGGCCCTTCACCGAGAGTTTTGATATCGACAACCTCATTCGCCCGTCCTTACAACGGTTGCGGGATGAAACCGGCGACAGCGCGTCATTTGCCCTGCTCTCCGGTAGCGACGTGCTATACCTGAGTCATGTGTCCACCTACCGAGTCATTCGTTTACAAGCCAGCGCAGGCACACGTTTCCCGGCGCTGGCTACCTCTTTGGGACGTGCAATTCTGTCGGTCATGCCACCAGGGGACGTGGATGCCTTCCTATTCAAGTACCCGGTAAAGCAGCGCACAGAACATACCCTGACGGATACAAGTGCGCTTCGACAAGCTATTCAGAAAGCCAATCAGCTGGGCTATGCCATGGTGTGCGATGAGCTGGATTACGGCATCACCTCCATCGCGGCGCCAATTGTGGTACCTGGCCGCGGGCCTGTGGGTGCGGTCAACAGCTCAGCGGCTACCACTCGAATTGATGTCAACACCTTTGCTGACAGTCGCCTACCGAGCTTGTTAGCCGTTCGCGATAATCTCACCGCCGAGTTAAGTCGAAGCCCCGAACTGGTACGCGCTATCCAAACGTCGGGCTTTTGATGCCAAACGGCAGGTTTCCACTAGAGACGAGTCCCCGTTCGCGTCCAGCGAAGTCTGCACGTTCTGTAACGCGCACGCTGTGAGCCTGTCAGCGACCCCAGTGCCTAGTGCTGTAAGGCGCTGGTATTGAGTGCCTAGTTCTGTAAGGCGCTGGTGTTGAGTGCCTAGTGCTGAAAGGCGCTGGTGTTGTCAGCCAGCCAACGTCGAACCTGAGTATTAACAGCGTCGTGGTGAGTGATATTGCAAAGGTGGCCGCCCCCATCAATGGTAATTGATTGCCCATGGGGTACCTGATTCGAGAGATAAGCGCCGTGCTGCTGGCGCGAGGCAGTCTCTTGACTACCGGTGACGACCAGTAAAGGCGCCTGCAAATTGGGCAGTGCCGAGCGCACATCCATGGGAATGGGTAACGCACCTTCTGTCAGTAAATCAGCGCCCGTATAGCCATCGATGAGACGGGCCATCTCGGCGCGCTGACTCGCCGTAGCGCCACCTACCACTAAGGGATGTTGCCCCCACGCCCGAGCAAAGGCCTCTTTATCACCCTGCGCTAACAGCTGACTGTAGCGATCGAAGGGGATGGCATCGTCGTCAGGGTCATCGATCGCCAAGCCATCCACATGGCCTCCTTGGCTTATCACGGCCGCAGGCTTGGCCATGACACCCTCTTCAGTGGTGTTCGCCGCTACCCAGTAGCGCAGCGCCAGGCGCGCACCCTGAGACACCCCCCACAACACCACGGGCCCCGACAGGGATGCCATGATGGCTTGCAAATCTGCCAGTTCGGTTTGAAAACAGGGTGGCAACGGGTTGCTACCAAAGCCCCTTCGATCAAAACGCACCAGCTGCAGCTGTGGGCTAACCAGTGCTAGCTGGCTCTCAAAAGAGCGATGATCGAGGGTCCAACCGTGCAAACACAGCAAATTGATGGGTGGGCTGACGCTTGCAAACGCGGAAGCGCTGTTAGGCAATACGCGGTCGATAAGCAGCTCAATACTGCCCCCCGTCACAGACACCTCTCGCTGCTGTTGCTGCGTTAGGACCATTAGATCGGCTCTTGCGGATCAACATAGGTGACTGCCGATTCCGCACCGTGCCAGAGGGCATCACCCACAGGGTGGGTTTGCTCTTCGAGTACATGGCCGACCAGACCTGCACAGCGCGCCACCAAGACGACCCCACGCATCATGGGCGCCGGTACCTGGGCGGCACCCAAAATGGCTGCGAGGGCAGCGCTGACATTCATGACCAAAGGTCTGCCCAGTGCGGCACTAATAGCCTGTTCCAAAGCCATCATGGCAGCCCGGGCCGGATCGTCGCTGGGCAATAAGGCCAACAAACGATCGACCCTTGGGTCTCGTCCCGTGTGAATCGGATGACCAAAGCCGGGTACAGGCGTGCGTTGGGCGCGATGCTCGGCAACAATCGATTGCGCCTCTGCCTCCACATCGGCACTGGCTAACAGGCGCTCTAAAAGTTCACCACAGCGACCTGCGGTACCCGCATAGCGATCACCGACACCGAGAAGACCGGCAGCGACTGCGCCCTGTAATGATTCGGGTGCGCCGTGAACGGTCAGTCGAGTGGCCACCACAGAGGGCACCAGACCGTGCTCCATAATCGTTACCAATGCGGCATCTACAAGCGCCACCTGCTGCTCCGAGGGTTTACGGCCCAAGGCCTGCAGTAGAAAAGCGCCGGTAAAGCTGTAGTGGCCAATAACATCGTGCACCAAATCTTGCCCGCGTAAGGTAATGCTGTCGGCGTCGTAGCCGCAAATACGTGTTTCAGGTGGGTTGCCTTGCTTATTGCTCATGGGTAGTGACCTCCTTGGCTTGAGTTCCAGCAAACGGCGCGCTCTGGTCTCAAGAAAAATGCATTTAGGTTGATCCGCTTGCACGGGTTAATGGTATACCTACGTGTTCGTAAAGCGAATAGATTTTCGCATATCGAAAATAATAGAAAAAATGACCCATAGGAGTGTGTATGTTCCCCAAGCGTAATCTGTTATCTGTAGCAGTTCTCTCGGCACTCTGTGCTACCGACACCATGGCTCAAGCGGTACTTGAAGAGGTTGTGGTTACCGCCCGCAAACGCGCCGAAACGCTAGCCGAAAGCCCGATCTCAGTACGGGCATTCACCGAGGGAGAAATCCGCGCCAGCGGCATTCAAACACCTCAAGACTTTGTCGATCTGACACCCAACGTCACCCTGGTGCAGACCCAAAGCACCGGCAACTCGTTCCTGAACATCCGCGGCATCTCGTCGGCGCGAAACAGTGAGCTGGCAGCTGCCATCCTCATTGATGGTGTGCTTATGTCTAACGCCACCCAATTGAACCAGCAGCTGTTCGACATCCAGCAAATTGAAGTCCTACGTGGCCCCCAAGGCGCTCTCTATGGACGTAACGCTATTGGTGGTGCCATAACCATCACGACCAAAGCGCCGGGCGATGAGCACGAAGGTGAAATTCGTGTAGGCGCCGAATCGGCTCCCGGTTACAGCGTCAAAGGCTACGTCGGTGGCCCGCTGAACGATAGCGGCACTGTTAAATATCGACTGGCGGGTTCCATCATCGATCATGACGGCTACCTTGAGAACACCTATCTCAACGAGAACGCCGACCCTTATAAAGATACCTCATTCCGGGCACGCATTAACTGGGATGTCTCCGAAACGCTCACCACCGATTTCCGGGTCAGCTATTCTAAACTCGACACCCAAGCGTTCTATTTTGTGCTCGATGCCGACGCGGATGACACCGATAAGCCCATTCAAGTGAACAACCCCGGTAACAACGAGCGTGAGTTCGTCAGTGCCAGCTTCAAGTTCGATTACGACATGGGTTTTGCCACGCTCACAGGTATTACCGCCTATGACGATGTATCGGAAATATCCAGTGGCGACAACGTGTTCTTCCTGCCACCCGATGATCCACAGAACTTCTGGAATTTCGATCCGTTCTTTGTTTGTCTGCGCGACGGCACCACCGCCTGCTTCCCAGGGCTCGAGTTCTTCCCAGGCACTGGTGACCAATACATTGACTTGGGACAGAACCAGTACCTTGAAATTGAGTCACTCAGTCAGGAAATTCGCCTGACGTCGAACAACGTCGACGGCCTGCGCTGGATTGTGGGTGCTTACGCTATTCAAACAGACCGCTACATTTCAACTGGCGGTCAAATTGACCGCGGTCTGGGTATTTTCGATGTCGAGCGCGACTTCCGACCTCAGATTTTCACCGATGGCTTCGCCGATGGCGTGGTTAACGATCCCGCACCCCAGCTGGGCGTACTGGCCGATGGCCAAGATAATTTCGCCTGGGCGGTCTTTGGCCAGGTCAGCGCCGATATCAGCGACTCAGTGGAGATGAACTTCTCACTGCGTTACGACGAAGACGAGCGTGAGAACACCACACTAACTCCCGCCGAATACAACGTGCCTTTTAACGCCGCGGTTATTTTTGGTGAAACCCGCAAAGAGACGTGGGATGCACTGCAGCCCAAACTTACTGTTCGTTGGCGGCCCAGTGATGAGTGGATGCTATACGCCGACGCCAGCCGCGGGTTCCGTAGTGGTGGCTTTAACCAAAGTGGTGTTGGTACCGCCGTACCCTACCCCGGTATTCAGGACATCTACGACGAGCAAATTGCCGACACCTTTGAGGTCGGTGCCAAAGGTGATCTGAACGACGGCAAGATTCGTTTGTCGGCAGCGCTCTACCACACCACACTCGACGGCGCCTACTTCTTCTACTACGACGCGGGCACCAACACCCAAAACCTGGGCAGCCTAACGGAAGTGGAGTACCAGGGTGCAGAGTTTGAAGTCTCGGCACTACTTGGCGATTACTTCACGCTGAACGCAGGCATCGGTTTCACCGACAGTGAGATCACCGACGTGCCCAGCGACCCAAGCGGACTCTCTGAAGCTTGGCTGGGTAATCAGGCGCCGCTGGTGAGCGAAGTCACGGCCAACATTGGCCTGCAGTTCCGTGCCCCCATGGGCGGTAACCGCGAATTGTTCGCGCGTGCCGACTATCAATACCTCGGTGAAACGTGGTGGGAGCCCGATAACTACTCATCTCGCAGCCCTGTGAACCTACTTGACCTGCGCGCAGGCATTGAGGACGTGGACAATTGGGGTGTGACCTTGTGGGTACGTAACGCTACCGATGAAGAGTGGAACACCGAGTTTTCGCCCAACGCCAACCGTTCGCTCAACTTCCTGTGGCGCGCCCAACCCGTGCGCTACGGTATTGAGCTGACCAAGTGGTTCTAACCTTAACCCGCACTGTTTAATTGGAGATTGTTATGAACGCTGTTGCGCAAGTGAAATCAACCCTGCATCACAACGCCTACGTGTGCAAAGATTTGGAAGCCGTGCGCCATTTCTATGAGGACATCATCGGCTACAAGTTGGTTGCCACTTGGGCCGAGCGTACTGACCTATTTGGCAAAGTACGCACCTACGCCCACTGCTTTTTTGATATCGGCGATGGCTCTTGCCTCGCTTTCTTCCAATTCGCCGACCTTGACGATGCCGAAGAATTTGGCCCCGAGCTTCCACGCTCGGGTTTCCGCCACCTTGCTATGAAAGTTGACCAAGAGACCCAAGACGGCATTAAAGAGCGTCTTGAAGCGGCGGGCTATTTTGAAAGCGGCGAGGCTTACCCTTTGAACCACGGCTACTGCTGGTCACTGTACTGCTTCGATCCCTCAGGGCTTTTGGTGGAGTTCACTGTCGATCACGAGGA
>CBFHTF010000040.1:0-19928 GCA_965658685.1 Luminiphilus sp.
TAAATGATGTTGCTTCAAGAGCTTTACTGTTTGCCCTACCACGTAGCCACCACAGCCGGTGCCCGCTGGTGGTCCACCGGCCTCGACACACTGCACACCGTTGTATCCCTCGTGCACAAAATCTTCAGGCACCAGTTCCTCGGCGTGAAAGTCGACCGACTCGAGCACATCGATGACCGTAGGTAGCATCGCCTTGGTCAGCGTGAACGTGGAGTCGTGCTTAGGATCGCAACCAATCTGGATAACACGTTTACCTAGGTGGGAAAACGCGGCAGATAAATTTGATGAGGTGGTGCTCTTACCAATACCGCCCTTGCCATACACAGCAAAGACTTTGGCTTTCTCTATTTGAATGTCTGGCTCAAGGTGTACTTGCACACTGCCTTCGCCGTCGAGCCCTCGACCATCGGGTTCTACCTGATGGACTGGAATGTGAGTTTGTCGAATATTCATGCTACTGCCTCCCCCGAGACGCCTTCGATCCAATCTTCAAGGTCCTCACCTGCAGAGCGCAGGGCATCGAGGCAAGCCTCGTCGGGATCCCAGTATTGGCGTTCTTGTGCTTCCAACAGTCGATTCACCACTTTGGCCGCCGCTGTTGGGTTGAGTGCCGCTAAGCGCTGGCGCATAGCGGCGTCGAGAATAAAGGTGTCGGACAACTGCTGATAAACCCAGGGCGCTACTTGCCCTGTGGTGGCTGACCACCCCATGGTATTCGTTATGTGGGTCTCAATAGCCCGCACGCCCTCGTAACCATGATCGAGCATCGATTCATACCACTTCGGATTGAGCACCCGTGTGCGGGTTTCCAAGGTGACCTGCTCGGCCAGGGTGCGGATACGCTCATTGCCCCCCGTATGATCGGCGATATACACCGGCACATCACTATCGGGTCGCTCGCGCACAATGGCACGACTAATACCCCCTAGGGTGTCAAAGTAGTGATCGACGGTGGTCACACCCAACTCAACCGAATCGAGATTTTGGTAGGCAAGATCGACCCGACCCAAAAGATTGGTCAGCAGTTCCGTTTGGCTATCGACAGCACCGTGACGGCCATAAGCGTGACCTTTACGTCGGGTAAACGTCTCGGCAAGCTCAGACTCATCTTCCCAGGCACTACTATCGATGAGCATATTCACGTTGGAGCCGTAAGCGCCTTCTGCGTTACTGAACACCCGCAAAGCGGCGGTCTCAAAATCACAGCCGTGGGTAGTTTGATAATGCAGAGCATTGGCACGTATCGGATTATCGGCGGCGCTTTCGTGCTCGGCATTTGCCGCAAGCCAGGCCGCATCGGCCAGCAATCGGGTTTGCATGGGTAACAGATCGCGGAAAATACCCGACAGGGTCATGACCACATCAACCCTCGGCCGACCCAGCTCTTCGAGGGATAACAGCTCTGCACCGGACACGCGGCCATAACTATCGAGGTGAGGTCGTGCCCCCATTAAAGCCAGGGCCTGCGCAATAGCCACCCCTTCGCTCTTTAAGTTATCGGTGCCCCACAACACCAACGCCACGGCTGATGGCTGCTGCTGAGCATCGGCCTGATGCCGGGCCAATAACTGGTTGGCTTGGCGCGCCCCCTCTTCCACTGCAAAACGGCTAGGTAAGCGGAATGGATCGAAGCCATGAATATTGCGGCCCGTCGGCAAAATATCGGGGTTTTTGAGTACATCGCCCCCGGCAACCGGCGCAATATATCGAGCATCAAGCGCACGCATTAGCGCTGGCAATTCATGGTCGTCAGCCAAGTTTTGATGACTGCGGTGCAAGGTGTGTACCAGTGCGCTAGCGTCGTTTGCCGCCGGAGCATCGGTTCGGCGTAACAATTGCGCTACGTCGGCACCTGCATTTAACGCCGCCAACCAATCATCGCTGAGCTCAACACCCTCGCTGGCTCGCGCCACTGAACGCAGCAAGTCATCGCGCTCGGCTGCGGGGGCTGCTTTACCCACAACGTGTAAACCATAGGGAATGAGTGACTGCTCAATCTCATCGAGTTGATCACGCAGCGCCTGAATGGCGTGCTCCGCCTCATCTAACGGCCAAGGCTCAGGGATGGTCACTAAATCAAGCTCAACCGCTTGTGAATGGATCAGTGACACCAGGTCTCGACTTTGCTGCTCGGCCATTGCCACATCGCGGGTTCGCCAGAGATCGATGCTGTCACGCAATTCAGTAAAGCCGCGGTAGAGATCGGCTTGGGCCACCGATGGGGTTAAATAACTCACCAGTGTTGCTGCAGAGCGGCGTTTCGCGATTAATCCCTCGGAGGGATTGTTCGAAGCGTACAAATAAATATTTGGCAAATGACCGATCAGCCGATCGGGCCAACACTGTGAAGACAGCCCAACCTGTTTGCCGGGCATGAACTCGAGTGCACCGTGAGTGCCAAAATGCAGCACAGCATCGGCAGCCCAGGTGTCACGTAAGTAGCGATAGAATGCCGAAAATGCGTGGGTGGGTGCATGTCCGCCCTCAAACAACAGACGCATCGGGTCACCCTCGTAACCCATAGACGGCTGTACGGCTACCAGCACATTACCCAGCTCCACACCCAGTACGAATATGGACCGGCCATCGGTAAGGTGACGACCGGGCGCCGGCCCCCACTGAGCCTCAATATCTTCAAGCCACGTCTCCGATCGGACGTGGTCGTCGACGCTGATGCGTGCACAAACGTTGGCATCGACACCATGTGTCAGTGCGTTGCCCTTGAGTACGGCGTCTTGTAATGCGGCCATCGACTCGGGCAGCTCTACGCTGTAGCCCTCGGCGGCCATGGCGTTTAGGGTGTTCCACAAGGATTCCCACACGCCCAAATGAGCCGC
This sequence comes from Luminiphilus sp., assembly GCA_965658685.1. Classification (GTDB taxonomy): domain Bacteria; phylum Pseudomonadota; class Gammaproteobacteria; order Pseudomonadales; family Halieaceae; genus Luminiphilus. The sequence continues at coordinate 2,838 of CBFHTF010000040.1, forward strand.
GGTACCGGTGCTCCCCGCGTTGGGTGGAAAATTGAACAGAACGACTGCCACCTTGCGCTCGGCTTTCGCTCGACGTCGCAGTTGCACAAGAGCACCAACACGGCTAGCAAGGCAATCAACGCGCTCGCTGTGGGGTTGCATATCGCCTTGACCACCGCGACCACCGCCCACTTCGCCATCGCTGCGACCGCCAAATACCATGGGACCAGTAGCACCATCGAGTTCCGGAATAGAGACCATCATGGTGGCCTCAATGGGCGTTAGGCCCAGGTTCGACTGTTGCCACGTGCCTAAACTTTGAAATTCAAGGGCTTGTACGGAAATGTAGGGTACATCCAACTGCGTGAGCGCCACCTGTGCGGCGTCGGTATCGTTGTAGGCAGGCCCACCTACCAAGGAAAAGCCTGTCAGCGAGACCACGACATCGACCTGACTGACGCCGTTATTTAAGAAAAAAGCATCGATGGCGGGACGCGCATCAAGACCACTGGCAAATACGGGAATCACCCGTAAGCCCTTTGCCTCAAGTGCCTCAATGACCGCATCGTAATGGGCCGTGTTACCTGCCAGGGCATAGGCGCGCATGATAATAAGCCCGACGGTACCAACGGCAGTGCTCGCTGCTGGCAAGGCATTGCTATCAGCAGCAATACGCTGGGGAATAGCCGGGTGATAAACCCCCAACTCGGGATAGTCTATGGGGGCTTTTGGCGCAGGCAGCTGACGTAATGATTCCCGCGGACCTCCTGCATACCGGTGCACGAGCAAGCGAACCATACCTTCCAAATTGACTTGAGATCCAGCAAGCCAATATTGCAGGGTCAAGAAATAGGCGCGTACATCCTGTGCAGTACCGGGAATAAACTTCAGAATACGCGGCAGTCGCTTCAGCATTTTTAGCTGTTGAGCGCCGTTATTGGCACCGCCGCCTGGCTTGCTCTTACCGCGCAAACGCTTCAACAGGGCAGTGGCACCTGTGGGTTCGCTCCCCATGTCGAAACGGCCCATCCGGGTCAAACGCATGACCTCTCCGGCCGACATACAACAGATCATGGCGTCGCAATGATCGCGGCGCGCTTCCAGAGCAGGTAACACCGCGTGTATGTGGGGCTCCATGAACAACATGGTCACCACTATTATATCGGCCTGACTGATGTCATCACAGCAACGCTGTGCGCAAGAGGGTGAGGTATCCCAGTCGGCGGCCACGTGTACCGACAGGGTGAGCCCCGGCATATCGCGGCGTAATTGCTTTTCCGCACGCTGAAAAGCGCTGTTCACATGGCTATCGAGGGTCACTAACACTACCCTCACCGGAGTCGCCTCGACGCCCGAAGCGTTAGCGACTGAAGTGCGCTTTGGCTTCATAGAGGGTTTCCACGTCGATAGTTGCTATGCCCTGCTCAACGGCGAATTGCTCGGTATTGCGGCGTGCTTTGCCCCGAACAAAGAAGGGAATTTTTTTCAGTTCACGCTCGGCGCAAATCGCCCAAGCGGGACCACTCAGAAGACTGTTGTCGGCCTCTTGCGCAGTGGGTACTGCCCGTTCGGCGCTGTCTAAATGGGAAGGCACGGCCGTATCGTTGAACTCGAAGTCCTCGCGAAACATGCCCAAAAGGTGCTCTTCCAAACCCATCATTAGCGGATGGATCCAGGTATCGAAAATAACGTTAGCGCCCTCAATACCCATCTGCGGCGAATAACGTGCCGGGTAATCTTGCACGTGGGCTGGGGTGGCAATGACTGCACAACCGATCCCCAAGCGCTTGGCAATGTGCCGCTCCATTTGAGTGCCCAACACCAGCTCGGGTTGTAGGGCCTCGATGGCTGCCTCTACCGCCAAATAATCGTCGGTAATCAGTGCTTCCAAGCCCAAGTCTTTGGCCGCAGCGCGCACGTCTCGCGCCTGCTCACGGGAGTAGCTGCCAAGACCTACCACGTCAAAGCCCATTTCCTTACTGGCCATACGCGCCGCAGCCACCGCATGAGTCGCATCGGCAAATATGAACACCCGCTTACCGGTAAGGTAGGTGGAATCCACCGATCGGGAATACCAGGGCAATCGACTAGCTGCCACGGGGTCTGCCACCGCAGGCAAACCAAGAACATCCGTCAACTCTGCGATGAAATCACGGCTGGCACCAATACCCAGGGGTACCGTTTTAATGGTTGGCTGGCGATATTGGCGCTCTAAAAAACGACACACCGGCGCTGCCACCTCGGGGTACAAGCAAACATTAGCGTCCGCATTGGGAAGCTCATGAATGTCGGCTGGCGCAGAGCCTAACGGCGCCACTACGTTTACATCAACACCCACGGCGGCTAATAAGCGCTCAACCTCGGCCACATCGTCGCGGCAGCGAAACCCTAGCTTGCTGGGCCCCAATAAATTCACTGACGGTCGCTCGCCCTCGGGTCGCACCCTCGGTTGCTGCCGCGCTGGCACATTTGCCGCCAGTAAGCCGCGCACAATTTGGAAAAAAGTCTCACCAGCGCCCCAGTTCTCTTTGCGCGAGTAGGCGGCCATTTCCAGCGCAATAACCGGCACGCCTAAACCCGCGCCCTCGGCGAGGGCACCCGGCTGATCTTGAATCAGTTCAGCGGTGCATGAGTCGGCTACCAACAGTAATGTGGGTTGATGATGGTCGACCGCGGCTCGCAAAGTGTCGGTCACTTTTTCCGCGGTGCTACCCCCTAAATCACGGGCTTGAAAGGTCGTGTAGGTCACTGGGGGACGACGACCATCACGCTCGATCATGGTAAAGAGCAAGTCGGCGTAGGTATCACCTTGGGGTGAATGCAGTACCAAGTGAACATCGCGCATCGATGCGGCCACACGGATGGCGCCAAAATGCGGCGGCCCTTCGTAGGTCCAAAGTGTCAGCTCCATGAACCCACCTCCAAGCGACCTTCTCGGCGCAGCGGTCTGGCGAATAATTCCGCCAAATCAGCGGCCTGCTCGAAACCTTGTATGGGGGTAAACAGCAGCTCTATTGACCACTTAGTGCGCAGCCCCTCTGCTTCAAGGGGATTGGCAATACCCAAGCCGCAAACGGTTAAATCGGGTCGATCATCCCGCACTCGGGCCAAGGCCGGCTCAAGATCTTGCCCTTCAACAAAGCGCGTATCGGGGGCATTGGCCGTTAGCAAGTTCATATCTGCGCGCACCCAGCGCTCATCATGAAACGGTGTGCCGACTTCTACCGTTGTCATACCGCACTCCCCCTGTAAAAAGCGTGCCAGGGGAATTTCAAGTTGCGAGTCGGGCAAGAAGCTAATGCGCTTACCCGAGAGGTATTCTCGCAATGGCATCAGTGCTTTTCGTGCACGGGCAATAGGGCCTGCCAAGACACCGTCGACGGTTTGCGAACTAACGCCAAAGGCGGCGCCGGCGGCATGGAACCAAAGGGCTGAGCCTTCAATACCTAAAGGGAATGGCGCTTCGATAATCATGGCACCACGGGCCTCTAGGGCGCGGGCAGTACTCCCCAAATAAGGCTGCGCCAGTAGCACACGGGTATTGGGGCCTACACTTGGCAGGGTGTCACTTTGACGCCCGGGGAAGAAGCTCAGCCGATCAATGCCCATGCTGGCAAACAAGCGCCGGAATTGATCTTCAACAATATCGGGCAGAGTACCGGCAATTAGCAGCGATGGCGTGTTGTCCGCACTGGCGGGCAAGGCCGGCACTAACTGTTCTAAACAAGCGTCTTCGCCCTGGCTAAACGTGGTTTCAATACCGCTGCCGGAGAACGCCACCACCCGTAACTTGCCGCCGTGCGTCTGCTGCAGACGTTTCGCGGCGTTATCGAGATCAATTTTAATGACCTCTGACGGGCAAGAACCCACCAGGAACAAACTGCGGATATTAGGTCTGCGGGCCAGTACCTGTGCCACCACTCGGTCGAGCTCAGCATTGCAGTCGGCCATACCGGCCAAGTCTCGGTCTTGTAACACCGCCGTGCCGAACCTAGGCTCAGAGAAAATCATGACGCCGCCGGCGGACTGCAGCAAATGGGCACAGGTGCGTGAGCCAATGACCAAAAAGAAAGCATCCTGAATTTTGCGATGCAGCCAAATAATGGAAGTGAGTCCACAGAACACGGCTCTCTGACCGCGCTCTTGCATCAGCGCCTGAGTTGCGCCGGGCTCAACCTGGCGCGCAATGACCTGAGTACTCACGAGTGCGCTCCCGACAGCGCCCTATTACTGACTGCCCCATGAGCATCTGATAGGACGGGCTTACCACCCTGTCGATCGAGTCTGGCGGCGCGCAATTTCAGCAAAAACTGCGCGGCATTAATCACATAAGCCGCGTAGGCGACCAACGCCAGCACCATTTGTTGGGATGCGGGAATCCAATGAAATAGCCAGCACAGCACGTAGGCCACGTGTAAGGCAATGACCAGCATGCTGACCACGTCTTCCCAAAAGAACGCAGGTGCAAACAAGTAGCGGCCAAAAACCACCTTCTCCCAAATAGCACCCGTCACCATGATGGCCAGCAGGAAAGCGGTTTTCAAAAGCACCGATACCACGGCGGCGTGATAGCCCGTGCCATTACTCAAATAATTCACGACAAACACAAGGCTAATCGCAAATACCAAGAACTGCAGCGGCGCCAATACACCCTGCACCAAGGTCCATACTGTGCTGTCTCGCCGCTCGCGCTGTTGCGGCGTATAGATGCCCGAAGGCGTGCGCTCATCCTGATGTGTGGCCATAGGGCCCCCGGCGAACCGCTAAAAACTTGACTCCGAGGGTAGTCCTCGACACTGACAGTGTCAATCTATTAAGACATTCATTGATGTACTGAAAAGTGGACGCTTTGATGTGGCAGATGATCACCGCCGTTACCGATCACTGGAGCGTCGGCAGCACCGATCCTGCTCAGGAGTAGCCCGTATAAATGGCTTCGGCACCTGAAGCGATGGCGCCCATGGCAAAGGTGTCAATTTGTTTGGACATTGTCGTACACATTGTGTTGAATTTGTGCGACTATCGTTCGCTTCTTATAAATCGCCTGCCCTTTCGGCGATACCCGCGCAGTGGCGATATTGGACTTGTCACCCGTTGCGCCCCAAACGAGGCCTGGTTTTGTTAACAGACACCGATAGCTGCGCGATATTTGCGGCCGTGGATGCCCTGTCGGACATCCAACTCACCCTTGATAGCAACAACGCCGTCATTGACGTGAGCGTCAGTAACACTGAACTGCAAGACCTGAAGCAGCTGCCCTGGCAGGGTCAGTCGCTGACACAGTTGGTAAGCGACACCCACCGCGTCAGTGCCGAGCGCGCACTCGATAAAGCCCGGCGCAGCCCCGGCATAGCCGTTCGCTTAGACATCGAACACCCCTGGTCAGGCTTTGAGCAAACACTACCCATCAGTTATCGGCTCATCGCGGATGAAGCCAGCGGAACAGTGCACGCCTTGGGTGTTGACCTCCGTGCGGTTGCAAATTTGCGCCAGCAATTGGCGAATGCGCAACAGGCCATGGAGCATGACTACTGGTCAATGCGCCACATCGAAAATCGCTATCGTCGTCTGTTCCAAATGGCCAGCGACGGCTTCATCGTTGTCGATGACGTTAGCACCCGTATTCTCGAGGCCAATTCACGGGCAACTGCCCTGCTATCACCTGATGAGCGCAGCATTGTGGGTAGACCCTTTCCCATGGGGCTCATTACTGAGGGGGCAGAGCAAATAACCGATGCCATGGTAGAAAGCCGTGCAGCGGGCAGCAGTTCAGTGACGCTTACCGTGGGCGAGCATCGCTGCCAATTCGAGGTTAATTATCTTCGCCAAGACCAAGAATCGCGGTTACTGGTAAAAATCTCTGCCCTCAGCGAGCCTAAGAGTATCAATGAAGCGGAGGCAAACACGGGTCTACTCCAGGCCGCCCCCGACGCTGTCGTCATTGTCGACGAGCGCGGCATCTTGCTCGACTGCAACCGCACCTTCCTTGAGTGGACCCAAACACCCAACGAAGAGCAGATACGTGGGCGTCATGCCGATCAGTGGATTGGCAGAACCAACGTCGACGCCAGTGTACTAGTGAGCAATTTGCGCCAGTACAGTACGGTTCGTTTGTACGCCTCGGTCTTGCGCTGCCGTTTTGGCAGCTTGATGGATATTGAAATATCAGCCATTAAATTACCTTACAGCACCACCCAATACGCGCTGTTCATCCGCGATGTGGCACGCCGAGTAACCGCTGATCATCCCATGTCACAGCAGCTGCCCAGCTCTATTGAGCAAATCACGCGCCGGGTCGGCCAGGTTCCCCTCAAAGAGTTGGTGCGCGAGTCCACGGATGTTATTGAGGCGCTTTGTATTGAGGCGGCACTGGAACTCACACGGGACAATCGAGCGTCGGCGGCTGAACTGCTGGGACTGAGTCGCCAGAGCCTCTATACCAAATTGCGTCGCTACGGCATTGGCGATAGCAGCGACAGCGATGAAAATGAATAGTCAAAAAAATATAACAATTAAAAACTAAAGTTCAATTGACACTTTTTGGCGCGACTGCCTATAGTCGGGCCATGCAGCGTACCGGTATCTCCAGCGCCAGCACCGCCCGGGTTTCCATCAAGGGTCTGCTGGAACTGCTCAAACCCATCACATGGTTTCCACCCATGTGGGCATTCTTGTGCGGCGCCGTGTCAGCTGGCACTGGTATCGTCGATCACCTGTGGCTATTAGTTGCTGGCATGATCCTCACTGGCCCGCTCGTCTGCGGCGCCAGCCAGATTATTAACGACTGGTGTGACCGCGAAGTCGATGCGCTTAATGAACCCCATCGCCCCATTCCCTCTGGGCGAGTACCCGCCATAACCGCATTACTGTTTGCATGGCTGTGGAGCGCTCTGGCGATGACTTGGGGCGCCGCATTGGGCACCACAGTAGCTATTGCAACAGGCATTGCCCTGGTATTGGCGTGGGCCTACAGCGCACCACCCCTGCGACTAAAGCGCAATGGCTGGTGGGGCAATAGCGCAGTGGCCATCAGTTATGAGGGGTTAGCATGGGTGACCGGCGCCGCCCTATTCCTTAACGGACAGGTCCCTGGGATGCCCATTTTGGCGCTAGCGGCTCTTTACAGTGTAGGTGCGCACGGCATCATGACCTTAAACGACTTCAAATCCATCAACGGTGATCGCGCCATGGGATTGCGCTCACTGCCCGCCATGTTGGGAGCCGCACCTGCGGCAAAGCTGGCTTGCGCGGTGATGTTGGCACCCCAGCTAACGGTTATTACCCTGCTTGTTTACTGGCAAGCACCTTGGTTTGCCCTGGCTGTTGCTGCACTGGTAGCGGCTCAGGGCCTTGCTATGATCAAGCTGTTGCGTGACCCAGAGCGTTATGCGCCTTGGTACAACGGTACCGGTGTTACCGCCTATGTGACCGGGATGATGATAGCTGCCAGCGCTTTGGCCAGCGTCACTGGTGTGGCGCTATGAACAGCTCTCTAGGCTGGCTTGGCATTGTTAGGCTAGGTTTGGTCCAGACCGCTCTGGGCGCCATCATTGTATTAACCACCTCTACCCTCAACCGAATCATGGTGGTGGAACTCGCCCTTCCCGCCATGCTGCCAGGCTTCTTGGTGGCCGTGCATCACATGGTGCAATTAGCCCGCCCACGCATTGGTTACGGCTCCGACCTAGGGGGACGTCGCACCCCTTGGATTATCGGCGGCATGCTGGTACTGGCCAGCGGTGGGTTTTTAGCGGCGCTGGGCACGGCACTTATGACTACCCATGTGTGGCTAGGCTCCGCAGTGGGTTTTATCGGCTTCTTTGCCATAGGCTTGGGGTCGGGCGCCACAGGTACATCGTTACTGGTGCTTCTTGCCAAGCAGGTCAGCCCCGAGCGCAAACCGGCGGCAGCCACCATTGTTTGGTTTATGATGATTGCCGGTTTTGCTGTGACCGCCGGCGTTGCCGGTCAATTTTTAGACCCGTATAGCAACGGTCGATTACTCACCGTCACGGGTACGGTATCGGCTGGCGCCATGCTGCTAACACTCTTGGCCATTCGCGGGGTTGAACCGCGAACAGCTGTCTCAACCGCAAATGCCGTTGCCGCCAGCGAGCGCCATGCAACCTCATCCAGCTCTGACTCGCCAAGCACAAACTCGCAATCCTTCAACGAGGCATTGGCTCTGGTTTGGGCAGAACCTGCCGCACGGCGATTCACGATCTTTGTCTTTATCTCCATGCTTGCCTACAGCCTTCAAGATCTCATTTTGGAGCCCTTTGCCGGCTTGGCATTTGGCATGACCCCAGGGGAATCCACCGCACTGGCGGGTACGCAACATGGGGGCGTTTTAGCCGGCATGCTGGCCGTAGCCATCACCGGCTCTCTCTTTAAAAAAGCCAGTGCTGTGCTATTGCGTCGCTGGCTTATTGTTGGGTGCATCGCTAGCGCTGTCGCCCTCATGGGCCTTGCGTGGGGTGGACTCCATCCCACCGAGTGGCTGCTCTCAGTTAACGTCTTTGCACTGGGTTTTGCGAATGGGGCTTTTGCCGTAGCGGCCATCGCCAGCATGATGATGCTGGCCAGCCAAGGTCGCTCAGGAAAAGAAGGACTGCGCATGGGCCTTTGGGGCGCCGCTCAAGCTATCGCCTTCGCCTTGGGTGGCTTCACCGGCACAGTGGCCGCCGATCTGGCCCGGCAATGGCTGACTGAACCCGCATTGGCTTATGGCGCCGTCTTTCTCTTCGAGGCGGCCCTGTTCATTGTATCGGCTCAGCTTGGAGCCGGTATTCGAGTGCCAATGAATACAGCTAGCGAGGCAGCCGACGACACAGCCGAGAATGCCTTACAGCAGCCCCGCTTTGGGGATATCGCCATGCACGAAATAATGGATGGGAGAGTGTCATGACCACAACCGATTTTGACGTTGTCGTGGTGGGCGGCGGACCATCGGGTGCTACCGCTGCCAATGAACTGGCATTAGCCGGTGCTCGCGTCCTGCTGCTAGAGCGAAACTTCCGCATTAAACCTTGTGGTGGCGCCATACCACCGTGCTTACTCGGTGAGTTCGATATACCCGAGTCACTTTTGGTAGCCCGCATTCGCGCTGCGCGCATGATTTCACCCAGCTATAAAACCGTCGATATGCCCGTGGAGGGTACGTTTGTCGGCATGGTCAACCGCGATGAATTTGACCCGTGGCTTCGCCAGCGGGCACAAGATAATGGTGCCGATGTACGCACCGGCGTCTTCAAACGCGCCGACTACCGCCAAGACAACAGCATTGAGCTGACCTACGAGCGCAAAGGTGATGGCGCAGGTCCCGTGACCGTCTCTACTCGCTACCTGATTGGCGCTGACGGCGCCCGCTCAAAAGTCGCCAAGCAACGTATTGCTTGCGCCGATAAATTGAAGTGGGTATTTGCTTACCATGAGATCATTGACGCACCTGCGGCCAACAGCGAACACTATGACGCTGAGCGCTGCGACGTCTGGTACCAAGGCGACCTATCGCCAGACTTTTATGCGTGGGTATTCCCCCATGGCAAACACGCAAGCATAGGTGTTGGCAGCGAAAAAAAAAGCTTCTCTGCCACCGACGCGGTAACGTTATTGCGAGACCGCACGGGTCTCGGTAACGCCGACACCGTGCGCCGAGAAGGCGCCCCCATCCCAATGAAACCCCTACCGCGCTGGGATGATGGTCGGGGTGTTCTATTATCCGGTGATGCCGCGGGGGTTGTGGCACCCGCATCCGGGGAAGGTATTTACTACGCGATGCACTGCGGGCGACTAACAGCCCAAGCGGTACTCGAATGCCTCGTTCACGGCGATTCCCGTTATTTAAGCCAAGCCCGCAAACGCTTCATGAAAGGTCACGGCAAGATCTTCTGGGCGTTAGGCCTACTGCAGCGATTTTGGTATGGCAGTGACCGCAGGCGAGAAAAATTTGTAGCCATGTGCCAAGACCCCGATGTGCAATACCTGACTTGGCAGTCCTATACCACCAAAAAACCCGTCCGCCGGCGTAAAGTGCAACACCTGCGAGTGGCATTAAAGGATATGGCACAGCTGATGGGCCTGGCACGGGCCTAAGCCAGCGTGGAGCAATGGCTACTGTCAGGGCATCTTATTGACGCCATTGTGGTGTTGATTGCATTGGAAGCCGGGCTATTTTGGTGGCTCTCGCAGAGCGCTAGCGCACAAAAATTAGTGCCGCCACTTAATCAACTGCTACCCAATCTCATGTCTGGCGCGGTACTGATGATCACCCTGCGTTTCGCACTGACGGATGCGCCTTGGTGGTGGATAGCAGCAGGACTAAGCGCTGCGCTGGCATGTCATTGCTGGGATTTATGGGTGCGTATTAGACCCGCCAATAACCCATAAACGGTCACATACCGGCTTATTGAGCATCGAGTCGCTGATAACGATGAACCAAACGGCGCAACTGCGCCATTGATGCCTTCATGAGATAGAGCGCTTCCAACCAGCCTTTGCTGTGTAACTCGGTCACCGTTGCCAAATCCATGGCGCTGGCTTTTTTCTGGGACACCGCGAACATGCCGGTCAAGGTTTTCTTATCGCCCTGGTGATCGTTGAAATTGACCCGAGTCTCCTCGAGTAACTCCTTTGCCATCAGGTAATCGACGAACGCTGCCACCTGCGCCTCGCCATCGGCTAGCAATGAGAGGACTTCCCCCTGTCGGCGTAGGTAGTTAGACGGACTGCCGGCATCATCGAATAGCACTTCGCCCTGATCTTGTGACAATCGAGGGCTATCGGCATCGACCATCACAAAAGGGTTGGTGTTGCTTGCATCATCGGGACGTCGGCCCATGCGGAATGGACGTACCTGTAGGTTGAGGGGGACGTAACTGGCATCCCAGCTATTGCCTTGCAGAAATAGGTTCTGGCCCGGGAATAGACCCAGCAACGCAGTGAGGCGATAACGACCGCTGTCTTTAGACTTGATAACCACCACCGGGAAATCGGCGACCAAGTGGGTTAGCTCAGGCAATATCACCGGCACCGATGACACGCTGTCACCTAGCTCTGCCCCATAACTTTGGCGTACGCGCCACTGGGTGTGCTTAGACTTATCAAGCGCTACATAACGACTCATGGACTCTCCCAAGCCAACATCGCATCGAGCGTGTTGCTTGTACAACACATTCGATGATTGCTTTCGGTTTTATAACACAGGGAAAATGTCACAAGCTCGCGCAAGTTTCCAGAGCCAATCGCGGAATAATGCAACTACCAGGCAGGGGCGACCCGCGTTTGCTCGGGTAATTCATTGCTACTCGTGGGTAACAGATACAGCCTTACAAAGGTCAAGGCACTCTGAACCGCCACCAATCCACGTCCCAGCATCGCCATAACACCGCCTTTTGCCTGCAGCCGATCGCTCTTCTGACTTAAGCTCAGCAGACGGTCCATGCCTCGTCGAAAACGAGGATCATCGGTGTTGAGTGTCAATGGGAATACTTGCTTGGATATCTCGGTGGTGATGTCAAACACTGTGTAGTCATACTCGGTAATGTTCATACCGAAGCCTTCGTACAGAGCGGGTCGGCTGTGATCGCGCACATACATGGTGGAGTACACCGCCAACAGGAAGAACCGAATCCACAGCTTATTATGGCCGCGCAATAGTTCGGGTTTGGCACGCATGACTAACGCAAGGGCCTCGCCATGGGCATATTCATCGTTACACCATTCTTCAAACCAGTTGAAAATGGGATGGAACTGGTATTCTGGATTGCGCTGTAGGTGTCGGAAGATGGTGATGTAGCGGGCGTAACCAATTTTTTCCGATAGGTAGGTTGCGTAGTAGATAAATTTGGGGCGGAAGTAGTGATATTCCTTTTGCTGCTTCAACACGCTCAGGTCTACCGCTACGCCCATTTGCTTCAAGGCGTAGTTAATGAACCCAGCGTGACGGGATTCATCGCGGGCCATGTAACGCATTAAGTCGGCGATGTCTTTGTTCTCAACATTCTTCTCAATCTCCTGATACAGCACACAACCTGAATATTCCGAGGTAATGGAACTGACCAGCAGATCGAGAAAATCTGCTTTCAGCGCCGGACGGTCATCAAGACTTGACTCGTCGAACGCGTAGCGATTCCGAAAATGCTCACGGTTCTTATCGAGGGCAAACTCGGCCATCATGGCGTCCCACTCGGCGCGCACCGGAGAGACATCGAGCTGGTTCAAGGCATCGTAGTTAGTGCGGTAGAAACGCGGGGCCAGCAATCGGTTTTCGAGGGCCGATTGGGTTGAGTCGTTCATATCGGATGCGGCTGCACTTGTCATTTTACTTCCCCCCCGCCACAGGGCGGCTTGTCAAAATCAACAGCCAACATGAACAACCGGGCTCAAAATGGCCTTAACAATGTAAATTTTATTTTATTTTTCAAGTGTCTAGCTTAGTTTACTTGCTTTTTTCGTTCAAGGGGTGCCGAATAAAGAAAATGAACGCAGGCCGCTGGGGGAGGGGGCTTGCAGACTGGTGCCCAAGGCACCCAACGCAACAGGAGCCGCCCGTGAATGACATTAAAGACCCTTCCAACCACAACAGCCCACATATTCTTAATGAGGGCTCCCCCACCGCTGAATCGGGGCCTATGATTCACCTTGCCTACGTGAGCACCCAGACCCGTCTAATGAGTAACGCCGAGCTGTTGGCCATGCTGGAAGAAGCCCGCAACAATAACGGGCGACACGGCATCACCGGGTTGCTATTGCATAAGGAAGATGCGTTCTTTCAGGTGCTCGAAGGGCCCGAGCTTGCGGTGCGCCGCGCCTTTGCCGGCATTGCCAAAGATGCGCGCCACAAGCACGTGGAGGTGTTGCTCGAAGAAGCCCTGAACGACCGACAGTTTCCCGACTGGCAAATGGGCTTTACCGACCTCGATAACGTAGACGCCACACTGGTGCCCGGCTTTAGTCGCTTTATGCAAGAAAAGCGCGGCCCACGCCAGTTTCTGGCCAAACTCAGTGCCAGCAAGCGCCTTGCAGTGATGTTTAGAGATATCCAGTAAAAAAGTCGCATCCCCTGCGGCGGCAGGGTACGGTATACGCTTTCAGCACAAATATGGCGTGATGATGGAGAACAGCTGTGATTGAACGTCGGTTCATGTTGAAAGCGTCAGCAATAGGTAGTGCTTTGACCGGCGCCACTCTGATGGGCTCCGGTGCCAGCGCCGCTTGGCTTCAAGCGAGCGCGCCGGCGCCTGCCAAGGCCGGCGAATCGCTACCTGCTTATTTGCAACGCACGCAACCCGGGTTTAATGAGGCCACCTACACGCGCTGGCTAGGGGCAGCCAACGATTTCAAAGAGGGAGACGCCATCATTGGTGTAGCCGCCCCCAACGAACAGGTACGCACCCTCGCCCGCGGGCTTTTAGGCAATACCACGCTTGGGGATATACATCGACTTGCAGTGCATAAAGACCAGGTTTGGCACTATGCCGAGGCTGCTCGAGGGCCGGCCGACACTGCTGACTCGGGCACAGCCATGGCCGGCTGGACCTTAAGCGAACTAAAAGCGCAGTTACTTCATTCACCCGTTGCCAACATCCACGCCTTCATGCCGAGCTTATCGAGCGATGTGATTGCCGCGGTCGTGCGCCTAATGAGTAATGCCGAGCTCACGCAAGTGGGTGCGCGTATTTTCAACCCGCTGCCGGGCAGCACGCTGGGAGCACAAGGCTATATGGGCGCCCGAGTGCAGCCCAACTCCCCTACCGACGACCCCAACGATATTCGCTGGCAGGTGTTCGATGCCTTTGCTTACGGCGTGGGCGATGTGGTGCTGGGCACCAACCCCGTTTCAAGCGAACTTGCCTCTGTGGCGGCCATTGAAGAGACACTCGCTGACGTCATTGACACCTTTGGTTTACAAGCGCACTTGCCCCACTGCGTACTGGCCCATGTTGATGTTCAGGCGGCGGTGGAAGCAGAGAACCCGGGCACCACCGGTGTTTGGTTTCAGAGTATTGCCGGCAACGACGAGGCCAACGCCACCTTCGATATTTCGGTGGCCAAAATGAAAGCCTATGCCGCCGAGCGCACCGGGCCTTGGGGGCTGTATTTTGAAACTGGCCAGGGCGCCGACTTTACCAACGGCCATGGCTATGGCGTAGATATGGTGACCTGGGAGGCACGCAAGTACGGTTTTGCCCGGGCGTTGCAGCGGGATATTGCCCAAGCCAAGAGGGCGCTGGATGGCACCGCTGAGCCATGGTTGCACCTGAACGATGTTGCAGGGTTTATCGGACCTGAAGTATTTAGAACGAAAGAGCAGCTAGTGCGCTGTTGCCTCGAGGATATTGTCATGGGCAAGCTGCACGGCCTGTGTATTGGCCTCGATATTTGCGCCACATTGCACATGAGTGTGTCGCTGAACGATTTGGATTGGTGCATCGAACAGGTCATGCCGGCCAATCCCGCCTATCTCATGGCGCTGCCCACCAAAATCGACCCCATGCTGGGTTACCTGACCACCGGTTACCAAGATCACGTGCGCATTCGTGAACGCTTCGGCTACCGGGTGGAAGATCGTATGTGGCGGTTTTTTCAACGGCTAGAGGTGGTCAACGCCGATGGTAGCCCTGGGCCTAACTTCGGCGACCCAGTAGCAGTGTACATAGCCTATAAGCGGGCCAAAGGTGATATGCGCAGTGCAAGTCGGTTACGCAATGAGGCACGCGAACAACTGGCTGCGGTTCGTGGCCGCGGCGTCTTCATTGCCGAGGGTTATGGAGCAACCCCGTCGACACTGGAGCCCACTCTGGCAACTCGCATTAACGCCATAACAGAGGAGGCGCGCAGCTGCATTTGGGAGCAATTCGATGATCCTTTTCGACGCAAGTGGCAAGCAGGCCTCTTGCTGAATACCCAGTCTGTGAATCGAGAGGATTACATACTGCACCCGGAATCGGGGGAACGACTCAGCCCATCGTCGCTAAGCCAACTAGAGAGATGGCGACGTAATGCACCGCGCTCTAACGCCATTATTGTTATCTCCGATGGCTTGAATGCGCGAGCATTGAAGCAGGGTGATCAGCTAAAACGACTCTATCAAGCGCTTCAAGACGCACTCGTAGACCAAGGCTGGGATGTCGCTGAAACGCCGTTCATTATCGAATCGGGGCGCGTCCGAGCCGGTTATCAAACGGGGGAGCAGCTACTGCAACAGGTGGTTGGCGCCGGCTTACTCATGCATATCGTGGGCGAGCGACCGGGCACTGGCCACAATACGCTGTCGGTATATATGACTCGGGCAGATGGCGGTGTGTGGGCAACTGCCGGTGAAGTTGATCACGACATTACCCGTGTGGTGTCGGGCATTGCCGACAGCGCCTTAAAGCCAGAGCTTGCGGTACAACAAGTGGCGCGAATTCTGCAGGCGATGGCCTGATGGTCAGCTAGCCATTAACCGCGCCGGCGACGCTGAAACCTTGGTCGCCAGATACCCACGGCCACGTTGATAACCGCCACAAAGCCCAGTAACAAGATGCTGTTCCACTCGGCAGAAAGATTGGCTGCTAGCTGGGCCGATTCAGTCGTCGTTGACAGGACCATCGACGACTCGGCCTGTAACGATGATGCAATACGCACTGCCCGCTGAGCCTCAGCCTCCATGGGTCCCTGAATGCCCAGCAGAGTCCCCTCAAACATCACGACGCCCGTGGCAAGCTTCGACCACGCCCAACCAGCATTGTGAAAACCTTTTACGAATGCCATGGAGAACAAGCCCGCCACTAAGGTGACACCCAGAGAGGGTAGCAACAACCACTGTGCAATATGCGCCATAGTGACCCGTTGCGCGGTATATAGGTCGAGCGCTTCGGCGGGCGGCGCTAAATCTGACAACATAATAAGCAGTGCAGCCATGGCGCCCAGTAGCCCTATGGCGCCCATGGTATGCAGGAATTTTAAGATGTAACGTGTAGTCATATTGAGCGCACCGACGTTTTTGTGGTCATACGACGCGCTCATCACATCAGGTCACCTATCTCTTGGCTTCACCCGGCAATAAAAAAGCGGGCCGAAGCCCGCTTTTTGTTAAGCCCGCCAATCACACTACTCAAATAGCTCACCGGCCTCGAGTTTACTTTCAACGATTTGGGGCACAGTGAATCGATCGCCATAGCGCGCAGCCAACTCCGAGCAGCGCTCGATAAACCGCTGCAGACCATAGGTGTTCACATACTGAATGAGACCACCGGTCCACACCGGTGCCCCAATACCCATAATGGAGCCGATATTCCCGTCAGCGACAGTTCGCAGCACACCGCTTTCGAGGCACTTAAGGGCCTCGATGACCTGGCGGAATAACAGCCGATCTTTCGCGTCCTGGTCGGCAATGTCCGTTTCCGGGCGGTAGTACAGCTCGAGCAGCTTGGGCCAAATGGCTTTACTGCCATCCTCGGCGTATTCGTAAAAACCACCACCGTGATAACGCCCACCTCGGCCGTATTCACCGATCATGGTACCGACAACTTCGCGCGCCACAGTGCCATCGCCCCACTTATCTTCCACACCCAAGGATTTCCAGGTCTCATTGGCCTTGCGCGAGAGCTCCAAACTCACTTCGTCATACACGGCCAGTGGCCCAACCGGCATACCCACCGCTTTACCCAAGTTATCGATGGTCACTGGGTGTACGCCTTCTTTAAGCAGGCGAACGCCCTCATCGAGGTAGGTACCAAAGGTGCGCGAAGTAAAGAAGCCCAAAGAATCATTCACAACAATTGGCGTCTTGCGGATTTGCTTGGTGTAATCAAAAGCCTTGGCCAAAGCCACATCGGAGGTTTTCTCGCCCATGATGATTTCCACCAAAGGCATTTTGTCGACCGGCGAGAAGAAGTGAATGCCGATAAAGTTATCGGGCTTGCTGCTACCTTCAGCCAACTGAGTAATGGGCAGTGTGGAGGTATTGGAGCCCCAAACACCATCGTCTGTGAGATAGCCTTCCAACTCGGCAGTCATCTTGTGCTTGAGCTCAATGTTCTCGAACACCGCCTCAATGATCAGATCACAGCCGGTAAGATCATCATTGCTGGCGGTGGGTTTAATGAGCCCTAACACCTGCTGGGC
>CBFHTF010000041.1:0-19886 GCA_965658685.1 Luminiphilus sp.
TTTTAGGTGCCGCCTTGTTGGCATTACCCATTGCCTTAAGCGCCCAAGCTTGGAACTCGGGCTGACGTGGGGGTTCTAGTCCTGTCTCTTTCTTGCAGCGCTTCTTCAGGGTCTCTATATCACCACCCCGATCGAACATCTGCACGTCACCACGCTTCTTGGCCATACGGGCGCGCAGTGCCTCGGTCTTCTTAAGGTCTACCGTCAAGTCGGCATTCATCACAACGCCGTAGCGTTTTGCACCCTCGACCGATACCAGACCTGCTCGGACATCGAATTCAACCCTCTCCACTTCACGCTTGAGCGGATCACCGCAACCGCCGCCACCCCAAGTGTTGAAGTACAGGATGTCCCCTGAACCCACTTCGACGCGGTCACATTTACTGGGTAGCTTTTCTTCAGAGCCGTCGGCACGCACCAGAATCTTTTCAGATCGTCGGCCTGGTAAGCCCCCATTAACGCCCCAAGGGTAGGTCAGCCAACGATCATCATGGATGGAGATCGTACCGGGCTCGAGGAAGCAGTACCCCATGCGCAATCCGTTACCGCCCCGGTTATAACCAGCGCCGCCGCTATCCTGAATGGTTTCGTAAGTTTCAATACGCAGCGGAAAATAGCTCTCGAGGAACTCATTGGGCACATTGGTAAAGCTGGGCCACAGCGAATGGCCATCGGGGCCATCACCCGAAGGCTTGCCAGGGATACCACCAAAGCCGATGGAATAAAGCTGATACCACTCGCCATTCTTGTCATAACCCGAGTACATGAAGTGTGGGCTATCCGAGAAGCCAGCACCTGCCAGGAAGTCGGGGTCACCCTGCCCTAACAAGCCGCCGAGCACATCGAAAATACGACCCAGCGCGTGGGTACGACAAGAAAGCGCCGCAGGCTCCCGGGGCTTGAGCAACGTCCCCTCGGGGATACGCACTTCCATTAAGTCGTAGAAGCCGTCGTTAAACATGATCTGTGGGTCAAAGACCATAATCATGTAAACGCCACAGAACATCTTGAACATCTCTTCATTGAGATAAAAGTTGATGGAACTGATGGACTGGGGATCGGTACCCTCAAAATCGAAAATAACTTTGCTCTTCTCACGCCACATTGCGCACTTGATGCGATAGGGACCCATACCCAAACCATCATCGCAAATGTAGTCCTCGAAGTACTGCTTCTTCTCGGGCACGGTTGTCTTGATCAGCTTTGACATGGCGCGTTTGTTACGATCGAGCAGCTCATCGAGCGCCGAATAGAAAACGTCGTCTCCGAAACGATCTGCCATTTCGATCACACGCTTCTCAGCGGTGCGAATGGCAGCCACCAGCGCATTAAAATCACTGCGATTCCAAGTGGGCATTCGGCAGTTATGCAAAATGAGATCGAGAATATCCGACTGCAGCTCATCGCCTTTATAAATCTTCGTGGGAGGGATACGAATACCCTCCTCGAAAATCTCGCGGGCATCGGTGGGCAAACTACCGGGCACCTTACCACCCACATCGGTCATGTGACCGAACATGGCAGCGAAGGCAATGAGCCGCCCATCCTTAAAGATAGGTCGTAATAACAGCCAATCGTTGATGTGGCTGATCGCTCCATTACACGAATAGGGATCGGTGGTTAGGAATAAATCACCTTCTTCAATCGTGCCGTCGTAGGCTTCCTTAAAACCATGAATAAAGCTACCGAACTGACCCACAACCATTTTGCCTTCAAGGTTGGCAATCATGGGGAATTCGTCATGCTGCTCACGTATACCCGGCGACATGGCCGTGCGGAACAACACCGCATCCATTTCGTATCGGGCATTCATCATGGCATTTTCGATGATATCGAGCGTGATAGGGTCGATGTCTAAACGCTCAAATTTCGCTGGGTTGGTTTCAACAATTGTTGCTGGCATTTTTGTTCTCCCCTCTCAAGCAGACGGTGCAATAAGAATATTGCCGAACTCGTCAATGTTTCCGGTGTGACCGGCAAGAATTACGGTGGTGGAGTCCATCTCAAGCACGATGGCGGGTCCATCAACCTTGTTGCCTGCCTTGAGTTTGTCGCGGCGGTAGAGGGTGGCATCCATATCTTTGCCATCCATGAATACTTTTGACTCGCCGATTTTTGCCGCAGCCACTGGCGTCCGAGACCCTGATTTTGCCAGTCGACGGGCTTCAATTTCTGCGCTGCGACCTTGAGCCACAGCACGCAAGTTGACGATCTCTTTATCGGCATCGAGGGCGAAGGTGAATAACTGCTTGTGCATATCATCGAACGGCTGACCGATCACCGACAAATCGCCATCTTTCAGCGCATCCAGTTCGAAGTCGACGGTCAGCTGCAAGCCTTGACCGCTGTAGCGGATGTCGGCTTGGCAAGACATCGTGCATTCTTCTTTGGAAACACCCTGCTTCTCGAGTGTTTTCAGTGCTTGGGCAGCGAGATTGGTGTAGATCTTGGTTAACTCGGCGGTACTGGTATTACCAAACTTCCTGATGAAGGTTCGAGAGGCTTCATCCCTCACACGAGTAGTGGCATCGCCGTAGGCGCACAGTACACCCGGGCCAGGAGGAATAATCACTGGCCAACTATTCATCAACCTACCCAAAGCGTTGGCATGAAGTGGGCCCGCACCGCCAAAACCGATTAACGCGAAATCTCGCGGATCGTGTCCCTGCTCGACAGACACCAAGCGGAGAGCGCCGTACATGTTTTCATTCACAATATCGATGATGCCCGCAGCCGCCCGTTTAACTGTAATACCCAAGGCATCAGCAACAGGTTTAATGGCCTGTTCGGCAAGATCTTTACGGATTTCCATGTCACCGCCCAAACGTACTTCGCTGGGCAGATAGCCCAATACGACGTTCGCATCGGTAACAGTGGGTAAGGTTCCGCCTTTGTTGTAGGCCGCAGGGCCTGGCTCGGCGCCGGCACTCTCAGGACCAACCCGTAACGCCCCTGTTAACTCAGGAACGTGCGCTATGGAGCCACCGCCGGCGCCGACTGTGCGAACATCGACGGATGGTGCACGGACCGTGACATCACCAACCGTGGTTTCGCGTCGCAGTTGAGCTTGCCCATTTTCAACCAAGGCCACATCGGTTGATGTACCACCCATATCGAAGGTCAGCAGGTTGTCGAAGCCGGCTTGTTTGGCGACCCAAACAGCACCAGAAACACCACCCGCAGGGCCACTCATCAATAGGTTAACAGGAAGCGACTGAGCAACCTTTGCGGTGGCCATGCCGCCGTCAGAGCGGAGAATATTCAGCTGCACGCCCTTGCTCTTGCGCTTCAGCTTGGCTTCCAGATTCTTCACGTACTCGGCTACTTTCGGGCGGACGTAAGAATTCGCCACCGTCGTAATGGTGCGCTCGTATTCTTGCATCTCGGGTACAACGGCCGAAGATAGTGAGATTGGAATACCCGGCAACACACGCTTCGCCACTTTCTCAACGGCTTTCTCGTGAGCGCCGTTAGCATATGAGTTGATAAGCGACACGGTCAGGGCTTCGATATTTTCCGCCTTCAAACACTCAAGAGCCTGCTCCAACGCCTCTTCATCGAGAGGACGTACAGCTTTGCCATCGGCGCCCATACGTTCATCGGCTTCAATGGTGCACGACAAGGGGGCCAACGGCGCGCTCTTGTTGTAAATCACCCACCCGCCGAGACCACCGGGCACATAGGATCTCGCTATCTGCAAAACCTGCCGATAGCCCTTAGTGGTGATAAGACCAACCTTGGCACCACTTTCAGTCAACACAGTGTTAGTGGCAACAGTCGTTCCGTGCATCACTTGGCTAATTTCTGCCGGGTCAACCCCTGCATTCGCACAAACGCGCTCAATGCCGTTCATGACACCAATCGATGAGTCTGAGGGTGTACTGGGAACTTTTGCGGTATGGATATCGCCTGAGGACTCATCAACCAAAATTAGGTCGGTGAAAGTCCCGCCGACGTCAACGCCGAGTCGGTAGGGCATTTTAAGCCTCCTTGTGATGAACTTATCGTAATGGACGGTTCTGCACGGCGCTGTCACGGAGAATACTACTAGCTTTAATTGACCGGACATTTGTTGCGAGATACCGTTAGGTTTCAACATTGCACCAATCAGCGCGGGTGCGCAAGACACGTTTCGTTTTAGTAGCACGCTTATCGGAGACACACATGAACAAACCCCTTTCGGGTATTCGTATTTTAGCCATCGAGCAGTTCGGTGCAGGGCCTTATGGATCCATGTATTTAGCCGAGCTTGGTGCAGAGGTGATCAAGATTGAAAATCGCGCGACAGGTGGAGATCCATCACGTCAAAGCGGCTCAGTGACACTGTCTGATGACGACAGCGCTTACTTTCAAGCCTTTAATCTGTCGAAGCGCAGCGTCACTCTCAACCTTAAAGATCCAAAAGGCAGGGAATTGTTCGAACAATTGGTAACGACAGCCGATGTGGTTTGGAATAACCTGAGAGGTAGTCAGCCGGCGAAGTTAGGGCTCGACTACGAAAGCCTCAAGCACGTTAAGCCGGACATAATCTGTACACATATCTCTGCTTACGGTCGCGATAACGAACGCGCCGACTGGCCCGGCTACGACTACCTCATGCAGGCCGAGTGTGGTTTCTTGGAAATGACAGGCGAGCCCGATTCACCCCCCACACGTTTTGGCTTGTCCATGATCGATTTCATGACTGGCACCGTGGGTGCACTCGGCTGCGTCTCGGCACTTCTGGGGCGCGCCAAATATGGCGGACGTGATGTCGATACCAGTCTGTTCGATGTCGCGCTGCATCAACTGTCCTACCCGGGCACCTGGTACATGAATCATCAAATCACGACGGGACGGGTTGCGCGATCAGGACATCCCTACAACACGCCGGTGCAATTATTCAAAACTCAGGACGGCTGGATTTTTCTAATGTGCATGACCGACAAATTCTGGGACCTGCTTATCGGCTTGATTGGTCATCCTGAACTGGGCAGCGATCCACGCTTCGCCACCATGGCCGACCGAGCGCAAAACAGGGATGCGCTCACCGGAGTGTTAGACGGTATACTCTGCACGCAGACCACCGCACACTGGTTCGCACTGCTGCAAACTCACATCCCGGTCGCGCCGGTGAACGATTTACCCAAGGCCCTCGATAACCCCTTCGTTACCGCAACCGGCATGATTCACGACCTTGAACATCGAACCTTCGGTCACTACCGCGCCCTGAGTAACCCCATTAAACTGGATAGCCAGCGTCTTAGTGCTCAGTGCGGAAACGGCTTAGGTGCCGATAACGAGGCTATCCTTGGTGGAGAGCTGGGCGTCACCGATCTGGACGCCCTGCGTGATGCGGGAGTCATTTGACTCCCGTGTAGCGGCTTGGCTTTAACCATTGGCGTGGACTTGCCCAATGGCTTCCTTGGGTTCAATGCCGCGCAAGGAAATCGAATAGGATATTACAGAAGGCTATTTTTTCCTCCTTACCCGCGACGACGTGCGCCACCTCCTCCATCATCACCCCTACAGCGTTGGGCAAGCCCTCTTCTAGAGGCAGCGTGGTTCTGGGCCCGGTGATGATGTCCTGACCGGCGTGAATCACCAGTGTTGGTGCGGCAATGTCCTTCAGGTGTGGACGGATGTCATGTCCGAGGCAAGCCTCGATAAAACGCAGGTGCGCGGTTGGCCTTCCTTCCAAAATGCCCCACACACCACCCGGTCCCAGCAGCTTGTCGCGGTTGGCATTATAGTAATCGGGGCGAAATGAAAACGACGCCACCATCGACTGGAAGGCCGCAAAACCAGCGCCTTGATGGATATCGCCAAAGGCGCGCAATTGATCGGCCAACATAGGATCAGCCCACGTCCAGCAGCCCATATTCACCATGCAGCGCACCAAATCAGGTCGCTTGAGTGCTACCCACTGTCCAATACAAGCACCCATCCCTACTAAACCAACAAAATAAACAGACTTCATATTGAGGTGGTCAAGCAAGCCTGCAATGTCATCGGCAAATAACTCTGTAGACGCCGTCATTGATAAATCGTCAGTCGACTCACCGATACCTCGGTAATCAATAATTACCGTCTGGTACTTATCGGTCATACCACGCGCCAAATAGCCATGCCGACCATGGCAGAAGGTATCCCAGCCGCCTATGTAAATAGCGGGTGGACCCTCACCATGAACTTCGTAATACATATCATGGCCGTTAATGTGTGCTACTGGCATGGAGATCTCCTCTATTGCCTTCGGTCAGTTAATAATGGGGTCAAGCGCGCTTCGCTAACTCTTCGAGGACTCGCTCCAAGGTGACAACGTCAGCATATCGTCTGCCGACATCGCGCAAATTGCTCTCGTGGGCCTCTACATCTTGGTCGCCACAACAGTCCGCGGGAACGATGGTGCGGTAGCCCGCGGAGAAGCTGTCCACCACCGACGCGCGAACACAACCCGACGTCGTACAGCCGGTGATGATCGTGGTGTCGATTCGATGGGTAACCAGCCAGGGTTTGAGCGGTGTTTCGTAAAAGATTGAAGGCGCCGTTTTAGTGAACTGGAACACGTAATCGGGATCGGCAATGCGTGGATCGAATTCCGTACATGGGTGTCCGTGATAGAAACTCCCATCGTAAAGCGTATCGATTTTCCAATACGTCATCTCGTCGGGACCGCCCCACGATACACGACAAGAAGCTGCAGGTACCCCAAATTGCTTACAGGCTTGAAGCAACTTCGCGGTATTGTCGACCGCCGACTGAATATGCTCACTTCGCCCGATGGGACTCACACCATCGGTGAAGCCAAGCTGAAAATCGACCATGATCAGCGCCGGACGCTCACCAAATCCTATTTCACGCTGTCCATAACCGGCTTGCTCAAATTTATCCATGCCCATTGCCTGCCTGTGGGTGAGAGGGCAATATGACGCAAAATGTACGAACATTTCAAGCAGGTGCCTGCAAAGAACTTCAAGGAGAACCGTAGTCATGTCGCAACCAAGCTTTATCGATGCGTTTAGCCAATCGTTTGAAATCGATCCTCACAGCTCGGCACTCATTATTATCGATATGCAAAACGCTACCGGCAACCGTCACATGGGGCTTGGGAAACTACTGGCCTCCCAAGGCTCAGCCGATAGCGCCAGCTATCGATTCGATCGCATTGAGTCGTTGCTCATCCCGAACATTCAGCGACTACTCGCCGACTTTCGAAGCAATAACGGTACCGTGATTTTTATTACCTATGGCGCGCAACTGCCCGATGCCAGCGACGCACCTGCCCATATGAAACCCATCATTGTGGCAACAAACAATATTGCGGGGCAGCCCGAACACGAAATTGTAGAGGCACTTAAACCCCAAGATCACGAGCTAGTGCTCAACAAAATTACTCAAGGGGCTTTTCGGTCAACTGCCTTGGAAAGTACCTTACGGGCATTAGGTATCAGCACTGTCGTGGTGACAGGCGTCTCCACCAACAACTGTGTGGCAATGACCGCAATGGAAGCCTGTGAATGTCAATTTCAAGCGGTGGTTGTCAGTGACGGCACCGGCACCGACAGTGACACCATGCAAGAGAGCACGCTTACCATGCTGCGTCGGTTGTGGGCGCGAGTAATGAGCACCGATGAATTACTTGTCGAACTCGCTGACAACAGGGCGGCATCACTCTGAAACCTGCCCAACCGGCTGGTATCACCGGCGCGCTACTCATTGCGACAGGTGCAATTCTACTGGCAAGCAAGGGCCTTTTTGCTAAGGCGCTTTATCATCAAGAGCTTAGTCATCTCGATGTGGCCGCCATCCGGTCGGTATTAGCCGTACCGGGCTTTGCACTCATTGCGCTGATACAACATCGACAACATCTGCGCCAGAACCGTAGCCAACTCCACTTCACACCCCGCTCTGTTGCTCTAGCGATGGCGGCAGGTTGTCTTTGCTATTACCTAGGATCACTCGCCAATTTTTATGCGTTGACGCTTATTCAGGCCAGTGTCGAGCGGGCTTTGTTGTTTTCCTACCCCGCAATGGTGGTGATGATGCAAGCGGCGACACTTCGCCGTTGGCCCGGGTGGGGTGTCACAGCATCTCTACTGATTACAAGCGCTGGCGTGTTTATGGTCACCGGAGCGATCGATGAAGCACTCACACCCCAACAACTTGAGGGCGTGGTGTGGGTGTTATTTTGTTCAATGACTATTGCTATCTACTTCATTGTTAGCGGTCGTCTCACGAACACCATGGGTGCTGCGAATTTTACCGTTATCGCCATGACAACCGCGGGCATACTATTTCTTCTACATTTCTTGGTCGCGGACCATACATTGATGCTTGCCGAGGTCAATTTACGTTCGGCAGCCACCATGATGGGGCTAGTGGTATTCGCCACCATATTACCGCTGTTCTGCATGGCTGAGGGTGTGCGTAGGATTGGTGCCTCTCGAGCAGCACTTGTCAGCACACTTGGGCCGCCAGCAACTGTCGTTCTAGCCTACCTATTGTATGGAGAGACCCTAAGTATCAACCAACTAATAGGGACCTGCATGGTAGTGCTGGCAGTGGCACTGCTCGAACTGCGAGGACACAGCAAACCTTGATCGAAACTTGCACCCAAACCAAATGTCCGTACAATTAGAAAAAACACGGAGTGAGTAAGCATGTTTCACGTTAGAAAGTTGAGCGATACATTTGGGGCAGAGGTGCTCGATTTCCAAATTGACACAAATGCTTCTGATGAGGTTATGAAAGCTATCAAAGCACTGTGGGCGGAGCACAAACTGTTGCTGTTCCGGCACCAAAATATTGATGAAGCCAAGCTTGTCGATTTCAGTCGTAAATTCGGCGATTTGGAAATTCATGTACGTACCGAATACCTATCGCCAGATCATCCCGAGGTGCTCTACATCTCCAACATGAAAAAGGATGGTCGTAGCGTCGGCATCTTGTCAGATACTGAGGTTGGCTGGCACTACGACCAAATTTATCTGCCGCGCCCTGCTGTGGGCTCACTGTTGGCTGCACACACACTGCCCCCGTCAGGTGGTAATACCGAATTCGCCGATATGGGCGCCGCCTTTGAGGAGTTGCCCGAGTCTACGCGCAATAAACTCGCAGATTGCCGCGCCGTTCAATCTTACGAAGCCTTCAATCGCGCCTATAGTGTGCCGACCAATGATGCGCAAAAGAAAAAATCACCTGACATTGACCACCCCCTGATTCGTCGTCACCCCATAACCGGAAAACCCGCACTCTACTTGTGCCCAGGCATGACCACCGAGATTGTCGGTTGGGATCCCGAGCAAAGCCGGGCCATGCTCGATGAATTATTTGATTGGTGTGTGCAACCGCGCTATGTCTACAGCCATCAGTGGCAGGATGGCGATGCCCTGCTGTGGGATAACGCATGCACCATGCACCGCCGTGATCCCTTTGATCAGAATCATCTTCGACTCATGAAACGCACCACCATTTTACCGCCACCGGAGCTAGCAGTACCGGTATAGCCGCAAGCGAGACACTTAAGGCATGTGAGTTCAGAAGTCTGACGCCGAGGGCAAAACCTCGGCGTCACCACAAGCCGTCGTTACTGCGTCTTCGTATCCGAAGGCACCGTGCACCCAGTATCGCAACACTGACCCGGCTGGCGCTGACGTGGTGGCGCACCGGATTCACCGGTGTCAGCAACCCCCCGGTCAAGCAAACGCTCTACCAACGCCTGACGCTCCTCAACCGGATACCGGCGGAATATCTCACGCTTCATCGCCGCCGGTGAGCCGCCGCCATGAAGACTGATGACAGAGTACCAACCGCCAGTAGATGAGGCGGTTAAGTCACCAATAAATCGTGAGACTTCCATGCGCTGTGCATAGGGAATATCGGGACGGCCGCCCAATACCGCCGCTAAATCACCCGCGGTCTCAGGATTGTGATCCTCGTCTGGGCCCGGCAAAGCAACGATTAAACCGCCAGAGACCTCATGGGCGGCGCGATGCATGTCGTAAATTTTCGTCGCCAACAGCAATTTACCGATATTGGAAAAGATCGGCTCCGGCATGTATGAACCACAGGGATCTAAAACACCATATACCGAGGCGGCGACACCACAGGCGAAAAAGCTCTCGGTAATCTTTATAAGATCGACCATGGCATCACGCAAATGCGGCACTTTATCCATATCGAGCCCGTTTGATTCGCTCATCAACGCACCGGCGCCAATCAATAAATCACCAAAACCTGCGCGAGCTCCAATACAACTGTGTCGGTGATGATTGGCATAGGAGGTCACTAGGTGCTCGGTGTGTTGCCACTCACCAGCCATAAACACCCGCTCCCAAGGGACGAACACATCGACAAAGTGACAGACCGCAGTGCTTTGGCCATATTTAGCACTGAACTTAGCCTCCTCATCACCGGGCCTGCCCGCGGGGCGGGCCACAATAGTCAGTCCTCTAGCGTCGATTGGCACAGCGCAACAAACCGCAAAATCTTTGTCAGCCTCAGTCATCGTGCGGCAAGGCATAACCAACAGTTCGTGCATGTATGGGCCGCCAGTTACGATGGCCTTGGTGCCCGAAACCACGATACCGTCTGACCGACGCTCCTTGATGTGCACATAACTGTTGCGCTCAGCCTGCTCGTGAGGGCGCTTGCTGCGATCGCCTTTCGCATCGGTCATCGCTACGCCAAGGGTAAGATCCTCGTCCTGAACCTGATGCAAATAGGCAAGAAAACGCGGGTGGTATTCGTTGGTGGAGGACTCTTGATCGAGCGCCCATGTGGCCTGATAAATACCATTTAATGCATCGTGGGTGAGATACCGCTGGGCGCATCCGGTTTCTCTACACAACAATCGAACCGCCTCCAGCTTACTCAGCAAATCATCGGTATCCCGATTGATATGAAGCATACGGTTGACCGTATTCCCAGAAGTAGCCTGTTCGGCCAGCATTAGTCCGCCATATTCGGGTCGCTGCGCAAAGTCATAGGTAACACCAACCGCCCGAATCCCCGGCTCAAAACGTGGTTCGTCGGCTACCGACTCAACGCGATGGCCATCGACAAACACTTTTGGTTGATAGCGACGCAAGCTCTCTCGGTACTCGGCCGCCGACATAATCCGACCACCATTATTCATCAACATACGGACTTCCTTAGCGAACAATTCGCGCGTTTACACGATATACGATTAGACATTGGCAAGGGGACTGCGCAAGAGTTGCAGCAATTCATGACAATCATCGCTGCTGTCTAACGCTAAGATCGCCTGCCAAAGGGCCTCGGTATGAGCCACCGACAGACTGGTTGCACAGTTTTGCTCAAACTTAGTACGCACCTCGGGCATCGTCAGCTGACGCTCACCCGCTCCTCGATTGATGGTTTCGAAGTGCTCTATCGATTGCCCATCTTTAAGCGTTAGCGCCAGCCCCCCAGAAAAGACTTTGGGATACAAAGAGCGATCATCGTGATGACAGGTGAGACGTTGAGCCAGAGCAAGTACCTCAGGATCCTCACGGGCATCGTTTTCGAGCTCAGCCAAACCAAAGCGTCCTGTGACCAGTGCGGTTGCCACGGCATAGGGCGCCGAAAATTTTGCATCATACTCACTACGTGGTCGGCGTTTCGCCGCGAGCGGCTCGGCGACCACACCAAACTGCTGACGGTGCATAAGAATTTGACCCGACTGAATCTCATCGACCGTCAGCCCGGGATGACTGCGCAGGGTGAGCGCTGCGTCAATTAAAGCGTGATTGAAATGGCAAACCGGGTAAGGTTTTATCGCCACGTTATCTAACGCCCAGTTATCGAAACTCCGCTCCCATATCACTTTGTCAGCATTGGTCTGATCACGGGTATACAGCGAGAAAAAACCATAGCGACCTGCGTAGGCTTCAGCGGGCGCTTCAAAACCACTCACAGCCAACGAAGCTGCCGTGAGCGCAGATGATGCTGCCCATCCTGGGTGTAATCGCTTAGTCCAACTTCCGTCATCTAGGAATGCCATGCTGCCACTCGCCGTACTAAGGGCAATGCCTTGGGCGCGAATAGCGTCTTCTGCGGAACCGCCCATTAAACGCACCGCCGCGACCACGGCGCCGAACAAACCTACCAGTCCGGTCGGATGAAAGCCCAGCTCTTGAAACAAGCCCCCAGCGGCACTTCCCAACCGACCATCGATCTCGATGGCCAGCAGAACGGCCAGTAAAAATTCACTTCCAGAAATTGAGCCCTCGCTGGCCAATGCCAATGCAACAGGTACCGCACTGGCAGAGCAATGCACCACCGACGCTAGGTGTGTGTCGTCATAATCGAGACCATGAATGAGAACACCGTTGAGTAACGCGGCATCCCTTAACGGCAGTTTACGTCGACTGCCAATAACCACACCGTTACCTTGCTCACCGAATCGCAGAACACCCGCTTCTGTACGCTGAGCAAATTCATACTGCCGCGAAGCCATGGCAATACCAATAGCATCGGCTACACAAAGTTTAAGGTACTGCCATACCGAAGGAGGAACGGTGCTGGCAGAGAACTCTAGAGCTGTTTCCGCAATAGCCCGAGACAGCGGGATGTCAGATAAAGTGCCGGACATAATAACTCCTTATATGTCCGGACATTTTAATGTGTCAGAGAGTAAAATCCAATGCTTTACTGGTTCTCACCAAGGGCTTCTGCCAACGCCAATACACGCTGTGACTTGTAGACAATAGGATAATCGATGAAATAGCCATCTAGCTGTATCGACGCTGAGCCCGACGACTCCGCAGCCTCAAAAGCAGCCACCACAGCTTCAGCGTGAGTAATTTCATCGGCGCTTGGCGTGAACAGCGTGTTCGTTAATGGGACTTGGTTCGGATGAATACAAAGCTTTCCTCCGAAACCGAATTGCCGCCCACGCATGGCAGACGCCTGAAACCGTTGGTCGTCGTTTATCTGCAACACCACCGTATCGATGGGCGGAACAAAACCACCCAAACGTGAGGCGTGGGGTAAGCGCGCTCGGGCGTACTGAAGCACCTCTTCATCGGCGCTCCAGTTGTAATTTAGGTCTAAGGTGTAGTCGCCGCCACCGAATGCCAATCGGCGGACTCGGGACCCGCAGGTTGCCAATGCGTTGGCGTATTCAATACCTTTGGCGGTTTCAACAATGGGTAGCAAATCAAGACTGCCTGTCGGTAAACCGGCTGCAGACTCCGCCTCTAATAGCCATGCATCAACTTGCAGTAGCGCATCAACGTCTTCCACTTTAGGCAGCACAATACCATTGAGCCATGGACCCACGGTGGCTTTAATATCGTCGGCACACCACTGGGTATCGATGCTGTTGACGCGCACATAATGGCGAGCTTGCTGCTGTTCAACTCGGCTGGAAAATGCGCGCACAACCAGCTCTCGAGTGGCTTCTTTCTCAGCGACCGCTACCGCGTCCTCGAGATCTAAAATTACCGCATCGGCACCAACTTCAAATACTTTTTCAACACGACGCGGGTGGTTGCCAGGAGTGAACAAGAAGCTCCGGCATACATCAAAGGGATAGACCATAACGATTACTTACTCCAAGACCAATGTTCCGCGGCCTGCCAGCCACGATTAAATTCAAGCGAGTAACTGAAGTTCTCCGCGGGGTGCTCCGAGACCGATATTTCAAATATCCTGCCGGCATTACCCACATAGCGACGACACAGGCACAGTGATGGTGTGCCATCGGCTGTGTTCAATGCTTTTGCCCGATGTCCCGATAACACGCTGGCATAAATTTCGACGTTAATCTTCTCGACCTCTTCCCCGAACGTGGTAGCGATCAAGTCGTAAACTGGGCGATTACTGGCACCCAATGCCTTTGCAATACCGGCGTACTCGGGTAGGACGTAGATGTCACTCCAACAAACGGGCGTTCCATTTTCAAAAGTGCGCAAACCAGAAATAAGTCCCCACTCAGAGCCAGCCTTACTCTTAAGGCGCTTTGCCAATGCCTGATCGAGTTGCACTGCGCTCTCGGAAATCACTCTGAAGGAACTGTCAGTTGGGTAACTCAACAACTCGCTGGGCGAGCGCACCATTTGCACAAACGCGGGCCTAGCGACTGGTGAAATCACCAGCGTACCCCTGCCCCGCTCACGCCTTACGATGCCCATATCCTCGAGTACACGTAATGCTTCCCGCACGGTATGACGACTGCTGCTGTAACGGTCGATTAACTCGAGCTCACCCGGCAACAAGCTACCCACCGGAAAACGACCATCGCGAATGGCTTCAAGTAAATCGTCCGCGATACGTCTATACATAGGACGCGCAGCACCTTTGGTAGCGTCCATCGGTTGCTCGCCCTGTGGTTGCATCCTTTTCATTATTCACCCAAACTCAATTGTCCGAACATTTTATCATGAAACGCTGCACGTGGCTGTTACTGATCATGCCACCTTCGCGCAGCCACCTAGGAGTCGACACCATGGAGTCCAATCTCATACTCGATCGATACCAGCAGATGCCTGGCCGCTATTACGATGATTTCGTTGTGGGCGACGTCTATCAACATCAGCCCGGGCGTACCGTCTCACAGCAAGATAACGCGTGGTTCACTCTGTTAACCATGAATACCCATCCACTACATTTCGATGAAGAATACGCCGCTACTACGGAATTCGGTAAACCACGAGTAGCAAGCCCTCTCACAGTTGCCATCATAGTGGGTATGAGCGTTTCCGATGTTAGCGCCAAAGCCATAGCCAATTTGGGATGGAAAGAAATTCGTCTAACCCACCCCGTCTTCCCGGGCGATACCCTGTACGCCGACACCGAAGTATTGGACAAACGAGAGTCCAAATCACGGCCTAACGCTGGCGTTGTGAGTGTTAAGACACGAGGACTCAATCAAAACAACACCGAGGTCTGCGTATTCGAGCGCCAAATCCTCGTGCCCAAACGCGAACGTTGAATCTTATTCTTTAACGACATCATCACTGCCACTCTGGAGGCTTCATGACAACCGACAGTGCACTTGAGCAACAAATTCTGGCCACTATCGACAAGTGGGTCGACAAGGAACTAAAACCCATCGCCCGAGAGTACGACCAAGCTGACAGCTACCCCACCGAGCTCGTAGAGCAAATGAAAGAGCTCGGTTTGTTTGGAGCCACCATCAGCGAAGAGTATGGGGGGCTCGGTTTGAGTGCGACTACCTACGCCAAAGTTGTGTCGAGGATTTGTGAAGTTTGGATGGCACCCTCGGGCATCTTCAATTCGCATCTGATCATGGCAAGCTGCGTACAGCGGGCAGGTACCGAAGCGCAGAAAGCGCATTTTCTTCCACGCTTCGCCACCGGCGAGTTGCGCGGTGGTATTGGCTTGACGGAGCCCGACGCGGGTTCAGATTTACAAGCCATTCGCACTGCTGCGAAACGCGAAGGCGACAACTACATCATCAACGGTACGAAAACCTGGATTTCAAACGGCATCAACGGCAACTGTTTGGCAGTGCTTACAAAAACCGATCCCAATGCTGAACCTCGGCACCGTGGCATGAGCCTATTCCTGTGCGAAAAAGGTGACGGGTTCAGCGTTGGGAAAAAGCTGAAGAAGCTGGGTTACCGAGCCATCGATTCGGCAGAGCTTATTTTCGACAACTTTGCAGTCTCGGCTGATAACTTGATTGGCGGCGTCGAGGGTCAGGGCTTTCAACAGGTAGCGGGTGGTCTGGAGTTGGGTCGAATCAACATTGCGGCCCGCGGTGCAGGCATGGCAAAGGGCGCTACCGATATGGCCCTAGCCTATGCGATGGAGCGTAAAACATTCGGTAAGGCCATCGCCGAACACCAAGCCATCCAACTGAAATTAGCGGAAATGTCGACGCGTTCAGCAGCAGCTGCCCTGCTCGTGGAGCAAGCCGCCAACAAGTACGATCGTGCAGAACGCTGCGATCTAGAAGCGGGACAAGCAAAGTTCTTTGCCTCTGAGTCAGCGGTGCAAAACAGCTTAGATGCCATGCGTATTTTCGGTGGTTACAGTTATTCACCAGAGTACGAAATTGAGCGCTTTTACCGAGACGCCCCACTGTTGTGCATTGGCGAAGGTACCAATGAAATTCAACGCATGATCATCGCCAAACAGATGGTGGCCAGGGCCAGCTAAACCGCTAGTGATCGGCTGTCAAAAAATGGGTGAACGCATCGGCATCTAGGCGTGTCGTTCGAAATCGGTTCACGGGGGCGTCTGCAAGGGCGTACCCCATGGCCATCCCACAGACTAGCATCTGCTCCTCGGGCGCCTTGAGCAGCGGCATGATGCTGTCGTAGTAAGGACAGAAAGCTGCTTGGGGACAGGTTTCCAGGCCCACACCTCGAGCGGCGAGCATGATGCTTTGCAGGAACATGCCGTAATCGAGCCAGCTGCCAAGTTCCATATCCCGGTCGATGGTGAAGAACAAACCCACGGGAGCATCGAAGAATCGATAATTCCTCACTCGGTAGGCCTTCACCGCCTCTTCATCTTTTCGGTCAATACCGAGCAAACCATAGAGGCCAAAGCCCGTTTCTCGTCTGCGACCTAAATAAGGCTGACGCCAATGTTGGGGATAGTAGTGATATTCCCCCTGTCCCTCATCGCCGGCTAAAAACCGTGCCTCACAGGCATCGCTGATACGTTTTTTTAGGTCACCTTTCACGACCCATACCTGCCAAGGCTGGATATTGGAGCCAGAGGGCGCACGGCCCGCAACGGTCAATATCTGGCGAATGATGTCATCGTCAACAGTGCGATCGGAGTCGAAGGCGCGAATACTTTGGCGACCCTCAATCGCTGCATGCACGTCAATCATGATGCGCAGCGATTGCTGTTGTTGCTGAGCCAGTAATGAGCCCTACCACCCTGGGGAGCGCCCATCATATCGCTTAAACTATCCACGGCGGCCAGCAGCGCCGGCATTGAGACCCCTGTATTGAGCCCCATGGATTCACACAAGTGCACAACATCTTCGGTGGCTACATTGCCTTTAGCCCCAGGGGCGAAAGGACAGCCTCCCAAGCCACCAGCAGCACTATCAAATTGCACAACTCCGGCTTCGAGGGCAGCGTAAACATTCGAGAGGCCCAAAGCCCGTGTGTCGTGGAAGTGACAGCCCAAACGTTCAGGGCCAAATTCTGTCACCAGTGCAGACATTAGCGCTTTAACCTCGCGAGGGTTGGCGGCGCCAATAGTATCGGCGATCACCAAGCGTGCCGGCTCCTGAGCCATTAGATGTCGCGCCTGCTCCCGCACCACACCCGCATCTACTTTGCCTTCAAAAGGGCACTCAAAAGCTACCGCCAGGTAAGCGTGGATGGCGCTGCCGTCAGCGCGAGCGGTCGATAGTAGCTCGTCGGCCATGGCAAATGTCTGATCGAGGCCCATACGGATATTGGCCTGATTCATTTGCTCGGTGGCAGCAACGGCAATCGCCATGGTGTTGATACCCGCGGCACGAGCCAACTGATAACCCTTGAGGTTGGGCACCAATGCAGAGTAGTCCAAGGCTTGCTCTGGAAGCTGCGATGCCAAGACATCGGTGCCTGCCATCTGTGGCACCGCCTTTGGCGATACAAAACTTCCAATCTCCAGCTCAGGTAAACCGGTCACGGCCAGCGCCTCGATCAACTGTTGACGCTGCTCCAACGTTAAATGCTTGGACTGTGCTTGCAACCCATCCCGGGGGGCTACTTCCTTAATGATTACATCAACTGTCATTGTGCATATCCTTTGTCCGGTCATTTTCTGTTATACGATATTGCTAGTATTGTAGCTGTCTTAAAAGTGGCGGTATTGACGCCCTGAAAACCGCAACACATGGTCAGCGCCAGTTACTACATCACCTGCTACATCACCAAGGAGAGTTGTTATGTCCCACACCCATACGAAGTTGTCGATCACCGCCGCGGCGGCAGCAAAAATTATCGCCGCCGCCCGTGCGAAGGCAGAGGCCATGGGCAAACCCATGATCATCGCCATTTGCGACGAATCGGGCGCTCTCAAGAGTTATGAACGCATGGATGGCGCGCCTTTGCTCAGCGTGCAAATTGCCCAAGATAAAGCCTACACGGCTATCTCGTTTGGCATGCCCACACACACCTGGCACGAATTCATTAAAAATGACCCCCCGCTGGCCGATGGCATTGTTAAAACCGACCGACTGGTTGTGTTTGGCGGCGGCTACCCCATCATGGTCGATGGTCAGGTAGTAGGGGGTATCGGTGTCAGTGGCGGCCATTACAGCGATGATATGGAAGTAGCGCAAGCTGGGCTGGCCGCGCTCGACGACTAAAGAGCGCATCGCAGAGGTCGACACTGGCAGCATTAATAATTGGCTGGCTGTCGACCTCACAGCTCCTCCGCTAATTGCACCGGCGCGCCCGCGATTAAAGACGGGTCCAGATCAATCACGCGCCAATTCTCAAGCCCCCGCCGGGGCTCTGCGCTGGTAGTGTCACCGCCCCCCTCCTTCACCTTTGCCACAGCCTGATCGAGATCTGACACGCCCAGTGACAACAGGAACAGCCCCTCTCCCCGCTCACGTAACTGGCGCATCGGCTCTCCTTCTGACACGGGCTGCACCAACACCAGCCACGTCTCGCCGAGGCGAATACGTGCGGTACGAACGCCACGACCTTCAAGACTATCTTCGATGAAGTCGGCAAGCCCAAGCTGCCGTCGCCATAATGCCAAGGCATGATCAAGATCGGCCACAAGTAAGTTGATGTGATGAATACCAGTGATCTGACCACTATTTTCGCAGGTCATGCCGTGCCACCTTGCTCACTTGCCAGTCGTTTTGCTGTGCGCACAATGGTGGCCGCATCGATACCGAAGTGCTGTCGCAAACGACTGCGAGTTTCACTCAAGCCAAAACCGTCAGTGCCTAGAACTGCATAAGGACCCTGTACCCAGCTGGCAATCATTCGTGGCAGAGCGCACACATAGTCGCTGGCCGCAACCGTAGGTGTTGCCTCGGTACCCAACAAAGCGTGCACCCATGGTTCTGGTAGGTCCTGCAAGGCCACATCTTCAGACTTGGCGCGCTCGCAGCGCTCGGCCTCTCGAGCAAGCTCGATGTAACTGGTGATGCTGAACACGGCCACCGAATAGCCCTCATTACGCAGTTGTTCTGCAGCGAGCATAACCTCACTCAAAATTGCGCCAGAGCCCAATAAATTCACGGCAGGTCCTGTGCCCGTCATTGGTTCTAAACAGTAACCACCGCGGACAATGGCATCGTCGGTAGCCGATGCCGGTCGTGGGGGGACCGCTTGGTTTTGGTTATAGAGCATCAGGTAATACAACTCGTCATGCTGCTCGACGAACATTCTGCCAATGCCGTAGGCAACCAACGCCGACACCTCATAAGGAAAGGCGGGATCGTAGCTTCGGATAGAGGGAACGGTACTTGCGAGAATGGGTGAATGACCGTCTTGGTGCTGCAAGCCCTC
Organism: Luminiphilus sp.; assembly: GCA_965658685.1. Lineage (GTDB taxonomy): Bacteria > Pseudomonadota > Gammaproteobacteria > Pseudomonadales > Halieaceae > Luminiphilus. Next base: position 19,440 of record CBFHTF010000041.1, read on the forward strand.
GCCATTAAGTGTAGTGCGTCCCGCCGTGCCACCGAGCAAAAAGCCTCGGGTCATCATGTCGGCGGCGGCCCAGATCATGTCACCGACCCGTTGAAACCCAAACATCGAATAGAAAATGTAAAAGGGAATAGTGGGTACACCAAACGTTGCATAGGCCGTGCCTGCCGCAATAAACGACGCAATAGCGCCGGCCTCGCATATCCCCTCTTGTAAAATTTGCCCGTCTTCCGCCTCCCGGTAGGTGTTGAGAGAGTCTGCATCTACAGGGGTGTAGCGCTGACCGTCGGGAGAGTAAATGCCCGCCACTCGAAACAGTGCATCCATACCAAAGGTTCGAGCCTCGTCAGGTACGATTGGCACGATGTATCTGCCAACGTTGGCGTCACGCAGTAACTTCGTTAACAAGCGCACCAGGCCCGTGGTGGTTGACATAGGTCGCTCGGTACC
>CBFHTF010000042.1:0-19688 GCA_965658685.1 Luminiphilus sp.
TGAAGATGCCATCATGTCCATCGCTGAACGCATGGTGCGATCACTGTTGACCGAGCACTGCCAAGTAGAGTTGCCAGAGTTTCCTCGTATGACTTGGCATGAGGCCATGGAGCGCTACGGTTCAGATAAGCCCGATTTGCGCGTCGATCTAGAATTAGTGTCCATCGACGATCTGATGCAGCAGGTCGATTTCAAAGTATTCCGTGGGCCTGCTGACGATCCCGCTGGTCGTGTGGCAGCCTTGAAAGTGCCTGGCGGTGCTGTCATCAGTCGCAAGGAGATTGATGAATACACGAAGTTTGTCGGTATTTACGGTGCAAAGGGTTTGGCTTGGATCAAAGTGAATGATCTAAGCGCCGGCACGGAAGGCTTGCAATCACCTATTCTCAAGTTCATGTCCGATGACGTCATTGCCCAACTCATGCAGCGGCTTGGTGCGCAAGATGGCGATATCGTGTTCTTCGGGGCCGATAAGCGCTCTGTGGTCAATGAGGCGCTCGGTGCGTTGAGGTTGAAGGTTGCCGAGCAACTTGGCTTGGTGGCCGAGGGCTGGGCGCCCCTTTGGGTAGTTGATTTTCCAATGTTTGAGGAAACCAGCGACGGTGGCCTCACACCATTGCATCACCCATTTACGGCACCCGCCTGTTCGGTAGAAGCGCTGCGTGAAAACCCCGCCCAAGCGCTGTCTCGCGCCTATGACATGGTGTTGAATGGCAGTGAGGTTGGTGGTGGCAGTATCCGTATCTTTGATCCCATCATGCAGCAAGCTGTCTTTGATATTTTGGGAATCGGCAGTGTTGAGGCTGAAGAGAAGTTTGGGTTCTTGCTCTCGGCCTTGAAGTACGGTGCTCCGCCTCATGGCGGCATTGCTTTTGGTCTCGATCGTTTGGTGATGTTGATGGTTGGCGGTCAATCCATTCGTGACGTCATCGCGTTCCCTAAGACCCAATCGGCGCAGTGCGTAATGACCGATGCCCCTGGTGTGGTGTCAGAGGCACAGCTGAAAGAGTTGAATATTCGTCTGCGCAAGACCGATGCGTCATAAATTCTGAATCCGCGCTGTCACCGGCAGTTGCTCTTGCGTCACAATAGGGTGAAAGGGGGCGGCAACTATGACGTTGGTTTTAGGTATTGACCCGGGATCGCGAAAAACGGGCTTTGGCATTGTGTCGGTCTCTAAGGGCAAGCCCTCGTATGTGACTAGCGGGGTCATTCGGTTGCCAGTCGATCAGCCACTGGCGCCGCGCTTGGCGGTATTGTTCGAGAATTTAAACGCCCTAATCGACGAATACTCCCCAGAACAAGCTGCCATCGAAGAGGTTTTTATGGCGCGCAGCGCAGGTTCCGCTTTGAAGCTGGGGCAAGCGCGTGGTGCTGCCATGGTTGCTTGCGTAAGTCGCGACATGGCGGTGCATGAGTACTCTGCACGGGCTATCAAGCAAGCGGTGGTTGGCACCGGTGCTGCCACCAAGGAGCAAGTACAGCATATGGTCAAAACCTTACTTAACTTACCTGGCGAGCCTGCTGAGGACGCTGCCGATGGTCTGGCCGCCGCACTTTGCCATGCGCACTCCCAGCGGGGTTTGGGTGCTTTGATGTCCAGCCCTATGCGCCGCGGCCGCCTGCGATCGAGTCAGCTATGATTGGATTCATACGCGGTGTGTTGGTGTCGAAATCGCCACCTGATATTTTGGTAGATGTGGGAGGGGTCGGTTACGAACTACAGGTACCCATGACCACGCTGTTTCAGTTACCCGAATTGGGGTCTGAGGTGTCCTTGCTCACGCATTTCGTGGTGCGTGAAGACGCGCAATTACTCTATGGTTTCGCAGAGGCGGAAGACAGACGGCTATTCCGAGAGCTCATTAAGGTAAGTGGTGTTGGGCCTCGACTCGCTTTGACCTTGCTATCGGGTATGGATGCGAGGGCTTTTGCGCAGTGTTTGCAGCGTGATGATCTCTCTGCGCTCGTTGCTCTGCCCGGCGTTGGCAAGCGCACCGCCGAGCGTCTGTTGGTAGAAATGCGAGATAAAGCAGGCAAATGGCTCGAGGAGCTGTCACCGGTGGTCGCAGGTCAATCACCTGCACCCGTGTCGTCGGTGCTCGATTACCGCGCCGAGGCAGAGCAGGCTTTGGTGGCATTAGGGTATAAACCTGCCGAGGCAGCAAAGTGGTTATCTGCCGTCGACGACGCTGAGGTTACCTCCAGTGCTGAGCTGATACGGCGCGCGCTCAAAGCAGCAGCACCGAGGGGTTAATCATGATTGAAACCGATCGCCTGGTGGCCGCAGAACCGCAAAGTCGAGCCGATGATGCAGTCGATCGAGCGATTCGGCCAAAAACCCTCGCTGATTACTTGGGTCAGCCGGTTGTTCGTGAGCAGATGTCCATTTTCTTGGCGGCAGCTCAAGGCCGGGGAGAGCCCCTCGATCACACCCTGATTTTTGGTCCGCCAGGACTGGGTAAAACCACCCTGGCCAGTATTATCGCCCATGAAATGGGGGTGGCACTTAAAACGACCAGTGGTCCTGTGCTTGAAAAAGCCGGTGACATAGCCGCGCTCATGACCAACCTAGAGCCCGGTGACGTGTTGTTTATCGACGAAATCCACCGACTGAGCCCCTATGTCGAAGAAATACTGTATCCCGCCATGGAGGATTACCAGCTCGATATTATGATTGGCGACGGCCCGGCCGCCCGTTCAATTAAGCTCGATCTGCCACCATTCACGCTGGTGGGTGCCACTACTCGTGCGGGCCTTTTGACCTCGCCACTGCGTGACCGTTTCGGGATTGTGCAGCGACTGGAATTTTACGCCGTAGATGACTTGGCCAAGATCGTGGCTCGATCGGCACGTTTACTCGATATCGCCATGGATGAAGGTGGCGCCCGTGAAGTGGCCTGTCGCTCTCGGGGAACGCCTCGCATTGCCAACCGCTTACTGCGCCGAGTGCGAGACTTTGCTGAAGTAAAAGCGGACGGGCATATTTCGGTGGATGTTGCCCAACAGGCGCTCGATATGCTTAGCGTCGATCAACGGGGTTTCGACCATCTGGATCGACGTTTGCTGCTGATGCTCATTGAGAAGTTTGATGGCGGTCCAGTGGGCATCGATAGCCTTGCGGCGGCACTATCGGAGGAGCGGGGCACCCTTGAAGATGTGCTTGAGCCTTATCTCATTCAGCAGGGCTATTTAATCAGGACGCCGCGTGGTCGAATGGCTACCCGGAGTGCCTATGACCATTTCGATATACCCATGCCCCGTGCGGACACCCCCGATACACTGCCCTTAGAATTTGGGCAGAGCCCCAGTGGAGGAGGGCAGTGAGCCGGGAATTTCTCCTGCCGACGAGAGTCTATATTGAAGACACTGATGCCGGCGGCATTGTCTATTATGTCAACTACCTGAAGTACTTCGAGCGCGCTAGGACCGAGTTCATGCGAAACTTGGGTTATGAAAAAGCGGCGTTTCTCGGCGGCGATGCGTTGTTTGTGGTTACCGATGTGGCCGTTCGTTACCGCCAATCCGCCCGTCTTGATGACTGGTTACGGGTATCTGCGGTTGTGCGCTCGGTGACTGCGGCGACGATTGTATTCGAGCAAAAAGTGTATCGGGGAGACTGTTGTTTGGCCGAAGGCACCGTGACGATAGCGCTGGTTGCCTCCGATTCAGGGCGTCCCAAACGTCTGCCAAAAGCCCTGAGAGCGCAGCTGGTTGTTGACTCAAGTGAAAAACAGAACAGCCATTGATGGCAAGTTGGAGTGATTAAGTGAACAGCGAACTGGGTTTTGTTGAGCTGATAATGGGTGCCAGCATCACCGTTCAGGCGGTTATGTTGCTGCTGTTTTTAGCCTCTGTTGTGTCTTGGTACATGATTGCTCAACGCATTATGTTGCTGCGTAGAACCGATAGCGACTCCCTTTCTTTTGAGGATCAATTTTGGTCGGGCATTGATCTTGCGAAGCTCTATCGTGAGGGTAATGTAGCCGTGAGTGAGGGCAATTTACCGATTGGTCTCGAAAGTATTTTTCGCGCTGGCTTTAAAGAATTTTCACGTCTCTCGATGCAATCTGACATCGAAACCGAGGCTATTCTCGAGGGCGCAAAACGGGCGATGCGTGTGGCTACCATGCGAGAAACCGAGCGCCTCGAGACTAACTTGCCATTTTTGGCATCAGTCGGTTCCACCAGCCCTTATATAGGTTTGTTTGGCACTGTCTGGGGCATCATGCACTCGTTTCGCGGTTTGGCCAATGCCACGCAAGCGACATTGGCAACCGTGGCGCCGGGTATCTCTGAGGCGCTCATTGCCACTGCCATGGGACTGTTTGCGGCTATTCCAGCCGTGCTTGCGTACAACCGATTCACCGCAAGAGTCGATAATTTAGTCAACCGCTACGACTCATTCGTCGATGAATTCCTCGGTATTTTACAGCGACAGGCTTATGCCCGCCGAACGCGTCAAACGAGTGCAAAGTAAACGTGCGTAAGCGTAGAGCCATGGCTGAAATTAATGTCGTGCCCTACATCGATGTGATGTTGGTGCTTTTAATCATTTTTATGGTGACGGCGCCCATGCTAATGCAGGGTGTTCAAGTGGATTTACCCAAGGCATCGGCGGAGCCGGTACCCGATCAAGATAGTGAGCCTCTGATTGTATCTATCGATAGCCGCGGTCAGTTGTTCTTGAACTTAGGTGCCAATGAAGACCAGGCGCTATCCCTGCCAACGGTCAGAGAGCGTGTTGCTACGTTGATGCGTCGTGATCCCGATAAGACCGTGTTAGTTTGGGGAGATGCAGCGGTGCCCTATGGTCAGGTTGTGAGCTTAATGACTGTATTACAGGCCGCCGGAGCACCCTCGGTGGGCTTGGTTACTGAGGAACCGTCTGCGCCGTGACCGAGTTGCTGCACAGGCTATCGTGGTTCGGTGCCCCAGTGATGATGACGCTTTTGTTGCATGGGCTCGTATTCGGAGCCCTTTTTTGGCGCTGGACAGAGGTGCGCACCATCGAGGCACGCAAAGCACAGCCAGTGGCTATCAAAGCCTCGCTGGTAAGTGCTGACAGTTTACGGCCTAGCTCGAAATCGACTGCCGCCCCATCGCCAAAACCGAAAGCCAAACCCAAGCCCAAGCCCAAGCCCAAGCCCAAGCCCAAGCCCAAGCCAGCTGTCACCCAACCTGCAGCGAGGGAGCCAGAGCCTACATCCGCGCCGTCTACCGCGTCCGAGGCACCGATACCCGAGACAACAGCGACCGACACCGCTACTTTCGACGCTGAACAGTTGGCGAGCATGACGTTAAAAGAGTTGGATTCGGCACTTGCCAGCGAGCTGCCGGTTGAGGGGGCTTCGGTGGCATCAGCTACCGATACGGTGGCCGCCATTATTCAGCAGGCGGTCATCAGCCGCTGGGCGAGGCCACCTTCGGCGCGCAATGGTATGCAGGCGGTTCTAGAAATTGCTTTGGTGCCAACAGGTGATGTCGCCGGTGTCAGCGTGCTGCAAACCAGCGGCAACAATGCTTTTGATCGAAGTGCGATCAGTGCGGTTGAGCGGGCGGGACGTTTCCCCGAAGTTCAGCAATTAGAGCCGGCCGTATTCGAACGTGAATTTAGGCGTTTCCAATTGATATTTAGACCCGAAGATCTGAGGTACTGATGCGTTTTTTTAATACCACCTTACTGGCGTTGTGGTTGGTTGTTTGTGGTTCGGCACGGGCCCAACTGCAGATTGAGATCACTCAGGGGATTGATAATCCTACCCCCATCGCAGTGGTGCCCTTTGCGTGGACAGGCACCGGGGCAGCTCCCGAGGATGTTGCTCGGATTGTCGATGCCGACTTGGTTCGTAGCGGGCAATTCGCGCCGGTGGAACGACGCGATATGTTGAGTTTCCCGACTCGAGGCTCCGATATTTATTTCAGAGATTGGCGTGCCATTAATAGTGACTACGTCTTGGTGGGTCGAGTAGAGCCCGCACCATCTGGACGGGTGCGAATTGACTGGCAGTTGTTCGATAGCAGCCGCGAGCAAGAGATAGATGCCGGCATGGTAGAGGGCTCGGCGCTTGAGATACGAATGCTTGCCCACCGCGTTGCCGATGCTGTCTATCAGACATTAACGGGTATTCCAGGTGCATTTGCGACACGCCTGTTGTACGTGTCGGTGACTCGCAATCCTACAGGTAAGGATTTCTATCGGCTAACCTTGGCTGACGCCGATGGTGCTCGGCCGATTGTGTTGCTGGAAAGTCGCGAGCCCATTATGGCTCCCTCTTGGTCACCGTCGGGCGATGAAGTGGCGTACGTCTCTTTTGAAACGTCCCGCCCAGCTATTTATCGGCAGAATTTGCGCACTGGTGCACGAGAACAGTTAACGAATTTCACAGGGTTGAATAATTCTCCCGTTTGGTCCCCCGATGGCAAGCAAATGGCCATGGTGTTATCGAAGGATGGCAGCCCCGATGTCTACATCATGGACCTGTCGACGAAACGTTTGCGTCGTCTAACACGTCATTACGCCATTGATACGGAGCCGACTTGGATGCCCGATGGTAAGTCGTTGCTATTTACCTCCGATAGGGGTGGGCGTCCTCAAATCTATCGTTATGACCTGGCAAACGAGCGTATTAGCCGTGTGACCTTTGAGGGAACATTTAACGCGCGCGCCCGAGTTGCACAGGATGGCCGAAACGTGGCGCTGGTGCATCAGCGCGAGGGGCGTTTTCATATTGCGGTCTTCGACTTGGTGACGGAGAGACTAACGGTATTGACGTCAACGGACCTGGACGAGAGCCCCACCATAGCGCCTAATGGCTCCATTGTGTTGTATGCCACAAAGCGCGGCGACGACAGTATTTTGGGTGCCGTATCAGTGGACGGTGGCATTAGTTTTAGTTTGCCAGCTCGTTCGGGCAGTGTGCAGGAACCTGCGTGGTCACCGTACATACGATAGCCGCCAGTGTTGCAAATTGCCTGTAGTGTGGCACTCTTTACAGCAAAAATTCGCTCCAAGTCTCAACAACTTGCCGGCGATGCGCTACAGTACACCACGAGGCGTGTCTCCCCCTTTTTAGACTTAGCATAGGACTGTTCCATGAAAGTATTCCCCGTTGCAGGCAAATTAGCGTCGATTGCATTGGCCGGTGCGCTTCTCGCTGCGTGCTCCAGTACCGAAACCCAAGAGCAGGAGGCGGCGGCGCAGGCAGCTGCGGCCGAAGCGGCTGCTGCAGAGGCTGCGGCGGTAGAGCGGGCGGCGGCTGCAGAAGCTCAAGCCAAGGCTGAGGCAGCTGCTGAAGCTAAGCAGAAAGACATGGAGAAAGCGGCTGCTGCTGCGGGTCGTGTTTTCTACTTCGCCTTCGATAGCTCAGCACTCACTGATCAAGCTAGGGTGGCAATCGATGCCCATATTGCTGCAATGATGGGTAACGACCATCGTATTCGCCTCGAAGGCCACACCGACGAGCGAGGCACCCGTGAGTACAACTTGGCTTTGGGTGAGCGTCGAGCCAATGCAGTGCGTGATTACATGGTTGCTAACGGTGTGCCGGGTTACCGCATTGAACCTATCAGCTACGGTGAAGAAAACCCCATCGCCTATGGTTCTGGTGAGGCAAATTGGGCGCAGAATCGCCGAGTGGAATTGAAGCACGCTAACTGAGGTAGCATTTCATGCGCTTCTTGAACAAGCCGACTCTTGTGGTCGGCTTTTTTAGTTATTGCTGCAGCCTAGGTGCTATCGCACAGGATTATATAGACGTTGAAGCCGAGCGCGCGGCGCAACAGCAGGCTCGGTCGGCACAAGTTGTCACCACGAAGTCCCCCGGTGCTTCTGAGCAAATGGGTGATGCAGCGCCAACAGATGCGTCAGTAGGCACAGAGCTTACTGTGCAACAGCCAGGTATTCGGCCCTACGGGGGAGACACCACGCTGGCGGTGCCGGTGGAAAATCCAGCCGCCGTGCAAGCTTCAATGGGTGACGATAACAGCCTGGGTGGTTTGGTAATCCGTATTCAGCGCCTGCAAGAAGAGATCATGCGGCTAAACGGCCGCGTGGAAGAGCAGGCGGATCAAATCCGCAAGCTACAAGAGCAAGGCCTCGAGCGCTACATTGATATCGATCGCCGTTTGGCACAAATAAGCACAGCAGAACCCTCAGAACTTGAAGAAGATGTCGAGCCTGATCCGGTTAATGATGTATCGGCTGTGCAAGACAATGGCTCAATTGCGCCTGAGGTAGGTGAAAAGACGGCTTACACGAACGCCTACGAGTTGGTGAAAGTCAGGTCCTTCGATGAGGCAGTGGTTGCTTTTAACGAGTTTTTGAGTGCGTATCCGCTGGGTCGTTATGCGCCTAACGCCCACTACTGGCTCGGTGAATTGTATTTAGTGGTGACGCCAGCTGAACCTGAACTGGCGCGGCAGAATTTCAAGTTGTTGCTCGATCAGTACCCAGAGCACAGCAAGGTACCCGATACGCTGTACAAGCTTGGCAGAGTGTATTTCCTCAAAGGTAACCGTGAGCAAAGTAGAGATTACCTAGATCGGGTTATTGCTGAGCATCCGTCGCATCCGGCGGCCCAATACGCACAAGATTTTATTGATCAGAATTTCTGATGCCCGCGTTATCCAAGCGTGCCAGCGCAACCCAATTGCGTATCACTGAAATTTTTCACTCCCTGCAGGGCGAAGCTCGAACGGTGGGATTGCCAACAGTCTTCGTACGTCTGACAGGGTGTCCTCTGCGCTGTGTATGGTGTGACACGGCCTACGCCTTCTCTGGCGGAGAGCTTCTGCCATTAGACGATGTGATGGCCCGTGTCGCCGCTTTTGGCTGCAAGCATGTGTGCGTTACTGGCGGCGAGCCGTTGGCGCAACCTGAGTGCCTTGAGCTACTGACTTTGCTCTGCAACGATGGTTATGAGGTGTCGCTTGAGACCAGTGGTGCGCTGTCGATTGAGCACGTTGATACCCGAGTGAGTCGCGTTGTAGATTTGAAAGCGCCCGATTCCGGTGAGTCTCACCGTAATCATTACGATAACGTTGCGCATTTAACGTCGCACGATCAAGTTAAGTTCGTGGTGTCGTCTCGGCAAGACTACGAATGGGCACGTTTCAAAATAGACGAGTACCAGTTGATTGGGCGAGTTGCCGAGGTGTTGTTATCACCAACCCATGGCACCCTTCCTCCTCGCCATCTAGCGGAGTGGATTCTGCAAGATGGGTTGGCTGTACGATTACAACTGCAACTGCACAAGCTGTTGTGGGACGACGCCCCAGGCCATTGATTCGTTAGTCGATAATCCATTAAGGAGTGTGAGATGACTAAGCGGGCTATTGTCTTGACCTCAGGTGGTCTCGATTCTGCAACCGTATTGGCCATGGCGCACGCGGCCGGTCGTGAGTGTTTCGCTTTAAGTTTTGATTATGGCCAGCGTCACCGAGCCGAGCTTCAGGCTGCAGAGCAAGTCGCAGCATCGCATTCGAACACTGTCCACAAGTTGGTTTCGCTTGATTTGCGTGGTATCGGTGGGTCTGCCCTTACCGATGATCAGATCGATGTACCGACGGCGCCCACCCAAGGAATCCCAGTTACATATGTGCCCGCTCGCAACACGGTTTTTCTGTCCATAGCTTTGGGTTGGGCGGAGGTGGTGCAGGCCTCAGAGATTTATGTGGGTGTTAACGCGGTGGATTATTCCGGCTACCCCGATTGCAGGCCGGCCTTTATAGAGGCGTTCCAAGCGCTTGCCGCAGTGGCCACCAAAGATGGCGTTGAGGGAAGGCCGGTCACTATATGTACGCCAATCATTGCCATGAGCAAGGCAGATATTATTCGACAGGGCACCGCGCTGGGAGTTGATTACAGTCTAACGGTGTCTTGCTATCAGGCTGACGATTCGGGTGCAGCCTGTGGTCGCTGCGATTCTTGTCGTCTGCGTCGAGAAGGTTTCGAAGCGGCGGGTGTTGCTGACCCCACCCGTTATTACTAAGCGTCAAAAGGCTCGAAAATAAATCTATCGTTGGCAAAGCTCTTAAATTCCAACGCATAGTCGTTTGGATCTTTGAAAAACATTGTGTGTTGCTCGCCAGGTGTATTCTCAAAGCGCACACAGGGTTCTATTAGAAATTTCACCCGGCCCTGCAGTCTTGTGGCGAGTTGCTGAAAGGCCTCTGGTAACAAAGCGACACCGAAATGAGGGACTGGCACTTGATATGCGTCGACGGGGTTGTAATAACTGGGAAGTGCTTGTCCGCCGCAGTCGTGAAATACCAGTTGATGGCCAAAAAAGTCCACATCAATCCAACGTTCGCTAGTGCGCCCCAGCTTGCATTGCAGTAGATCTGTGTAGAAGGCTTGGGTGTTTTTCAGATCAGTGGTGGGTAGGGCGAGATGAAAGGGTCTGGTCATTTTTTTTCTGCTCTGGTGGCGCTGGCGGCCGTGGCTTGTTTAGGGGTAGTGAAAACAAAGGCTTGCACTTTGGTTCTGGATCCGTAAGATACGCGGCTCGCATTAAATGCGCTGCCGTTTTCGGCAAAGTCTACCAGTTTTAGGGTCGTTAGCTCAGTCGGTAGAGCAGTTGGCTTTTAACCAATTGGTCGCTGGTTCGAACCCAGCACGACCCACCATTTTCTTCGCTTTGCAGCCTTAGGGTCACGAACGTACACTCACGGTACTTCGTATCCTTAGCAACACCGTGTGAATAGTCATCTTGGGCGAGCAGAGTGATGTCAGGTTTATATCCGCCGATCGATCCTTACGAGTATGGCCATCTCGCCGTTGGCGACGGCCATCACGTTTACTACGAAGTCAGTGGTAATCCCGCGGGATTGCCCTGTGTTTTTGTGCATGGTGGCCCCGGCGGTGGTGCTACTGAGTCGGCGCGGCGTTTTTTCGACCCCGCTGTTTATCGGATCGTCGTCTTTGATCAGCGAGGCTGTGGACGATCGACGCCCCACGCATCGCTGGAAAATAACACCACATGGCACCTGGTTGCCGATATGGAGCTGTTACGCACACATTTGAATATTGAGCGTTGGCTGGTATTTGGTGGTTCTTGGGGCAGCACTCTGGCGCTGGCCTATGCCCAGACGCATCCAGAGGCAGTTTTAGCACTGGTGCTGCGTGGTATTTTTCTTCTGAGGCCTCAAGAGATTCATTGGTTTTACCAAGAGGGAGCCTGCGCGCTATACCCCGATAGCTGGCAGCACTATTTGGCGCCTATTCCGCCTGACGAGCGTGGTGATTTGGTGAGCGCCTACTACAAGCGTTTGACGTCGGACGATGAGCGTGTGCGCCTTGAAGCAGCACGCGCCTGGTCGGTATGGGAAGCCTCTGCCAGTTTCCTCGAGCAGAATAGCAAGTTTATGGAACAGCTCGATGAACCACCAGCTGCCTTGGCCATGGCACGTATTGAATGTCACTACTTTGTAAATGGGGGCTTTTTTTCCAGCCCCAATCAGCTCCTCGATAATATCGATCGTATTCGCCATATTCCGACGGTGATTGTTCAGGGGCGTTACGACGTTGTTTGTCCCGCTATTACCGCCTGGGACTTGCACACAGCGTGGCCTGAATCGGAGCTTCACTTAATTGCTACTGCTGGGCACTCTGCATTTGATCCAGCAAACACCGAGGCCCTAGTAGCCGCCACCGATCGTTTCAGGTGTCTTGCTCAGTGAGTGTTGCCACACCTCGGTGGCGTACGCTTGCAATGCTCCTCGGTGGAATCGAGTGGGTGCCTCAGCATGTCTAGGGAGCAACTTCCGCTGCCCCATGTCGTGTTGTACCAACCCGAAATTCCACCTAATACGGGTAATATCATCAGGTTGTGCGCCAATACCGGCTTTGCCCTACATTTGATTAAGCCGATGGGGTTTGTGTTGGACGATAAGCGGCTAAGGCGCGCTGGTCTTGACTACCACGAATACGCGCACGTCACTGAGTGGCCATCTTTACTGGAGTATTGCGAGGCGTACCCCGAGCGGCGCTTGATTGCCATCGAAACTGGGGGCGCGCATGTTTACACAGATGTTCACTATCAGGCCAACGATACACTTTTATTCGGGCCCGAGACTCGGGGATTAACCGCTGAAGTATTGGCGCAACTCGATGCCGTTATCGTTGCCCGTTTGCCGATGATACCTACAAGGCGCAGTCTGAATTTATCCAACTGTGTCGCTACGGTGGTTTATGAGGCGTGGCGACAACTGGATTTTGCGGGCGGTGCGTAATTTATGGGTTTTGATGTGCGGTGGCCTGTACTGTGTTGCTGAGAGGGTCTCCCTGATTCGACGGAATGTAGGGTAGGCACTTTGGAAGTGTGATCGTAAACTAGCTAAACCCCTCAGAATAGCTATCAGAATAAGGAATTCCCGATGAGTAAAGGTCCCCTCGCCGGTTTGAAGGTCGTCGAGATTGCTGGAATTGGCCCGGGCCCCTGTGCCGGAATGATGTTGGCAGACTTGGGTGCTGATGTGGTGATGGTCGAGCGGCGCTCAAGTCAATCCGCCAGTGGTGATGCGCCTAGTGAAGGCTATCAATTTGCTATTTACAACCGTGGTAAGCACTCGCTAGCGCTTGATCTTAAGCAACCTGAAGCTATCGATATTGTACTGTCGCTGGTTGCGCAATCGGACGTGTTAATTGAGGGCTTCCGCCCCGGCGTAATGGAACGGCTGGGATTAGGTCCGGACGTTTGTCTGGAACGAAATCCTCGATTGGTTTACGGGCGAATGACCGGATGGGGCCAGACGGGTCCCTTGGCCAAAAGCGCAGGACACGATCCAAACTACATTGCTCTTAGTGGTGCGCTGTGGGCAGGCAGTGGCCCCGATCGACCACCCACCGCACCATTGACACTGGTGGGTGACATCGGTGGTGGCACTATGGTGCTGTTGTTAGGTGTGCTCAGCGCGGTCTTTCATGCAAAAAGCACGGGAGAAGGGCAGGTGGTGGACGCTGCGATCACCGATGGCTCCGCCTACATCTCTACCTTGCTACGGATGATGCACAACACCGGTCAGTTGTCCGATGAGGCCGGCAGTGGCTGGAGTGACTACGGTTCGCCATGGAATGATAACTACGCCTGCGCCGATGGCCATTACATATCGATATGTGCATTAGAACCCCAGTTCTACGCGTTGTTGATGGACAAGCTAGGATTGTCAAATCACCCCGTATTTGCCAATCAGTGGGATAAGAGCCAATGGCCAGAAGGCAAACGGGTGATTGCCGAGGTATTTAAATCCAAAACCCGCGCACAGTGGTGCGAGTTGCTCGAGGGTACCGACGCGTGTTTTGCTCCGGTGCTCAACATGTCCGAAGCCTTGGAGCACCCACACAACATAGCGCGCGGCACCTTTACCACCGTCGACGGGGTGGTTCAGCCAAATCCAGCCCCCAGTTTCAGTCGAACCACAACGACGCCGGGTCAGGTGCCCTACTCGGGCCAGCACACACAGTCACTTCTCGCATCACTTGGCTTTGATGCCGCCAGCATTGCACAGTTAAGTGAAAAAGGGGTTATCTAATCGGGAGGCCTTGTGGCTCACCCAACGTTGGTTGCCGGGATCCACTTTCCTCCATTTCCTGATACTGGGTGCCGTAATGCTCTTGGTATCACGATGGTGGTTCCCCGAGCCTTTACCGGTGTTGGGTCCCCCCGATACTTCACGCATCGAGGCGCGTGTCGCCGATTACCGTAAGACGACAGGTATACCACCTAGCGAAGACATGCTTGCCCATTTTGCAGATCTTGAATTGCGCGACGAGCTGCTATTTCGCAAGGCGTTGAATCGGGATTGGCACCTTAGCGACCCGGCGATCCAAAGCCGACTGGTGCAAAATATGCGATTCCTTGACCCCGGTACTGACCTTGCACAGGAAGCGGCGGTAGCGAAAGCTGTGGATCTCGACATGCACCTAACCGATGAAGTGATTCGGCGCCGTCTGGTGCAATTGATGGAGCGGGATCTTTTACGTCGTGCAGCCTTACCTGCTATTGAAACTTCCGAGCTGCGCGCGTTATACGACGAACGTGCTACATCTTTGGTTTCCCCGGCCACGGTGAGTTTCAGTCATGTTTTTTTGGGTGATGTCGATAAAACCGCAGCAAAAGCCGCATTGGCATCGTTACTGAGTGACAAGCGGTCGGTATCTGATGCCAGAGCCATAGGTAAGCCTTTTCTTGGCGGTAACAACTTTCAGAGACAAACGTGGCAACAGGTGACGAACCGTTTCGGCGATGACTTTAGCGTGGCTCTAGCGCAGCAAGTGACGGCGTTAGCAGAGCACGCTCGCTGGCTTCAACCTATCGCCTCGGCGTTTGGTTGGCACTTGGTCTACGTGCATGGGTATTTGCCGGAGACACCGATGACCTTTGAGCAATCTGCAGACTCGCTGCGTTGGCAGCTTAACCAAGAGCGGCAGCAAGCAGTGTTGAGCGAGGCCATAGGTGCGCTTATGTCTGGTTATGAGGTGCACACTCAATGACGGTATCCCTCATCCAATGGGGGTCTGTTAAACAGCGCCCGTTAACAGTGAAGCCTCTGTGTGTTTGGTTAATAGGGCTACTGATAACCTTGCTTGCAACAACCGTTTGGGCGCATCGTTTTGCGCCCTCTGCATTGACGGTGGTTCAGCTCAACGACTCGCAATATAACGTTACCTGGAAAACACCCGTGCAATCCTTAAGCGCGACACCGTTACGTGTAGAGCTGCCGCCCCATTGCAATGAACTCGTCACATCACCTTGGTTACCCGAGGGTACAGGTAGAGTGCGTCATCTGCGGGTGTCGTGTCCCAAGGGTTTGGTTGGAACAACGATCAGCGTGCATGGTTTGCCACAGCACCAAACCTCGGTGGTGCTCTCCCTTGATTTAGCTGGGGGGATTCAACATCAAGCGGTACTTACCCCTCAATATGAAGCCTTCACGGTGCCTTCCGAGCCCAGTCTTTGGCAGGTGGTGGTTAGATATGTGGTGGTCGGCGCCGAGCATATATGGGGAGGCATTGATCACCTGCTCTTTGTTATGGGTCTATTTATGCTGGTGAGCACCGGACGTCGCCTGCTCGTTACCATTACCGCGTTTACCATCGGCCATAGCGTTACATTAGCCATGGTTACTTTGGGCGTATTTCATTACCCCGTAGCTCTCATAGAGTGTTTGATTGCCGCGTCAGTGCTACTGCTGGCGGTCGAGTTGACTCGCCCTAAGGGTGTTTCACAATTGTGGCGTTCGCCTTGGTGGTTGGCGGGTGCTTTTGGGTTGCTCCATGGCATGGGGTTTGCGGGTGCTCTTGCGGACACCGGCTTACCCCAACGTCACGCACCCTTGGCGTTACTGTGTTTCAATGTCGGCATTGAGTTGGGCCAGCTGTGCTTCATTGTGGTCTTGTGGGGCAGTCGATCGATGATTGCTCGCATAGCACCGGTAAGACCGTTGGCGCTGGATCAATTACCGGTGCTGGTGTTGGGTGCTTTAAGTGCCATGTGGTTTATCGAGCGGGGCTTAGAAACCCTGAACCAGGTATTATCGCTCTAACGATCTAGCTGGCGTTTAACCAAATGGGTGACGACCAAGCCCGTTCTTGAATAACCGCTGGTAATTTGGGATTGGGTGAAGTGCCATTACGAACCGCATCCCAAGTGCTCCAGCGGCAACTGGGGGTTTCCAGGGCTCTGACGTAGTAAACCGCCGACTGATCTTTCCGATAGCTGGGATCATGCCACAGGGTTTTCAGTTCAGCAGCGGCGACACCCGGCTCAGTGGCACAGCTGTCAGTATTGACTATTGCCTTGTTGCTGGGGCAACGATGTGTCTCCGCGTTTGGCGATAGGCCCGCCGGACAGGCCACATCAAACACCTGTTCGCGGTGCTCGTCATTGTCGCTGCGCCACACCTTTATGACTTGTAGTCGCTGTAGAGGCTCGCTGTTGGGGTCTTGCAGTGCCCATATCAACATTGATGGTGCTGCGTCAGTGGTTGGCAGGGTGGAACCCATAGGAACACCTAGACGATAGGCTTGCTCTAGTGCGTTGTGGGCCTTAAGCAGATTGTCTGGATAGTTACCGGCAAAAAAGCGTACTTGAATGCGAGGCCCCGACGTGCCAAAAACTTCTTTGCGCTTCAGGGCTGCAAACAGCGCCTCTCGCGTGTTCGCTTCGGCCCACACGCCGGCTAGTGAGCCTGCACTGAAATACGAGGCTGTGACCGCTCGCTGACCCCGGCTAGCGATAAGTGTTTGCTGTTGTTCCCAGCTGTCGCCCAAGGGTACCGAGCCACGATTTTTGGGGTCTGCAGCATCTGCGGGGAACTTACCCGAATACTGTTTTTCATTATACGGGCCAGCGCCTATATGCGTATCGCTAGAGCCAATCAATCCGAAAGCGAAAGGGTTGATACCCTGCTCGTCAGCCACTGATAAGCCTTGCCCCAACGTTGGGCGCACGTAGCTGCCGGGTAAGTCTTGGGATTTGAGCTTAGCGGCCACTAGAAAAGGGTAATGTTCGAAATCAGCCCATTCATCGTCGGGAGAGAAGAGTGATCGCGTATCGGAGCTACCCTTAATCTGGCTGATCTCGACGACCGGTTCGTTGCGCTGGCGACGTGCCATGGCTTCTCGGGAGATCGGTTTGCCTTGGGCATCGAATAGGGAGAACATCATGCCGTTCGATGCGTTGGCATTGTGTGGAATAGCAAGCACGTCGCGTCCTTGGGCCCGTTCTTTGTCCATCCATTGCCACAAATCGTCGGGATTACCGGATTCGAGGGTAGTGAAAATCTCCACTGGCGCGCTATCGGCGAATAGCACATTGCGGTGAAGGTTGGCGGCGGCATTACGTGCTATGTCAACCGGATGCATGGCGGTGAATTCATAGCCAGCGAAGGTGGTAAAACTGCCTGGCTCGTAATGCCGGGTAGCAGCGGCCACGGTGTCCTGCCATGTGGTATTGATTTGATCTTGATCGTAAATATCGGAAATCGGTTGCTGTGTTACGAAGGATGCGCCAATTCGAGCAAACGTAGCACCTTGTTTAACCGGGTCATCACTGAATGCACTCTGCGCCGTGTCGGTTTTGGACAATGGGTGCTTAGGATCGGCCATGGCGGGGACGATACCCAAATATTCGCCGTGATCAGTGACCGCATAGAAGTCGAGTGGTCCATCGGCTAGCTGCACTTGCCCGCCACCATCGTTGGGTATGGCCTGCCCTTTGGCGAAACGATAGGCATCGTCAGGTGTGCGGCGGACACCGAACACAAAGGCATCGAAAGAGTTTTGTGTATGCACATGCAAGTCGCCGAAGTAGGCGTTGCGTGTGGGGTTTGAGACCACATCTTGGCCAAGTGCCATGGGCGAAGCGGCCAGTACTGCCACAAGACCAGTCAATAAGGCTGTGGCTGCGATATGAGAGTGGAGAGTGCGTTTGCGTAGGGGCTGTTGCATCACTGAGTTATTCTTGTTGGAGGGAGACAACACGCAGCATAGGGAGGTTTGCGTAAGCAAGCTAGTGGTCTCGCAATACCACCTTGTGCTTCTCATCCACCGGCAAGTCTTTCAGAGCTTCTGGCCACAAGCTGCGGGCTTTCTCTATTGGAGTGACCGGGGTTTTGTGGACATTTTTTTCCTGCTTAAACAAAACGGTCTTTTAAAAACTCGGGGCGATTAACCCTTTAATATCACATGGATACATTTTTTTTCCGATTTGCGTTCCACGTTCGTCCCATGGAGCAAAATGACCAAAAATCCGGCTCATAGATTGAATGCCGATTCCATCAGATTTTGCTCGCTCCTGCCCAGCCCAACGGCGCTTGCTTGAGCCCTCCATTTACCAACACTGGCGAGCACTTCTTCTTTAATTTTCAAAGCCTGCCCGCGGTCCAGCTGAAAGAATTCGATGACGTCCATGGCCAACTCGTAGTCCAATCGATTATCGCTGTCGGTTATGTTCAGATGCAATCCATTGGCAGGTGTCACCGGATTGATGTCGTAGGCCGGCGATAACAACCAGCCTCCCTGATGGTAGATGAAGCCGTGGTTGCGGAGGTGGTCATCGGTGTTGGAAATGGCGATGTAGAACACGATGCGGCGCCACAATTGCGCGAGATCTTCTGTGGTGTTGGCGCCGTGCTCGGTAAGGAATTGGGCGAGCTCCAGGTAACTGGCTTCATAGTCGCCGTCGTAATAGCCGAGTTGCGTCATCGCCGAGGTGAAGTGAAGACGACTCGCCGCGGTGCGATCAAAGCGTTTGGTCAGGAAGGAGTGGTGGTGACTGCCGAGCTTTTCGATCCGGCTCTCCGGCATGACGACTCCTGCATCCAGCGCCAACTGGTATGCGACGTATTCCCAGGCAGCCACATCGTAATCATCCTGGCGGCTTGGAAACTTGGCGATCCATAGGTGACCCTCTTCATCGGTCACACTGGCCTTCGGCCTGGCGCCACCCAGGGAAGAACCCGGCGACATCAGCATGGCCAACCACTTCTCATAGTCGGGATCATCACTATCGGCATTTTCTTCTACTTGCCCGGCGGCGTACTCAAGCTCCCGCAATGATGAGATAGGGGGGGCCGCGAGACGTTCCTCGTTGTCGAGAAAAGGGCCACCCATTTCGCGTTTGAAGCGTAGCGCGCCGGCACGGTGCAGGTCATGCACGCCCAGAAGGTAATCGATTTCGGACAGCACGCGTGGGCGACGTTGTTCTTGTCGGGCATGGATTGCCTCGCGCCGCTTCATCAGCAAGCGCCCCCAGCGGTCGGGACAGGAATCCAGAAACACGCGGAAATTTTTGTCGTCTTCACCGTGCTGTTCGCCGGAGTAGAGATTGAGCTCAGGGTCGATTTGCTGCGCGTAAGCAGACTGCAGCCAGTCAGTGTCATAACTGAAGCTGAAATGCTCTTTTTGACGCGCGGGGGAGGACCGAAGTGTGCCAACCACGGTCGGCTCTGGGAACTCCTCCCAGTCTGCAAAGACGAAGACTTCGGTGCTCATGGCTATTTGTCCTCGCTCAAGGCTGTATTCCAGATTTCTTGCTCATTAGCTTGATGTCCTGGAGTTTGCGACCCAGCTCATCGTCTGCAGCGACTCTGGTGAAATCTTCCGCCAACCCGAGCACGCTTAGTACAGCTAGGTAATGACCGATGGATACACTGGGGTCTCCATTTTCGATCTTGCGAATCGTGAGGCGGCTGAGTCCGGTGCGCTCGGAAATCAATACCTGGGTGTAACCTCTACGTTTACACGCCAGTTTTATGTTTTCGCCAAACTGTTCCAAAATGCGTCGATTCTTGGGAAAGACGACCGCGGATCGACCTTTCGCTGATTTATCACCGGTCACAATGAATGCCATAATCCCTAAAGATGATCACTATAGTGTCCATTTTAGGTATTTCAAGTGGGGTGAACACAATGCTTTCCATAGAGGCCGGTAATGGTAACTATAGGTGCCAAAAAGTAGGTCCATTGGTGGGGCGACGCTGCGTGGGCCAATCAGCCAGAGGGGCAGTTCAGAAAGGTGGTATGAATAAATCTACCAAGCACAAATGGCTCAAACGCCTGTGGGAGGCCATGGAGGATGATGGCGTCAACTATCTGGCGCCGGAGAACATTCTCGTGGATCTGATCAAGACTACGCCGGGGGATGAGGGTAAGTGGTTTGCGACGGCTAAGGATTTGAAACTTT